>NZ_MCBT01000001.1:0-325457 GCF_001735525.1 Shewanella colwelliana
GCGTTAAAACTTAAAGTGGAGGCGCGACCCGGAGTCGAACCGAGATCGACGGATTTGCAATCCGCAGCATAGCCATTCTGCCATCGCGCCATACATTGAATGTCTAAGTCCAATAATAATTGGAGCGACATATCGGGTTCGAACCGATGACCTATACCTTGGCAAGGTATCGCTCTACCAACTGAGCTAATGTCGCATATCTTAATACGTTCAATCTCAGCCAAAGGTATCCTGAAGAAGCTTTCCCCTGACTGCGGAATGGCATTCTACCGATTTAACTAAAAGAGTCAACGTGAAAAACAACAATAATTGAGTTTAATTAACTGTTTGCTGCAATAATCGCCTTTATGTTTTTTTGTTCGTCAAAATGGTGATTACATAAACAAAAACGCCTTGGCAATGGCCAAGGCGTTTTGTGAATTAAGCTAATTTACGCAACAGGTAGCGATTGGTAATGCAAACCAAGCATCTTTTGCATCACACCAACAACTTGGCAGCTATAACCAAATTCGTTGTCATACCAAACGTATAAAATCGTTCTATTGCCTTCAGCAATCGTTGCTTGGGAATCAACAACGCCGGCATAACGCGAGCCAACGAGATCCGATGACACTATCTCTGTTGATTCGGTGAAATCTACTTGATTTTGCAACTCAGAGCATAAGGCAACATTACGAAGATACTCATTCATATCTTGTTTGTTGGTTTCGCCATTCAAGTTAAGGCTGATAATCGCCATAGATACATTTGGCGTTGGTACACGAATCGCATTACCTGTTAGCTTACCCTCAAGCACTGGAAGCGCTTTAGATACAGCCTTAGCCGCGCCAGTTTCTGTGATAACCATGTTTAACGGTGCACTGCGGCCACGACGATCGGCACTATGGTAGTTATCAATAAGGTTTTGATCATTCGTATAAGAGTGAATAGTCTCAACATGACCATTTACAATACCGTATTTGTCATTAACCGCTTTTAATACTGGTGTGATGGCATTCGTCGTGCAGCTTGCTGCAGAGACGATAGTATCTTCATCAAGAATGTCATTCTCATTAACGCCGTATACGATATTCTTAATCGCACCTTTTGCCGGTGCAGTTAACAACACTTTTGTGGCACCGTTAGACTTCAAATGCAGCCCTAGACCGGCTTCATCTTTCCAGATACCTGTATTATCGACAACTAACGCATCATTGATACCATACTTGGTGTAGTCAATCTCATCTGGCGAATTCGCGTAGATGACCTGAATGTAAGTACCGTTTGCAATGATTGCATTATTTTCTTCATCAACTTCTACTGAACCATTAAATGGACCATGAACTGAATCACGACGTAATAAGCTGGCACGTTTTTCTAAATCGCCTTTACGACCACCGCGTAACACGATCGCCCGCAAACATAGTTTGTTACTTACGCCCGTTCTTTCAATTAGCAGGCGCGCAAGTAGACGACCAATGCGCCCAAAACCGTATAGTACGACATCACGTGCTTGCTGATTATCATCATGGTCGATAGCTGATGCCAATGCTTGGCTCATGTAGGCTTCAACTTGGCTTGCATCGCTATGTTCACGCCAGTAATTGATCGCCAGCTTACCGATATCAACTTTACATTGTTTTACGGCAAGTTTGCTTAATGCCTCGACAAACGGGAAGCTTTCACGCAATCTTAATTTATCACCAACATGACGACGAACTAAGCGGTGAGACTTAATGATTTCAATTGTTGAAGCATTAAGAAGGGGTTTACCGTATAGAACGACTTCTACACCCTGGTTACGATATAATTTTCCCAATAACGGCTGCATTGCCTCAGCCATTTCGAAACGTTCTTGCCAACTTTGTAGGTGTTTATCAGCGGTCATTTACAGATCCTTTATCTCACTTTAACTACTATATTTGTAGAAATGTTTGAGTAACAAAAAGAAAAGACCAATAATCTATTATTATCGGAATATAATTCCTCGTATTGGTCGGCGACATTGTAAAGAAAAGTCGCCTTTCGATCTAGTAAGATATTTTCTGTAACCGTGTAATAATATTAGAAAAAACCACGAAAGGATGTCCGATTGCGCAATTACTTTGTAATCATTACACCAATAATATCGATTTTAATGATTTCGATGCTATTTGGCTGCGATAATGGTGCTAATACAACCACGATATGTAAAAATAATCCTGAACTTTGTGACGATCTACATAGCGATAGTTGGTGCAGATTTGAAAAAGCGGACCTTATTAAAAAGCGTTTCCTGCTGAAAAATACCCCTAACCCAACAGGTAAACAGATATATCAGCAACTAATCAACCTCGAAAACTATAGCAAGTGCATCGAACTTGCTGCTGGCGTACAACATATTCTCCACCCTGAACGCACCAACGACAGAGTTCGGGCTTTTGGGATCAGTGCCCAAAACCTTGCTCAGCTGCAAGATTCAACTAAAGACAGCACAGATCTCTATCTGTCATTTTACCACTGGATAAGATTTGGCAATCTCAACGCCCAAGCCAGAGTGATCCATGCAGAGGTCAATAATGAGATAACCGACCCACTGATCCTTGCTCACCTAGCGGCCTACTATCAAAAATCCAATATTGAGCGAGCAAAGACGCTCTATTTGACGTTACTTGATTTGGTATCTCCAGAACAGGTCAACCCTGACTGGTTACTTGGTTTAGCCAGTATCTACCAACAGAAAAGTGATCTAGAGAAGACCTACCTGTTTTCTAAAGCCAATGTCTTGATGACTAAAAACACCGCATCAGACGCTAGAATGTCAGCCTTGATTAATGGTGATGTTCAGCTGCAATCATTTTTAGATAAACAAGCCGAAAGCTTAGTTGAACAACTTAAAAATGGTGACTACCCTTCTAGTGAACTTCGCCAGCAGCTTAATCGCCCATCAGAAAAATAGCTTGGGATAGAATGGCTCGTCTGGCCACTGAGCAAAATGTTTGCCACTAGTATTTTTTTTACAAAATAAACACCATTTTTTGTAAAAAACCTGATCTTTGTAAAGAAACCAGCAAAATTGTTAAGCTAATTGGCGCATAACGCGGGATATTACTTGACGATAGCTGTCAATTTGGTAATTTTACTACCAGATTATTTTTATACATTACCTGAGGGATATGAGATGACTATCCGCGTTGCAATTAACGGCTATGGCCGTATCGGAAGAAACGTACTTCGCGCACTTTATGAAAGTGAAAAAGGCTATCCAATTAAGATCGTTGCGATTAACGATCTTGGCGATGCTTCAATCAATGCTCACCTAACCAAGTACGATTCAGTACATGGTCGCTTCAATGCAAAAGTTGAACATGATGAAGAAGCTATCTACGTAAACGAAGACAAGATTAAGACGTTTTCTGAGCGTGATCCAGCTAAGCTTCCTTGGGCAGAGCTAAACGTTGACGTGGTGTTCGAATGTACCGGTATCTTCACTTCAAAAGAAGCTGTTCAACCTCACCTTAATGCAGGCGCTAAAAAAGTTATCATCTCTGCACCAGGTAAGAATGTTGATGCAACCGTTGTTTACGGTGTAAATAACAATGAAATCACTGCAGACATGACCGTTATCTCTAACGCATCATGTACTACAAACTGTTTGGCACCTTTTGCTAAGCCGTTAAATGACGAAATTGGTATTGAATCAGGTTTAATGACCACTATTCATGCATACACCAATGATCAACGTCTATCGGATGTGTACCACACCGATCTACGTCGTGCTCGTGCAGCGGCCATGTCAATGATCCCAACTAAAACAGGTGCAGCGGCTGCTGTCGGTTTGGTTGTACCTGAACTTGCAGGCAAGTTCGATGGTTTAGCGGTTCGTGTACCAACCGTAAACGTTTCACTGGTTGACCTATCATTTATCGCAGCTCGAGACACTACAGTTGAAGAGATCAACGCGATTATTGAAAAAGCGGCAAGCGTTGCGCCAATGAGCGAAGTATTAGCGGTAAACAAAGAGCCGTTAGTCTCTATCGACTTTAACCATAATCCATACTCATCAAACTTTGATGCGACACAAACCCGTGTTAACGGTCGTCTAGTTAAAGTTATGGCTTGGTACGATAACGAGTGGGGTTTCAGTAACCGCATGCTAGATAACGCAGTAGCGTTGATGACAGCTAAATAATTAGCCTCAACATAGAAAAAGGAGCCTTATGGCTCCTTTTTTATGCTAATGCTTTACCTCTACAATCACTTCATCTAATTGATGAATATTCGCATTCATGTAGCTCAATAGAATCTCTTTTTCGACGGGTATCAGCTTTGCAGTCAAGATATAGCGGTAGAGGTCTAAGCTTCGCTTCTTTTGCTGCAGTAACGACTTAATCGGTACTCTTGTATCGGCGAGGTAGTGAGCCAGTAAAAAATCTCTGACTAACATACATTCAGAATTAACCAACATCTTTACTATCTCCGCAGGGCGTCGACTCGCAAAATTCGCTTTCTCTCGCAAACTTAATGAGCCTACATACAACTCTCTCAATGAGTCTATTTGCTGTACTTGGGACATACCTGCTCCAACTGATCGCCTATATTGGTGGTGTCGAGTATTTTAATGGGCAAAAGCTGAACAGAGTCTTAATCGTAAGATGGAGCTAATGAACAAAAGGCTGATATTAGATCTGTATCACACTTATAATGACACCGAGAAAGTTTATATAGTCGCCTGGCACACATTAAGAGCAGCACATTTTTGGTTAGCGTTTAGAAACGATGATTTTTATGGCCTGAAAACAGGTACAAAAAAGGCCCATAATTTGAGCCTTTAAAAATTGGGGAGCAAGTGCAACACTAGTTAAGCACAACATAACCTCGGTTGGCCATACAGTTACGTAAGATGGTTTGTTTTTCATCTTGAAAGGACTTCTCAGCCGCCCTTTTACTGCTATTTCTATTCAAAAAACCACCCGCGACACCAACGCCAGCACCGGTTTTCGCACCACTGGAACCACTACCACCTGAAATGGCACCAACTGCCGCCCCAACAGCAGCCCCCTTAACGGCACCAGAGACCATACCGCCCTCAACTTTATCCTTTTGCGCTTGGTTCGATAGCTCAGTGCATTGATGCAGATCGTAGGTATAGTCTTTTTCATCTACACCTGATTTATCAATAACGACATTTGCACTGGCAGCGCCATGAAATAAAAATAGAGTGGCAATTAGTAGGGCTTTCTTCATCGTGTCACCTTTGTTTTATAAATTTACTGTGCTTCGCTCAGTAGTTCTAAAATAATAGAAAGATATTAACCGACAACAACTGTACAAATGCTTAATAAAGATTCGAGTAATTAAATCAGTAACGCTTTATGCGAACCACTTTCATGATTTCAAAATCAAAGCCTGCTACGGTTTCAGTTTCAGGATAATAGGTCATGTTGACTTTCTGGCCTTGTAAGCTGCGATACTTCTTGGTTCGTTTGAACTTAAACGGGGCGTCACAGCCCTCAATGGTGATGGTATGTTGTACCCATTCTTCAATTTCACGCTGAGTGTGAGACAGGATCTTAACCCCTTCTGAATGTACCAAACTCTGGTGGGTATCAAGCATTTTATCTACAACATGTTTCATAACGAAGCCTTAGAACGTAAGCGTTTCTATACCTAGGTGAATGTGAGAATAAAAAATTATAGAACATTCAGAAATTTTTGCGTTTAACGCTTCATCATAACAAAATTGGCAACTAAAAGTACCGATCCTTTAGCCAGGCATAGTGGTAATACCCTCGCTGGCCTAAACGCCTTAATCCTGCGTAAGGAAATTTAGGTATTTGCGTTTGATATAGCGGTAGATTGGGTACTGTTTCTCCCACTATACTCTGTGCTAACCGATAGGCAGCTTGTGCGCTATACGCGACACCTGAACCACAGTAGCCCAAACTGTATCCAACCCCATTTTTGCTAAACACATGAGGCATATCATCGAGAGCGGCCGCAATCCATCCGGTCCAATTATGTGTGACAGTACAATCAGATAATGCTGGAAAGCAGTCGGACAATGCAGATAATAAACGTTTTTGATAAATGGGGTCTTGAGCGTTTTTACCAGTGATAGCCCCTCGACCACCGAATAAAAGACGATTATCAGGTAAAAGGCGGTAGTAATATTTTAGCAGCCTTGTATCCATGGTAACTTGATGAGTCTTTAAGCCAGATAAGGCCAATTGTCGCTCGCTTAGCGGTGCAGTGACGATGATATTACTTAAAATAGGGAGAAATCGCTTGTCGATAATACCATTGAACTTTTTTGGGGTATAAGCATTACCAGCAGTGATCACCTTATTTGCTCTGACTTCACCATGCTCGGTTAATAGGCGATGTTGACCACCTTCTGTTAACCAATGTGACACGCAACTTGATTCGTAAACAGACACGCCACTAGCAATCACGGCCTCTTTATAGCCTAATACTAACTTGAGAGGATTTACCCCAAAACCATCATTCAGTCGCAGTGCGCCATAGGCCTGATAATTGTTCATGTATTGAGCCTGAAGATCTTCCTTGCTCAAAAACTCGCTACTGTCGCCTAGGTGTTGCTGCATAAACGCCGCAGTAGATTTGAGTTTTTCATAAGCTCGCTGATTATGAGCTACCTTGATATATCCATGTGCCTGCGTATCACAATTGATATTATGGGTAGTAATGAGCGACTCAACACGTTGTACCGCCTCAGAAAACTCTTGATATACGCCCTGGGTCGTCTCCAATCCCCAGCGCTTTGCCATCTGCTGGTAGCCTAAGCGTCCCGAGCCCTTTAAAACAAAACCTGCATTTCTTCCGCTCGCCCCAAAACCGATTTGATTTGCTTCAATAACACAACAGTCAACATTGAACTCACTAGCCAAATAATATGCGGTCAACAACCCTGTAAAGCCTCCTCCAACAATAGCAACGTCGGTTTGGCATATTCCATTTACGGCTGGCTGAACCTGTGGACACTCTACCGTAGATGCCCAATAGGAATCGGGCCAAGGCTGGTGATGTGGGGATCGGGTAATTAACGGATCATACGTCATGGCAATAACCTAAATTTCTAACACTAGGATGAGTTAATAAAGTAGCAACATCTCACAAGCGGTGCAGTGACATGATTCGCCGCACAATACGCAAACATAATCGGGATGATCCGGGTTATTATTCCATCGATTTGGATGCTCTTTTATTAATCGGCCACCAGCACGAGTAAAATATCCGACAGCTGAATTATCCGGGCTTTGTTTCCAGAGATGACTCAAACCTCCGACCGCTCCTTGCTTTTGAGTCGCAGTTATTGACGCCCTTAATAGTGAACCTCCAACACCTTGGCCTCGATATTCCGTCGCGACGGTATTGCATTTAAAATAGCAGAGCTGCTCGGTCGGTACATCCCACGAGGCAGGCGTACACCAACGGTCAATCGTCCACGAACCCGGTGCATAGGTGAGTCTGAAACCAATAAGGCGCTCATTGTCTAAGGCAACGAAGTTAGCGTTAATCCCGTCTTTGCTCCCTTTGCTCGCGATCTGCTGCATCATCTCAGCATCCAAATAACCATCACCATGGACATGGTTTCCCAGTGCGATCACTTGGCTAAAATATGGAGTTGTGAGTGGTATTATTCTAATCGGCATATTATAAAGTAATCATTTGCTGCATTTACTGTCGATTAACACTACAGTAACATATAGGCGATAATCAATCATAAGCACCTATCTAAGACAAAATGACACCGCGAGTAAGGGAATATAGTGCAACCAAATTTTGCCCAGTTAAATATCCAAAAGAGACTCAAATTACTTGCCTCGCACCCCAAATCAACATGGCAATCTATTAAGCTGATTTGGGCTAATTTAACCTTGCCGCAGCGATTCTATTTGATCGCTATCGTATTATTTTTTGCCGATAGCCAATTAGGCACCATTGCCGTTATTACAACCATTGCGTTAATGCTAGAGTTCTGGCCGCTATTTACTCGACTGTGGCACTCACTAGCCGGTAAAGCCATACTGTTGCTGTTTTACGCGATCGTGGCAAATTTTGCTTTAGTCATGACAAGTAGCACTGTTAACGAAATTGTCGGTGTGCCAGCAAGCCATTTTAGTTACACCCATAACTTTGCAATCTTGCTTTTTCTTCCAGCTTGGGTCATTGCCATCAGTGCTATAGCATTACTGATGGCACAGATAATTGTGCCTTTTTATATCATAATTTTGTTGATACTGCGGCCTTTGGGTGTTAAGAACTGGCGTTTGACCGATAATAAGCACTATCGCTTTATCACGATGATCGTACGCTTTATTCTCTCATCAATTGTGCTCTACCATGTGTTTATGTTGGTGGGCAATGTGGAACAGAATGTCGAGGATACCTTTAATAACTTAGCAATCATTGAACAACCTCAATCAAATAATGCCATAGACGAGATGGGCCAAACGATAGCCAGCAAAACTCCAACTGTTGAGGTATGGGCTGAAGAAACTAAGTCCGAAACGAAGCCTAAAGCACTTGAAGAAACAAATAGTATTAAGTCATTAACTGCTGACGAACCACTTCCAGACGAAGCGACCTATGCCCGTATTAGACAAACCTATCAAACTCAAGTTAGGCAGTTAATAGCCCATTTTGCATTCAAATTAGAAAGCGACAAACGTTCACGCTGTTACAAGCAGCCAGGCTCCTCCGTGGTTGAACTCAATGATTATGAGATTCTAGAGATCATTCCCGATAAAACCGTAAAATATCAATATCGTTTTGAAGTGAAAAAATGTATTTCGCCAGCTTTTCCTGAATAATCCTCTTACTTTGAAAAGCTTGCATTAGGGGTAGGTCTTAACTGATATGCTTTAACAGATCATTGAGTGAGTTGAGCCCCTCCAAAGCCTTATTAACTGCGACTTAATAAGATTTTGGAGGACTTATCTCACAATGAATCACATTGAATCGCAATCGAATTATGCTAGTTACGAGTGCTACCAAGGAATGGTTTCACCATTATAATTAAAAAACTGCCCGGTTTGAGCAAGGGTCAACTTAGCGATAGTTTGTGCCATCCCGTGAACCGATTCTTCTACCGTTATCAATGCATTGGGGCCTCCCATCTCTGTTTGCACCCAACCGGGATGCAAGACGACACACAAAGTATTTTGCGGTAGTAGATCGATAGAGAGGCTCTTAACGACAGCGTTAAGGGCCGATTTTGAAGACCGATATAAGTAACTTCCTCCACTCGTGTTATCTGTCATACTCCCCATTTTAGAAGAGAGACAAACCAGCTTAGAATTTTCACACTTTGCCAGCAGCGGCGCTAAGTGCTGCGCGACCAATAATGGTCCCATCGCATTAATAGCAAACACCTTATGCCACTCCGTGATGTCTACTTGACCAAAAGCATAGCCTTTTGGACCGTAATAACCTGCATTATTTATCACTAGGTCTACCTCGGCATCCCCTAATGCAGTGACAAAGTCGCTAATTGATGCCTCACTCTCCACATCAAGAGAATAAACAGAAAGTGTGGTACATTGCTCTGCTAACTCATTCAGTTCATCGGCATGATTCGGTTGGCGGCAGCACGCAGCAACAGTATAGTCCTTGTCTAAATAGTACTTAACAAGTCCTAAGCCAATACCTCGGTTAGCACCAGTGATCACAACATGTTTTGTCATACATTACTTCCTGAATTAGCGCTGAAATAAATCGATAAATACATACTGGCGGACCTACCCTACTTTTTAGCTAAGTAAATATCGATGAGCTCAGTTAAGGTGTCATGGAAATGTTCTTCAAACTCTTCCAATGATTTATCAAACACGGCCAAGTATTGTGCTGCTTGAGGACGGGTGAGCCCTTTTCCTGCAATGGAATATTCAATTTCATCTAAAGATTTGTCATATCTAGGCAGTGGTCGCCATTTAATAAACTCAGCATCAACACGCTTTAATGCCCCATTAGCAAAGCGGCAGAAATTAGCGATGTGGTCGATCCCATCAGGTCCTAAGCAGCCAGGTTCTATTCGGCATAAGAGCACTAACTTTTTGTTATCAGATAACCCTGTCATGAAACCTCCTACTCAACTCTTGCTATTAATTATAACCTCGAAGGCTGGATACGCTCGAAAGCTATTTAATCTAACTCTAACTAGCCTTTAAATCTGACGCTATTTTTGTCACAATCACGTCAATCTTAAATCCAATTATGACTCTCATTTGAATTTAGCAAACTACCTATGCCAAACACTTAATGCAAGTGAAGCCATTAAACTTGGAACATTACAGCGCCTTTGGAGCGGTTACGGTGAAATTGCAAGGTATAAACTACTACATAATGGCAAACCACAACGCTACATCGTTAAACTAATAACACCGCCTAAGAACGCGTTACATCCCTACCAGTGGAATAGCGACATAGGACACCAACGCAAGTTACATTCTTATCAAGTTGAAAGACAGTGGTATCAGCACTGGTCTAAACGTTGTCACAAAGACACTTTAATACCTGTTTATTATCAAAGCCTTGACGATACAACCTCAAACCAGACCATTATCATTCTCAGCGACCTGGATCAAGCTGGTTTCACTAAACGTTACGAAAAACTGGACGGCATACAGGCTCTCGCCGTCATTAAGTGGCTAGCGATTTTCCACGCAAGCTTTATTAAGGTTAATCCAACCCCACAATGGCCCGAAGGTTTATGGACAACAGGAACCTATTGGCACCTTGAAACACGGCAAGAAGAGTACAATGCGATGCCAGATAGCCAACTAAAACGGCTAGCAGCTCACATTGACGCAAAATTAACTCAATGCCCTTTTCAGACCATTGTGCATGGTGATGCCAAAGTGGCGAACTTCTGCTTTTCTGAACAGCCGGCCCCCACTTGTCCCCCTAAGGTGGCAGCCGTGGACTTTCAATACGTAGGCGGTGGCGTTGGCATTAAAGATTTAATCTATTTTTTGGGCAGCGCGTTATCAGAACACCAATTAGAGAATGGCTATGAATCTTTCATTAACGCTTATTTTTCAATACTGTGTGCTGAGCTACAAACCAAACTTTTAACATCTGAAATCGTAAAAATAGAACAATCTTGGCGTGAATTACTGCCCTTTGCGTGGGCAGATTTTCACCGCTTCCTGGTTGGTTGGCAGCCTCAACATCACAAGCTGAATAATTTTAGCCAATCAATGACACAAATCGCATTAGATCAAGACAACTTATGAGGTAGGATGAGACATGCGCTCGGTAGTAAAATAGCGCAAAGCAGCTAAACTGAAAGCAAGAGAGTTGTCGGTATACGTAAACGGGTGCGTACCCACGAACAACATTTTGTTCACTAATTCGGCATCGCAACTCTCTTTCAAACACTAATCACTCCCATCTACGCATGCTGTAACAATTTTCACACACCTATTTACATAATAGACCTTTCACATTCACCTCATTTCGTTAACATCTACACTTTATATCTCTATATCGTCAGATCTGCGTTTGTTAATTACTTCGTGGATTAGAGTAACTTAGCTTCAACAAGAGGAAGTGTTTGTGGCTACCAAAAAGCAAATTATATTACCTATCATCGTTTTAGCCGCGGGTATTGGCGGTTTTTTGGCAATATCATCGATGAAAAAACCACCAGAAGAAAAAGCGATTGTTGATAATACGCCCGTAGTCTCAGTCGATATTATTAAAATGGACCCCATGGTATTTACCGTTAACTCCTACGGTATTGTTAATGCCAAATATGAAACCGAACTCGTCTCTCAAGTTAATGGCGAAATAGTTTATCTGTCAGAAGCTTTTGTTAGAGGCGGTTTTATTAAAAAAGGGGAAGTGCTCGCGAAAATAGATCCGAGTGACTATGAAGCCGCATTGACCGATGCCGAAGCAAGCCTAGCCTCTGCTCGCGCGACCCTAGTGCAAGAAAAAGCCTATGGAAAAGTAGCTGAAGAAGAGTGGAAACGCATTAAAGACGGTGTCCCCACCGAACTAAGCCTACGTAAGCCACAATTAGCACAAGAGTTAGCCAAGCTGAACTCATCAGAAGCGGGGTTAAAGCGTGCTAAGCGTAATTTAGAGCGAACTATTATCAAAGCCCCTTATGATGCACTAATCGAAAACCGTACCATTGGATTGGGCTCGTACGTAAGCATGGGTACGCCGCTTGGTAAGCTCCTTAGTACAGCTCAGGCAGAAATTCGTCTCCCCCTTGCAGATAAAGACATACGTTACCTTGATAATAAAGGACTCGGTGCCTCAGTCACCATTCAGGGGCAATTCGCCGGATTGCAACAACAATGGCAAGGTAAGATTGTACGTAGCGAAGGTGTGATCGATAACCGCAGCCGTATGACCTATCTCGTCGCCCAAATAGACGATCCCTACGGACTGCATGACAACAAAAATCAATTACGGTTTGGCAGTTACGTTACGGCGCATATTGATGGTACTAGAGCGGAGAATGTCACCACCTTAGCTCGCCATCTGATTGTCGCAGACAAAGTCGCCATATTAGATGACGAGAAAAAATTGAAATATCAAACCGTTAATGTTGTCCGCCAACAAGGCGCACTGGCTGTGATCAGTGATGGCCTAGAAGATGGCATGCAGGTGATCACATCAGCATTAGACTACCCCATTGAAGGGATGCAACTAGCTTTACCTGGTGACAAAAAAGCGATCGATGATCCTAGCGCAGAGCCTACGCAATTAGCGATGGAAGAAAAGGAATAATCTGATGGCTGATACAAACAGAGGTATCATCGCTTGGTTTGCGCGAAATAGTGTTGCGGCTAACCTGCTGATGATTATTATTATTTTAGGCGGATTACTGACGGCTAATACAATCCGCAAGCAGTTTTTTCCTCAAGTAGAAATTAACTGGGTTGAATTTAGCGCCTTTTATCCGGGTGCTGCCCCTCAAGAAGTCGAAGAAGGGATCACCATTAAGGTTGAAGAAGCGCTCGAGCGAGTGCAAGGACTGAAACGTGTGATCACCTACTCTAATCGAAATTCAGCATCTGGCTACTTTCGAATAGAAGACTCTTACGATCCGCAAGTGGTACTCGATGAAATAAAGTCTGAAATTGATTCTATATCCAGCTTTCCTGATGGCATGGAGCGCCCAAGAGTCGAGCGAATCAAATTACGGCAAGAGGTGTTTTACATTAGCCTTTATGGTGATGTAGGGCCAAAGCAGTTAAAAGAGCTTGGAGAAAAAATCCACGACGAATTAATGCAACTGCCCTTGGTGAATATTACCGAGTTCTACGGCGGTCTGGGTTATGAAGTCGCCATCGAGGTGAGTAAAGATAAGTTAAGGGAGTTTAACCTGTCCTTTAACGATGTCGCCAAAGCGGTTCGTGGCTATTCACGCAATATGTCAGCTGGACAAATCCGCGCGGAGAATGGCTACATCAACTTAAGGGTTCAAAATCAGGCCTACGTGGGTTATGAGTTTGAAAACCTCCCACTCATTACCTTAGAGGATGGCACTAAGCTACTACTTGGAGACGTCGCGACCGTCATTGACGGTTTTGAAGAAGGCATTCAATACTCTAAGTTTAATGGTAAAAACTCGGTGACCTTTTTTGTTGGCGCGTCCAACGATCAAAGCATGACCGATGTCGCCAAAGTTGTTAATCAATATGTCGCCGATAAACAGGATGTATTGCCCCAGGGGCTAAAATTAGAGACTTGGGTAGATATGACCTACTACCTAGAGGGACGACTTAACCTCATGTTGGACAGCATGAAGAGTGGTGCGGTGTTAGTGTTCTTTATGCTGGCGCTTTTCCTGCGCGTTAGGCTGGCATTTTGGGTCATGATGGGACTGCCAGTTTGTTTCCTAGGTACCCTACTCTTTATGCCAATGGCGATGATTGATGTCACTATTAATGTCATCAGTTTGTTTGCCTTTATTCTGGTACTTGGGATAGTTGTCGACGATGCCATTGTGATGGGTGAAAGCGCCCATACTGAATGTGAAGAACATGGGCAAAATATTGAAAATGTTATTCGAGGTGTCCAAAAGGTCGCGATGCCAGCAACATTTGGGGTGCTAACGACCATAGCAGCGTTTTTACCTATTACACTCGATGAAGGTCCCTCTTCAGCCTTTGGCCAAGCGATTGGTTTTGTGGTGATCCTCTGTTTACTATTTTCGTTGGTAGAATCAAAACTTATTTTACCCGCTCACCTTGCGCGCATGAAGAAAAAAACAGTGATCAAACCTGGCACCAAAAATCCTATCGATTTTCTTCGTATGGGAGTGAATTTCCTTCAAGCGAAAGTCGATAAAGGGTTACAGTTTGTGATAAAGGACTTATATCACCCATCGTTGACCTTAGCCGTAAAATACCGCTATGCGGTGATCACCCTGTTTATCGCCTTTATCATGGTGTGTGCTGGTCTCTATACCGGCGGTATTATCCGTTACGTGGGTCAACCCAAAATCCCTCATGACTTTCCACGGATCAGCGTAGAGATGAATGTCGACGCATCTGAAAATGCTACCCTATCTGCTGCGTTAGCAATTGAAAAAGCGCTATATAATGTAGATAAAAAACTTGAGGCGCAGTATGGTCAGAAGATGATTTCTGACATGCAAGTTGACCTAGAGGGTCGCACTCGTGCACAAATCATGACTAAACTTGTCGACCCAGAGTTACGCCCTATCGATACATTCGCATTGGCTGAACTGTGGCGTCAAGCCATGCCCCTTATCCCAGGAGTTAAATCATTTAAGATCCAAGATAACCTCTTTGGGGGCGGCCGAGATGATGGTGATATTAGTTTCCGTCTTGAAGGTAAAGACGACGCTCAGCTAATTGCCGCAGCTCAAGAGCTTAAAGACAAGCTTAATACCCTTAAGGGGGTTGGTGATGTTAACGACAGTCGACAATCAAGCGCTAAAGAAGTGCAATTTAAACTCAAACCGTTAGCAAACAGCGTTGGGCTGACCCTTGCCGATGTGGCTTCTCAAGTCAGTGCTAGCTTCTATGGTATGGAAGCACAACGTATTTTACGAAACGGTGAAGAGATTAAAGTCATGCTTCGCTACCCTGAAGAGCAGCGCAACTCTATCGCACATGTCACTGAGGTGATGATCCAAACCCAACAAGGTGCTGAGATCCCGCTATCTGAGATTGCTGACATTGAAGTTACTCAAGGTGTTAGTGGAATACGTCGTGAAAATGGCAATAGAACCATTAATGTATGGGGCTCTGTTGATGCCGCGCAAGCTGAGCCGTTTAAGTTAGCTCAAGATATTCGCGACAATTTTATGCCTGAGTTATTAAAGAAGTATCCACGGGTAAAAACCGAGGTGTCAGGAAATATTCAAGAGCAGCTAGATAGTGCCAATACCCAAATGAGAGATTTCATCATCTCTCTATTGGTAATTTATAGTTTGCTTGCTATCCCGTTAAAATCGTATCTACAGCCAGTAATGATCATGTCAGTGATCCCATTTGGAGTGATTGGCTCGGTGCTGGGACACATGATACTTGGTATTGACTTAAGTGCCCTATCGCTATTTGGCATCATTGCTGCGGCGGGTGTAGTCGTCAACGACTCCCTCGTCATGGTTGATTATGTTAACCGTGCAAGGCTTGCCGGTGTGGCAATGAAAGTCGCTGTGATTCAGGCTGGCTGTCGACGATTTAGAGCAATTTTGTTGACGTCTCTTACCACGTTTATTGGTCTGGTACCCATAATGACTGAGACAAGTATGCAGGCTCAAATGGTTATCCCTATGGCTGTGTCACTGGCCTTTGGCGTCCTGTTTGCTACCGTCGTGACACTTGTACTCATCCCTTGTCTCTATGTAATGATCGAGGATATGAAACAGATTGTGAGCCGAATTGGCCACAACTTCTTTGGTAGTAGTACAAACCAAGATGCAGCCCAACAGCACTAACGTATAACGTAGGATAAAAGCCCGCTAAAACTAGCGGGCTTTTTTTGGATCGTCAATGGCACGAACTTTTACCATTTAAGCAAACGAGGTGACGATAACAGGAGAGCATTTTTTTGCTCTAACCTTGAGGTTGCAAACTTTAAACAGTAGGAACACTCTGGTTAAAACTGCCCACTCAAATATCGATGAAACTCATATAGCGAAAGCCCGCTATGTTTTGATCACGGCCAGTTTAAAGCTGTGCAGAGATTACTGGTTTTAACTAACAGGAACCCAAGAGTTCAAATCGTTTTTATGAGCCTTTTAAAAAGGACATTACTTAAACGAAAAAAGGCTACTCTTTCGAGTAGCCTTTTTTCTAATGTGGCGGAGAGATAGGGATTTGAACCCTAGACGGGCTATAAACCCGTGCCGGTTTTCAAGACCGGTGCATTCGACCACTCTGCCATCTCTCCGAACGCCGCGAATCATATAGCGATGTATGGGAGTTGTAAAGTAAAAAATACCCTCTTCCCACCAAGCGCCTAACTATACATCAATCCTCATCTTTGACCTTATGGACCGCAATGCGAGCAGGATCGGGAAACGTCAACTTTTTGCTCATTCCGTCCCAGGTATCCAATTGGCGAACCTTATAGCCCAAGAAGACGCCAACCGCACTGACTAGAATACCAATAGCTATCGCAACTTCGCCAGCCGATGCCCATAACGCAACAATGGATGATGCACCAAAGGCTAAGCTGATTTGTAAAAAGTTTTGTAATCCAGCCGCTTTAGCTGAACACTGCTTAAAGACCTGTAGTGCGCAATTGACGACTATTGGATAGCTAGCACCATTGGCAGCAGCTAACACAGAAAAGATAGTTAACAGTGGCCAAATACTCTTGGCTTGAATAATTAGTACGCTGAATGAAATGGCTGCAACACACGTCCCAAATAACATGAGTAATACCGACAGCGTACGTTCAGCCCCTACCTTTCTTATTAGCACTTTACTTAAGTAGCCACCCACGATAAACATAATAGTTTGTGGAATAAAACTTAATCCTATCTCCGTCGCCTCATAGCCGTGCATCTCCATAACAATCGGCCATAACGTTAAGTAGGAAAAAAAGGCTGCAGAACACGCACCGAATATCAGTACATTCCCTACATATTTGGGCGCTTTTAACATCGTTAAATAGCCAATAGATGATTGACTTGAATCAGCGCTGGTGGCTTTAGTCAGTTCAGGTTTAACCCAAAACCTCGTCGCTATCATTAGCCCAGCTGCTAGCGCCGTTAAAATGAGGAAAATATTACGCCACTCTCCGTGCTCTAATATAAAGGCACCTAGAATCGGCGCTAAAGCAGGCGATAGCGCCACTAAAGGCATAATATTAGTAAACACCTTTTGAGCTTCATCAGCCTCATACTTATCAATCACGATCGCCTGCCAAATGACTGCTGCACTGCATGCTCCAATCGCTTGTATAAAGCGGCAGATATTGAACATCAACATCGACTCGCTAGTGGCAATACCGTAACTGGATAGCCCAAATAGAAACAAACCCACTAACAAGCTATTACGCTTGCCAATACGCTGTACTAATGGCCCATAAAGTAACTGACCAATTGCTAAACCAGCCAGAAAGAACGTTAGTGAACTTGCTACCTGAGATGCGCTAGTACTAAAAGTTGTTTCAATTGCTTTGAAAGCAGGTAAATACATATCAGTTGCAACAAAACCCAGCATACTTAATAACGCTAAGTAAGATAAGAATAGCAAATTAGTGCTTTTATTAATAAATTTCATACAAACATACAGCCGTAAAGAATAAAGAAGCGCAGTCTATTGTCTTGATTATTGGTTGTGAAACGTTTATTTTTGTACATAGCCATCAAAAAATATCACAGCAAAGGAATGAAGGTATGCTTTCAGAACAATCGATGCTTCTTATAGATATGGTCGCTCGCGTAGGTAGCTTTACCGCTGCTGCCAATAAACTTCATAAAGTCCCTTCTGCTGTAAGCTACGCGGTAAAACAGGTAGAAGAAGAGCTCGGGGTAACGCTTTTTGAACGCCACCATCGCAGCGTCAGCTTAACCGCTGCCGGTGAGCATTTTGTCAAACAGATACGTTTAGTGCTCACCAATATAGAATCCTTAAAAGATGATACTAAGCGAGTCGCAAATGGCTGGCAGCCTACTCTATCCATTGCATTAGACAATATCGTCCGCGCCGACAAAATTAGCGTTTTAATTGCGGATTTCTATCGCCACTTTCATAATGTCGAATTGATTATTCGCATTGAAGTGTTCAATGGAGTGTGGGAATCAATAGCAACTGGCAGGAGTGATATCGCTATCGGTGCAACCACCGCTATCCCAGTGGGTGGCGATTACCACTTTAAAGATATGGGTGATATTGAATGGACCTTCTTAGTCAGCAAGCACCACCCGCTGGCAGCGGTTGATAGACCATTAAAAGATGAAGAGTTAAGGGTTTTTCCTGCCATTTGTCTCGAAGATACCTCCAGAGAGATCCCAAAACGCATGACCTGGTTACTCGAGAATCAGCGACGTTTGGTGGTCCCAGATTGGATCCGTGCCATCAACTGTTTCCGAGAGGGATTAGGCATAGGCTATATGCCAAAGCATTTTGCTATGCCTTTTGTTAATAGTGGCTCGTTAGTAGAAAAACAGCTTGAAAGACCTAAATCACCAAGTCCGTGTTGCTTGGCATGGAATGGGGCCAATATGTCGCCAGCTATGGCCTGGGTGTTAGATTACTTAGGTGACAGCGCTCAATTGCAAAAAGATTGGTTCAATTAACCTTAAGTCGTGTTTTTGCTAATAATGCCTTTTACCTATACCGCAGCTCAGGTATGATTTATTAAATTTTTTCGTTCTAATGTTAATCTCTATTCATGAAATGGAACTCATGAGTCAATTAACACTCAAATGAGATAACACTCACTGAGGTCAACGCTAAACTGGTGGCGATCTTATTGAAATAAAGGATCTTTGGAGATAAAGATGACCCAACAAACACTGTACGCTGGACAAGCTTCCACACAGGAAGTGAATAAACTACTAAAAAACACCTATATGTTGCTGTCGATGACATTGGCATTTTCTGCATTATGCGCCGGCATTGCCATGATGATGCAAATAGGTCCAATGATGTCGATTGGCCTGTCATTGGGTGGTTTAGTCTTGCTATTTGTTACCTTACGTAAAGCCGAATCCGCCGCAGGTCTATTGTGGGTATTTGCATTTACGGGGATGGAAGGCGCCTCACTAGGTTATATGCTAAATCATTATGCGGGCATGGCTAATGGCCCACAGCTTATTATGCAAGCACTTGGCTTAACGGCTGTAGTGTTTGTTACCCTATCGGGTTATGCACTAACGACCAAAAAAGACTTCTCGTTTATGCGCGGCTTTCTATTAGCTGGCCTAGTTATTGCCATTGTAGCCGGTATAGCCAATATATTTATTGGTAGCGGCACCGTGTTTATGGCACTCAACGCCGGTATCGCCCTACTGATGACAGGTTTTATCCTGTTTGATACCAGTCGCATCGTCAACGGCGGTGAAACCAACTATATCCGTGCGACTGTTTCACTTTATTTGGACTTCTTAAACCTGTTCATCTCTATCCTACATTTAATGGGAATGGGTAACGACGACTAAACCGTTTACTTTCCCCCATTAATCGCTATTGGATATTTGGGAATAGAACGCTTTTTAAGATAGAATAGCCCCACATTGTAGGGGCTATTTTTTTGCCTCAATTTTTGTTTAGGCAGTCAATGAGTAAAATCTTAATTCAAGTGAATCAGCCCGCATACGGCAAAAGCAGCAGTTATCATGCATTATGCTATGCAAAAGCCGCTGTCACTGAAGGTCACCAAATTGTGCGCGTGTTTTTTTACCAAGACGGCGTGTTATCGACCAATAGCCTCAATAGTCCGGCCTCGGATGAATATCATCTCACTCAGGCGTGGCAAGCATTTGCACAGACTCATCACATTCCACTGATAAACTGTGTATCTGCCGCATTACGCCGCGGTGTGTTGTCACCTGTTGAAGCTAAAGAGAATCGCGTAGCACAATGGAACCTTTTGCCGCCATTTGAGATGGGTGGTTTAGGTGAGTTAGTTACAGGTATTGAGCATGCTGATCGTGTTATCAGCTTTTAGGTGCCGTTAATGAAAAATATTACTATCGTATTTCGTCACCCACCTCATGGCAACGCCAGTAGCCGTGAGGGGCTTGATTTTGCCTTGTTGAGCGCCAGTTTCGAGCAGCAAGTGACACTGATTTTTATCGATGATGGTGTGCTAAACCTATTGCCCCATCAGCAACCTAGCCAGATAGGCTGTCGTGACTATATCTCTACATTCAAGGCCCTGCCTCTCTATGACATTGAAGAGGTATGGGTGGCTAGTGAAGCGATGGACACCTATAATGTTGCACTCACTGACTGCGTGATTGACGTAAAACGGGTGGATAACCCGATGATAACCGAACAACTTAACACCGCTGATGAGGTATTTGTGTACTAATGATTCTCCATCTTATTCAGCAATCACCAAATCAAGACCGCGCGTTAGCGTGTTGCCTTCCATTTGTGCAAAACCACGACACGATTATGTTACTGGGTGACAGCATCAATGCCCTACTGCTGGCCGAATGGCAAAATAGGCTTCAGCCATTAAACGTTCGGATGCTAACCGTTGATGTCCAAGCCAGAGGACTAACACAACGTTTAAGTCATTGTACTCAAATTAGTTATCAAGAATTTGTATCACTTTCACTCAATCATTCTAAGGTTATAAGTTGGTAAACTCTATTCAATATCAATCAAAGCAGATTGAAACTGACCCCCAAGGTTACTTGCTCAATGTGGGCGATTGGAACGAAGAGGTCGCGATGATTATCGCAAGTAAAGAGAATATCGAACTTAGCGATGCACACTGGGAAGTCATTCACTTTGTAAGAAATTTCTATCTTGAATTCAATACTAGCCCAGCGATCAGGGTGTTAGTTAAAGCTATCAGCCAAAGTTTAGGCGCAGAAAAAGGTAACTCTAAGTACCTGTATACACTCTTTCCTACGGGGCCAGCAAAGCAAGCAACAAAAGTTGCAGGTTTACCCAAGCCAGCTAAATGTATATAAACAACAAATGTTAAAATTAAAAAAGCCTAGCATTCGCTAGGCTTTTTTATTACAGATTTTTTAGCACTAACAGAGCAGCTTTACCAAACGTAGATAACATCACACCACCAAAAATAGCGATAATTACTACATAGGTCAGCCACTGAAAATAGCGTCCGCCCTTGTCCATCTAGTACTCTCTATAACGTCAACCGATTTGGGTTAAACCACCCATATAAGGGCGCAACACTTCAGGTATCGTAATCGTGCCATCAGCGTTTTGATAGTTCTCCAACACAGCAACTAAGGTACGTCCTACAGCAAGACCAGAACCATTTAGTGTATGTAATAGTGCGGGCTTTTTAGCCGACTTAGCTTTGTAACGAGCTTGCATACGACGGGCTTGGAAGTCCTGCATGTTACTGCAAGAAGAGATCTCTCTGTAGGTATTTTGAGCGGGTAACCATACTTCAATATCGAAGGTTTTTGCCGCGCCAAAGCCCATATCTCCAGTACAAAGTACTACTGTGCGGTATGGAAGGCCTAATTTCTGCAAAACGGTTTCAGCATGTTGCGTTAAACTTTCGAGCGCTGCCATAGACTCTTCAGGTTTCACAAGTTGAACGAGTTCTACCTTGTCAAACTGGTGCTGGCGGATAAGTCCACGAGTATCACGGCCATAAGATCCTGCTTCACTTCGAAAACAAGCGGTATGGGCAGTCATCTTAACGGGTAACTCTTCTTCATCGATGATCGTATCGCGAGCAAGGTTAGTTAAAGGCACTTCAGCGGTAGGGATTAAGCTAAGCCCTTGGCCCTCTTCCGTTGCAGGCTTAGTATGAAATAGGTCTTCACCAAATTTAGGTAGCTGGCCTGTTCCTAATAAACTGTCTTCATTAACTAATAACGGCACATATGCTTCAGTGTAGCCATGTTCTGTTGTATGAAGATCTAGCATAAATTGTGACAGTGCACGATGCATGCGAGCAATTTGGCCTTTCATTACGATGAATCTAGAGCCAGTGATTTTTACAGCATTTTTAAAATCTAAGCCTTTCAGATTTTCGCCAAGATCAACATGGTCCTTCACGTCAAAATCAAACGTTCTAGGTTCACCCCAACGACGAATTTCAACATTCTCATTTTCATCAGCACCAATTGGCGCCGACTCATCTGGCAAGTTGGGGACGCTCATGGCAATGTTGTTCAGCTCATCAAGCAACACTGCAAGCTCTGCCTTTTTACTATCTAGCTCGGTACCTAAATCACCGACCTGAGCCATAATTGGCGCGACATCTTCGCCTTTTGCTTTAGCCTGACCAATAGATTTGGATATCGCATTTCTCGATGCTTGTAACTCTTCGGTAGCCACTTGAAGTGACTTACGCTTTTCCTCTAACTTACTTAGACGATCAACGTCTAGGATAAATCCGCGAGTAGCTAGGCGCTCAGCAGTCGCCTCTAATTCTGTACGTAAAAATTTGGGATCTAACATGTTTTTAGTTTCTTAATAGTTAAATGCGAGAAAAAACCAACTGCTGTCCTAAATAGACCATGAAAATACATAGACAAAGGTTCAGAGCGATATTCAAAAATGCTTTCAGCCAATCCCCTTCTTGGATTAACAACAAGGTTTCATTTGAGAAGGTTGAAAACGTTGTCAGTGCGCCTAAAAGACCAACACCAACTAAAGCTTTTAATTCTGGGCTAACTTCACTGACTTGACCAAGGGCATAAATAACTCCCATCAGAAAAGAACCAAGGATATTGACGACCAGTGTACCAAAAGGAAATGAAGAGCCAAATACCTGAATCATGAATAATGAGATCAGATAGCGAAAAACCGCACCAATAGAGCCACCTAATGCTACAAACAGTAAATTAGTCATAACGTTTGAACTCACTTTGATGGTCTAGCTCCGCCAAAAGCTCAAGTTTCGATTTAATTCTTTTTTCAAATCCGTGCTCAGTCGGATAATAGAAACGACTATCGGCTAGTTCTGGCGGGAAATAGCACTCGCCACTCGCATAAGCATTGGGTTCGTCATGGGCATAGCGATACCCTTGCCCTAATCCAATATCAGCCATCAATTGTGTTGGCGCATTACGTAAATGGTTAGGCACACTGACTTGCCCCGTTTCTCTAGCCAGCTGACGGGCTGCTTTAAAAGCAGTATAAACAGCATTACTTTTGGGAGCGCAAGCAAGATAGACAATCGCTTGCGCTATCGCTCTTTCACCTTCAGCAGGGCCGACACGGTGGAAGCACTCCCACGCATTCACTGCGACCGTCATTGCCACAGGGTCGGCATTACCAATATCCTCTGAAGCTATCGCCAATAATCGCCTCGCGATATAAAGTGGATCACACCCACCTTCTAGCATTCGGCAAAACCAGTACAATGCCGCATCTGGCGCAGAGCCACGAATTGACTTATGCACGGCCGAAATAAGATCGTAGTACTGATCACCATTCTTATCAAAACCCGCTAACTGCTGACCAGCGACATCTATGAGTAACTGCTCTGTAAACGACTGACCATCTGCCAACATATCACTCATCAGCTCAATCAGATTAAGCGCCTTGCGAGCATCACCTTCACAGACATTAGCCAACTTATTGGCCACGCTATCTGGCATTTGCAATTGACGCTTCCCCAAGCCCCGCTCTTCATCAGTAATGGCCTGCTTAACAATGGCGACGATCTCACTATTCTCAAGTCGTTTAATCACATAAACGCGAGCACGAGATAGCAGTGCATTATTAATTTCAAATGAGGGGTTCTCTGTTGTCGCACCGATAAAGATGACAGTGCCATCTTCAATAAAGGGTAAAAAAGCATCTTGCTGACTTTTGTTAAACCGGTGCACCTCATCGACAAACAGCAAGGTTCTCTGACCCCGACTCTGGGCCACACTTTTTGCATGCTCAATAGCCGCACGTATCTCTTTTACACCCGAAGTGACCGCCGAAATTCGTTCTACATGAGCATTGGTATGTTTTGCTATCAGTTCAGCTAACGTTGTTTTGCCTGTACCTGGCGGGCCCCAAAACATCATCGAATGGGCGCGGCCAGCCTCTAAGGCCTGCCTTAAGGGCTTACCCTCCCCCAGCAAATGTCCCTGTCCCATATATTGTTCTAGGGTTTCAGGACGCATGCGGGCAGCAAGCGGTCTAAAATCTGGAGCGAAATCGAAACTTAAACTAGACACTGTGCACCTAATTAATTGTTTTTAAGCGTTGATCATCAATATCAACCCCTTCAGGTACAACAAACTTAAATAGACTGCTTTGGCTATCAGAGACTGGTCCCTGCTCGGTTAAATTAAACTCACTGATATTGCCTTGCTGATCTTCGAGCGTCATCATGCTAAGACTATTGTCATCGAAACATACAGCCACTTTGGTCACGCCAGCGTCAATATCCTTGGGGACAATTTGGTAACAACGGTTTTCCAGCGTGACACTATATTGTTGCCAGGTCTTCTCGTCTCGATGCACTAAAAGTGCGATAGGTGATGCATCGATGGCCTGATTTAAATCAAGAACGGATACTTCCTCAGCAAAAGGGTTATAGATCCAAACATCATTGCCATCAGCAACAATTAATGATTCATCTGGCGAGGTTAGATGCCAATAGAATTGATTTGGAACTGACAACGCAAATGTACCGCTACCTTGCTGAATAACTTTGCCATTAATATCAGTAACAGTTTGACTAAACTCTGCATGCAGACTGTTTAGCTCTTCCAGTTTCTGCTTTAAAGAAGCCGAATCATCCGCCATCGCATTACTTACAACCATTAGTGGTAAGCTTAATGCGAGCATAGAAATTGGTTTTAACATCTATCTTCCTTAGTGAACATTACTATGACGTTCAAACTTAATAGTCTTTAGGTGGAGGTGGCGCTAACACTTCACGATTGCCGTTATGCCCTTGGGCACTCACGACACCTTGTGCCTCCATCTGTTCGATAATACGTGCTGCTCGGTTGTAGCCTATCTTAAACTTGCGCTGCACACTTGAAATTGAGCCTCGACGGGTTTCCGTCACAAATGCAACCGCTTCATCGTATAACGCATCCGTGTCCTCATCGAGTTCAGGCGTCTCACCGGGTAACAGCACTTGCTCACCCTCAGTGGAGCCTTGCAGAATTTCATCGATATATTGCGGCTTGCCTCTACTATGCCAATCAGCAACGACAGCATGTACCTCATGATCGTCAATAAAAGCCCCATGGACACGAATTGGAACACTGGTTCCCGGTGGCAAATAGAGCATATCCCCCATGCCCAGCAAAGTCTCGGCACCTTGTTGATCCAAAATAGTCCGCGAGTCAATTCTAGAGGAAACTTGGAACGCCATACGAGTGGGAATGTTGGCTTTAATGAGTCCAGTAATCACATCTACCGATGGACGCTGGGTTGCCAAAATCAGGTGAATACCCGCAGCGCGTGCTTTCTGTGCAATACGGGCTATTAACTCTTCCACTTTTTTACCAACAATCATCATCATGTCAGCAAATTCGTCAACGACGACAACGATAGAAGGCAGCTTATCCAACTCTGGCGCTTCTTCTTCCATGCTATCTTGTGAGCGCCAAAGCGGATCGGTGATCACTTCGCCACGCTCTTTGGCGTCTTTTATCTTAACGTTGTAGCCCTTTAGATTACGGACCCCAAGTGCTGACATCAATTTATAGCGACGCTCCATCTCCCCTACACACCAACGTAGTGCATTAGCCGCTTCTTTCATGTCGGTCACCACTTCACATAGAAGATGTGGGATGCCTTCGTAGACAGAAAGCTCTAACATCTTAGGATCAATCATGATAAAGCGCACATCGTCAGGACCGGATTTGTACAGCAAACTGGTGATCATCACATTCACACCCACCGATTTACCCGAACCTGTCGTACCGGCAACCAATAGGTGCGGCATCTTGCCTAAATCGACGACAACAGGTTCACCAGCGATATCTTGGCCTAGCACCATACTCAAATGAGATGGGCTTTTCTCGAATGCTTCACTCCCTAACACATCTCGCATGTAAACCGTTTCACGGAACTTATTGGGTAGCTCGATACCGACGTAAGCTTTACCCGGAATCACCTCAACAACTCGGACACTCTCTGCTAACAAAGATCGCGCTAAATCCTTAGAAAGATTTGTTATTTTTGAAGCTTTCACCCCAGGAGCCAACTCTAACTCAAATCGCGTCACCACAGGACCAGGAAACACTCCTACGACATTAGCTACAATATTAAAATCAGCAAGCTTAACTTCGACTAAACGGGCAACCTGTTCGAGTTCTTCTTCACTTATCGGGTTTGCTTTGCGATTTGGTACATCCAATAATGATATGTCCGGTAGGGGCGTCATGGGTTTGGTTGGCTGCGCAGCCTCGCCTCCAGGTAGTACAACAATGCCATCGACTATTTTAGCTTTTTCTTGTGCGCGCTTGGCGGACGTTATAGCCCCCGTAGAATGTTTAGCATTGAAATCAATCTGGGTGTCGTCTGCAACGGCAAGATTTTCATCAGCAGTCACCGACAAAACGACTGAGTCATCGTCAAGATGGTCCTCATCAATCGCAGCCGCATTGATGCTTGGCATCGCAAATGTTCGTTTTGCTTGCTTTGTGGGAGCATCGATTTCACTCGCATCGTCGTCCAATAAATCGTCTTCATGTTGACGTTGAATACGCTTCTCTTTAAAACGATCAACAACAGACATAAAGCCCTTCGTATCGTCCGTCTCTGGGGCACTGGAAAACTTTTCTGGTAAGGTTTTTAACCATTTAAACAACCACAGAGTTGCATAACCAACAGCATCAACGACCGTTAGCCAACTAATGCCTGTTAACAGCGTAAAACCCGCACCGACAAAGCACAGTAATAACAGGGTTGTTCCAAGTTGATTAAAATAGGGCAACATAGCACCAGCAATAACATCACCCGAGACACCGCCAGCTGAAAACTCATAGATATCCTGAGCGTTCATGCTCGCCAACGCAGCAAGACTAAACATGATCAGCAAAAAGCCAATGAGTCTAAGGCCAACTGAAAAGTAATCAATTTCTAACAGTTTATGAATGCGCTTAAAGAGCAGCCAACCCGTCAGCGCCACAATGATTGGGATAATATAAGCGGTATAACCAAAAAAATAGAACAGCACATCAGCGACCCATGCCCCTACAGCACCAGTAACATTATTTATTTGCCCTTCAAAGTTTGACTGGCTCCACCCCGGATCCGACGAGTGAAAACTACTTAAGGCCAGTAATATAAATGTAGCAACCATACAGCAAAGGATAAGCCCACCTTCAAGCAGACGCTGCAAACCACTAAGTGTTTTGACACTATTTCCCTTAGACAAACGAAAACCCACAATGAAGAAATGACAGGTGAAACTAAGATATCAAAATAATTGAACTGATGCAGCGTTTTCCCTAAGGATACAGATGAATAGCTGTTAATCTAATGTTTGTTGCGCAAATAATATTCAGCATAAAAAAAAGGAGCTATAAAAGCTCCTTTTTACCGACATAAATCGATTTATGACTCAAGCGTTACATTGATAGCAACTCTATTGGTTTGCTTAACTTCTTCCATAACTACGTATGTACGAGTATCAGAAACAGAAGGCAACTTCAGTAAAGTTTCTCCTAACAAGCGACGGTATGCAGACATATCTGATACGCGAGTCTTCAATAAATAGTCGAAATCACCAGACACCAAATGACATTCTTGAATATCATCTAATAACTGTACAGCCCGATTAAATTTATCAAATACTTCCGCGGTATCACGATTGAGCGTGATCTCCACAAACACTAACAAAGACGCCCCTAAATAATGAGGGTTTACTAATGCTGTATATCCATTGATGTAACCTTGCTTTTCGAGTCTTTTAACTCTCTCTAAACAGGGTGTGGGACTCAGCCCAACACGCTTTGAAAGTTCAACATTAGAAATGCGACCATCAATTTGCAACTCGTTAAGTATGTTACGATCGATCCGATCTAAGTCTTTTATAGGACTCTTTTTATTATTAACCATATTTTTAACCTTGCTTTATCACTAAAACAACATTTACAACTGCGTATGTCTAAACTTCAGCAGCATTAACTGCTGAAGTGATACTATACTAGATTTCCCTGAAACAATCACGTTCAGGACATATAAAATAACAATTCAACCCACAAAAAATGGGTTTTTATGCATTTTGAGGCTCGAAGATGATAATTGGTGTACCTAAAGAAATCAAAAACCACGAGTATCGTGTTGGTATGGTTCCGTCAAGTGTCCGCGAATTGACCAGCAAAGGTCATGACGTTTACGTTGAGACAAATGCCGGTTCAGGAATTGGATTTAGCGATCAGGACTATGTAGATGTAGGCGCTTCAATCTTAAGTACTGCTGCCGAAGTATTTGCCACAGCAGAGATGATTGTAAAGGTAAAAGAGCCTCAAGCAGTTGAGCGTGCAATGTTACGTGAAGACCAATTGCTATTTACCTATCTTCACCTTGCTCCAGACTTACCACAAACAGAAGATCTGGTTAAAAGTGGTGCTGTTTGTATTGCCTACGAAACAGTAACCGACAATCGCGGTGGATTACCCCTTCTCGCGCCTATGTCAGAAGTTGCTGGCCGCATGTCTATTCAAGCCGGTGCAATGGCCTTAGAGAAATCTAAAGGTGGTCGCGGTATGTTACTCGGCGGCGTACCCGGTGTTGAGCCTGCCAAAGTCGTTATTATTGGCGGCGGTATGGTTGGTACAAATGCGGCACAAATGGCAGTAGGTCTAGGTGCAGATGTGGTTATTTTAGACCGCAGCATTGATGCACTACGCCGATTGAATGCGCAGTTCGATAATCGCGTTAAAGCGATTTATTCGACAGCTGATGCAATTGAAAAGCATGTCCTTGAAGCTGATCTTGTGATCGGTGGTGTACTGGTACCAGGAGCCGCGGCGCCTAAACTTGTCACTAAAGAACATATCAAGCAGATGAAACCTGGTAGTGCAATCGTTGATGTTGCCATTGACCAAGGCGGTTGTGTTGAAACTTCGCATGCGACAACTCACCAAGATCCGACTTATATCGTCGATGATGTCGTCCATTACTGTGTAGCAAATATGCCAGGAGCGGTTGCCCGCACCTCAACATTTGCGCTAAATAACGCAACACTACCATACATAATGAAGTTAGCTGACCTAGGTTACCGCAAAGCACTGCTTCAAGATCAGCACTTGCTAAACGGTCTAAACGTTATGCACGGCAAGATCACTTGTAAAGAAGTGGCAGAGGCGTTAAACCTTGAGTTTGTTAATCCAAGTGTTTTACTTGGCTAATCGGTTTTAGCGGTAAAACAAGGGAGCCAGATGGCTCCCTTTTTCGATTAGAACAATCTAAAAGATTGGCTTTACCCTAAGGCGTAAATTTCCTACAATCGCTTCAATTCGCTAAAGGCACGGAGAAAAAGATGAGCCAAGCTAGACACTGTAACTTACTAATCCTGGGTTCTGGCCCTGCAGGCTACACGGCAGCAGTATATGCTGCTAGAGCTAACTTAAAGCCTGTGATGATCACAGGGCTGCAGCAAGGTGGTCAATTGACCACAACAACAGAGGTCGAAAACTGGCCAGGTGATGCAGATGATTTAACCGGTCCTGCATTAATGGAACGGATGCAGAAACATGCTGAAAAATTTGATACCGAAATCATTTTCGACCATATCAATGAAGTCAACCTTGAAGTTCGTCCCTTCCAACTAAAAGGCGACAGTGGAGAATATACCTGCGATGCGTTGATCATCTCAACGGGTGCTTCAGCCATGTATTTGGGCTTAGATTCTGAAGAGGCTTTCAAAGGTAAAGGTGTATCAGCCTGTGCAACCTGTGACGGATTTTTCTACCGTAACCAGAAAGTAGCTGTGATTGGTGGTGGTAATACCGCTGTTGAAGAAGCGCTTTATTTAAGCAATATCGCTTCAGAAGTACACCTAGTTCACCGTCGTGATACTTTTCGCTCAGAGAAAATATTAACTAAGCGTCTCATGGATAAGGTCGAAAATGGAAATATTATTCTGCACTTAGACAACACGTTGGACGAGGTTGTTGGTGACAAGATGGGTGTTACAGGCCTCAAAATGAAGAGCACTAAAGATGGCGCTATTAAAGAAATAGATGTCATGGGTGTATTTGTAGCGATAGGTCACAAACCTAATACGGAAATGTTTGCTGGTCAATTAGAAATGAACCACGGTTACATCAAGGTACAAAGTGGTCTGGACGGTAACGCGACACAAACGAGCATTGAAGGTGTATTTGCTGCAGGTGATGTGATGGATCAACACTATCGCCAAGCGATCACCTCAGCTGGCACTGGTTGTATGGCTGCGCTAGATGCTGAGCGCTACCTAGACGCGAAGTAAACAGCTAAATTGTCTATTAAAAAACAGGCTCAGGCCTGTTTTTTTTTGCATTTCTCTCATAAAAAAAGGGACCCTAAGGTCCCTTTTAAAGCAATACATACTAATTACTTAGCTAATGCTTCTTTTGCTTTTTCAACTAAAGTTGCAAATACAACTTTGTCGAATACAGCGATGTCTGCCAAAATCTTACGATCGATTTCAATAGACGCTTTCTTAAGACCGTTGATGAAACGGCTATAAGACAGACCATTTTGACGAGAAGCCGCATTGATACGTGCAATCCATAGTTGACGGAATTGACGTTTCTTTTGGCGACGGTCACGGTAAGCATATTGACCAGCTTTAGTTACTGCTTGCTTAGCAACACGGTATGTACGTGAGCGAGCTCCGTAATAACCTTTAGCTAGTTTAAGTACTTTCTTGTGACGAGCACGAGCGGTTACACCACGCTTAACTCTAGGCATTGTTCTTTACTCCTTTAATTAAGCGTATGGTAGTTGACGTGCGATTGCTGGCACATCAGACTTTGCAACTAAACATTTTGCACGTAAGTGACGTTTACGCTTAGTGCTCTTCTTTGTCAAAATATGACGTAAATGGGCTTGCTTGCGCTTAAAACCGTTAGCGGTTTTCTTAAAACGCTTTTGTACACCCTTGTCTGTTTTCATTTTAGGCATTGCTAAAACTCCGCATTGGGACATTAATAAAACGCAAGGCGAGCAGAGACCTTAACAGACCCCTGCTACTTTTCTGGTTGCCTTACTATTTCTTTTTCGGCGCAAGAACCATCACAGCTTGACGACCTTCCATTTTTGGAAAAGCCTCCACAACTGCGATCTCAGCCAAATCATCTTTAATACGATTCAAAAGATTCATACCAAGACTTTGGTGAGCCATCTCGCGACCACGGAAACGAAGCGTTACTTTCGCTTTGTCGCCGTCATCAAGAAAACGCTTCAGGTTGCGTAGTTTTACCTGATAGTCGTTTTCATCAGTACCGGGACGGAATTTAATTTCCTTCACCTGTACGATTTTCTGCTTCTTCTTTTGTTCTTTTTGAGATTTAGCTTTATCAAAAAGGAACTTTCCGTAGTCCATAATGCGACATACAGGCGGCTCGGCATTTGGGCTAATCTCTACGAGATCAACACCAGCTTCATCAGCAAGCTCTTGCGCTTCTCTGAGGCTAACAATGCCTATTACTTCACCATCTAACCCACTAAGACGTACCTCAGGTACACCAACAATGAGTTCATTAATTCTGTTTGCCGCTGCTTTGCGCGCATCTGTTTTTTTGATCTTTATGACCTATTCCTCCAACATATTTAGACTACGGAGCGAAATCTGTTCTTTAACTTTGGCTGCAAAATCTTCGATTCGCATTTTACCAAGGTCAACACCATCTCTGGTTCGCACCGCTACTTCCCTATTTTCCATTTCTTGATCACCAATGACCAACAAATAGGGAACACGCCTTAGGGTGTGTTCGCGTATTTTAAAGCCTATCTTCTCATTCCTCAAGTCTTTCGAGGCACGAATTCCCTGATCTTTAAATAAATTGACTACTTCGTCAACATATTCTGACTGTTTATCAGTAATATTCATTACTACAGCTTGCACTGGTGCCAACCAAGTTGGGAATTTACCAGCATACTCTTCGATAAGAATACCAAGAAAACGTTCAAGTGAACCCAAAATTGCACGGTGGATCATCACTGGTGTTTGTCTACTGTTATCTTCTGCAACATATGTCGCACCAAGACGACCAGGTAATGCGTAATCCAATTGAACCGTTCCACACTGCCATGCTCTGTCTAAACAGTCATGCAGTGTAAATTCAATTTTAGGCCCATAGAAAGCACCCTCGCCTGGTAAGATCTCGTATTCAATCTCATTAGCAGTTAATGCGTCCATGAGCGCTTGTTCCGCCCTGTCCCACATTTCGTCTTCACCAATCCGCTTTTCTGGACGCGTCGACAGTTTTACCACGATATCTTTAAAACCAAAAGTTTCGTAAGTGTCGTAAACCATCTTAATACAAGCACTGACTTCCTGCTGTACTTGATCTTCGGTACAGAACACATGAGCGTCATCTTGAGTAAAGCCGCGGACGCGCATCAAGCCATGGAGCGATCCTGATGGTTCATTACGATGGCAACAACCAAACTCGGCCATACGTAATGGCAGATCGCGATAAGATTTCAAACCTTGATTAAAGATCTGCACATGACCTGGGCAGTTCATTGGTTTTACTGCGTATTCGCGGTTTTCAGAGTGAGTGGTGAACATGGCTTCTGAATATTTATCCCAGTGACCAGAACGTTCCCACAACACGCGATCCATCATCAACGGACCTTTTACCTCTTGATAGGTATATTGACCAAGCTTTTGGCGAATAAACTTCTCAAGTTCTAGGAATAGGCTCCAACCATCGTTGTGCCAAAACACCATTCCTGGTGCTTCCTCTTGCATATGATAAAGATCAAGCTGCTTACCAATCTTACGATGGTCACGCTTCGCAGCTTCTTCTAGGCGATTTAGGTGAGCCTTAAGCGCTTTTTTATCTGCCCAAGCCGTACCATATACGCGTTGTAGCATCTTATTGTCTGAATTACCCCGCCAGTAGGCACCGGCAACGCTCATCAGCTTAAAGTGGTGGCAGAACTTCATGTTTGGTACATGAGGTCCGCGGCACATATCCACATATTCTTCATGATGATATAACGCTGGCGAGTCATCCTTGCTGATGTTTTCATCAAGAATCGCCATTTTGTATGTTTCACCACGAGCCTCAAATGCATCCCGGGCTTCTTGCCAACTCACCACGTTCTTAACAACGGCATAATCGGTCTTTGCTAGCTTAAGCATGCGCTTCTCTAGCTCGGCTACATCTTCCTCGGTCAACTTGTGATCTAAATCGATGTCGTAATAAAAGCCATTATCGATAACTGGACCAATTGCCATTTTAGTTTCTGGCCACATCTGCTTGATTGCATGTCCAAGCAAGTGAGCACAAGAGTGACGCAAAATTTCTACGCCTTCCGCATCTTTTGCGGTAATGATCGACAGTTCTGCGTCGTTTTCAATTAAATCGCAAGCATCTTTTAGCTCACCATTTACACGACCAGCAATACATGCTTTGGCCAAGCCAGGTCCGATATCGGCTGCGACGTCTAAAGTTGAAACAGCGTGAGCAAACTCGCGTTTACTGCCGTCAGGAAGAGTGATTACAGGCATGAAAATTCCTTATCCAGTGGTGACCCCCACGTAGGGCCACTTGGTCATTTTAATAAAAGAGGTAGGTAGCTTAAGAGCAAAACATTACTGGAGTTTTGGTGGTCTCAGATACCAGGCTGCCATTCTAGGTGTCCTATAGATAAATCGCAAGCGCTTAGCCCTCCAGTTATACAGGAAGCGCAAAGAATATACGCGATCGGTAACAAACCACCACACAATGGTAATTTTGTCATCGTTTTTCCATTGAACTGTCATCAATTTACCATCTATGTTCCCTATTATTCGTCACACCTAGCCACACCAATCGGAACTGGATTAATCCTATGCTTAAACTTTTATTGTTAACGGCTTCACTTTTCTCTGCTGACACTGAGGCAAATGGGAAATTAGAGCAAAATAACTACAGTTTGATAGTCAAGGCGCAGTCAAAAGGTGTTAACCCGCCAAACTTCAACACCCAGGCATTAGCACTAGAGATTGAAAAGTCACTTACTGAGCAATTGCTACAGATAAAAAATGCAGACACCATTGAAACAACCACCTTATCTTGGCAAAGAGAGACAAAAATCACAGCCTCTTTTATTGCAGATTAGTTCAGGCGGAGGCACTCTGGCATAGATCATTACCAAATTATTTAGCCAATATTAAGTGATAATCGTAATCGCACTAAACCATTAATTATTCTGATGGTTAATGCCTAAGGCATAGGGTTCAGCCTTGTCGCCATTAGCCGTCTCCAATGGCTCACCTTAAACTCAATGAATAATTTTCATCAATTAATTGCATAAATAACAATGCATAATCAATATTAAATGAGATACCGCTCCATAAAAATTAAAATTTTTCACTACACTCATTATCCCTTCGCTTCTAATCCTATGGACTATAATCAGACAAAGCATGTGGCAGTGAATGTGCACCCACTTTTCAGGTTAGCGACTTTTTGATTGACGCCTAGCACTATTTCCCGCGCTCAAACCTCAATAACGTCGTGATAAAAAACATGTGATTTGCTATCGGCAATGGAGCATCAAGATGAAAGTCATTCAACAAGTGATCTATTGCCCACATTGTGGGCATCATCAACACATCAGTTTGGACATCAGCGGCGGCGATCAAGACTACTACGATGATTGCCGGGTATGTTGTAACCCTATCCATATGCGGACACATATCGACGCAGCAAGTCACAAAGTAGAACTGTTTATCGACTCTGATGACGAACAGTTCTACTAACTTGGAATCTTAATATCAACCCAGCCTTTGCGCTAACACACGTTCGACCGTATCCACAATAGCTTGAGTTTGACTATCAATCTCAATGTTGATCTCATCACCTTCGGCATAGCTATCTAGATTAGTTAATTTTAACGTCTCAGGGATAAGATGAAGCATAAAGCTATTTTCTGTTACCTTGCCAACCGTCAAACTGCAACCATTTACACCAACAAAACCTTTGTAAAGTATGTATTTCATCCAATCAGGAGCGACGGTTAAACACAGGTCATAATGTTCATCGGTAACACTCACCGACTTCACTTTGGCAACAGTATGGATATGGCCCGAAAGAATATGGCCACCAATCTCACTACCAAAGGTTAATGATCTTTCTATATTAACCTGTGATCCAACGCTCAATTTACAGAGGTTGGTCACATGAAGCGTCTCTTCCATTACATCGAAAAACACCCTATCATCATCGACTCGAGTAACTGTTAAACAAACACCGTTATTTGCGACACTTGCCCCTAACAAAAGTCCCTCGCGCAAATCCGGACCCATTGCGATCGCTAGCGTATTTAAACCCGGCTTTTTATCTATCGCCAACACTTCGCATGTTGCTTGAACTATACCTGTAAACATTTTATCTCTCGCTAGTATTAAGGGCTGTATTCATGAATCATTCTGGCTTTCAGGCCAAACGTTTAATCCAATTAGCATTACCCGTGCTAATTGCTCAAGTTACCCAAACCATGATGGGCTTCATTGATACGGTCATGGCCGGACGAGTCAGTGCCGTTGACATGGCAGCTGTAGCCATAGGCGGAAGCTTATGGCTACCCGCTTTGCTATTTGTGCAAGGGTTATTGCTGGCCTTTACGCCTGTATTCGCTCACCACCACGGCGCGGATGACCAAAAAGCAATCCAACCCATCGCCTTTCAAGCTGCCTATATTGCCATAATTGGCAGCGTCTTAGTGATCTCGTTTCTCTATTTTGCACCAGAGATCTTTAAACTAATGGGATTGGAGACACAGTTAGCAGCATTAAGTGTGCAATATCTATATGGCTTCGCCTGGGGAGTCCCCGCATTTGTGCTTTATCAGGTACTTCGTGGCTGTAGCGAAGGGATCTCATATACCTTACCCACCATGATAATAGGGTTTGTTGGCTTGGCGGTGAATATTCCTGCAAACTACATATTCATCTATGGTCATTTTGGTGTACCTGCAATGGGTGGTGCCGGCTGTGGTATCGCTACTGCTCTAGTTTTTTGGGCGATGTTTATCGCTATGGCGGTTTATATGCAGGCGCATTCGCGGTTCAAAGCCCTCGCTCCCTTCAGTGCATTTCATAAGCCTCAATGGACAACGATTTGGCAAATGACTAAACATGGTATGCCTATCGCTTTAGCACTCTTTTTTGAAGTCAGCTTATTTGCCATCATTGCACTGCTATTGGCCCCGCTTGGCGCAAACGTTGTTGCAGGGCATCAAATAGCCTTAAACTTCTCCTCTATTGTATTTATGTTGCCACTGTCTATTGGGATCGCGGTTTCAATAAGGGTCGGATACTATCTTGGCCAGGAGAAAGAACAAGTGGCTAAGTTAGTGACTAAAGTCGGCCTTACGATCGCTTTCAGTCTGGCACTGGTTACCGCCGTTATCACCGTGTTATTTAAAACGCAAATAGCCCTACTCTATAACAACAACCCTGAAGTAGTGACTTTAGCCGGCAGTCTTATGTTCTTAGCCGCGCTGTATCAGCTTTCAGACTCAGTACAAGTTGTTGCTGCTGGAGCACTTCGTGGTTATAAAGATACCAGAAGTGCTTTCTACATCACCTTGGTCTCCTATTGGGGAATAGGCATGCTTCTAGGTTATCTACTAGCACAAACCAATATCATTGTTCCCGCCATGGGAGCTCATGGTTTTTGGATTGGCCTAATTGCAGGTCTCACCAGCGCAGCACTGCTCTTTGCACTGAGACTTAAATATATACAAGGTAACCGTAATGCTGTTGTTAACCTTAGTTAACCTTAGTTAACCTTAGTTAACCTTAGTTAACCTACGATCCTCCAAGGTGACAATTTGTGCATCTTGGAGGATTAAACCTCAAGTTGTGCAGCAAATCGCCGTTTGAACAACAAAATCTGTTTTTTTACTTGCAACGAATACTAGAACCCTCGTAATATAGCGCTCGTTCGATGGCAACTGCCAACGTTCAGATAGAAATAAGACAATACAACCGTAGCTCAGTTGGTTAGAGCACTACCTTGACATGGTAGGGGTCGGTGGTTCGAATCCACTCGGTTGTACCAATCTTACATATCTCAATACAACCGTAGCTCAGTTGGTTAGAGCACTACCTTGACATGGTAGGGGTCGGTGGTTCGAATCCACTCGGTTGTACCACTTCTTTTATAGCAGAAGTTAAACAGTTATTAAGACTTAAAAATACGGACGCGGGATGGAGCAGTATGGTAGCTCGTCGGGCTCATAACCCGAAGGTCGTCGGTTCAAATCCGGCTCCCGCAACCAATTTTTAAGTAATAAGCCAGCGAAAGCTGGTTTTTTTATGCAAAAAATTTACCAACAATCTCTCCAGCCATATTATAGCAATCCCCCTGCGCCTCAACTCGGCTATTTGGCGGATACCCGAATCAGCATCATTATGTGCATAGATATCTTTAATGGTAACGCTCTGGCGGACACCGTTTTTTTATAGAAGTAAAACGATTAAAAAAATCAAAAGATTTCAGTGCAGCATACTTATATGAAAACTGGGCAAGGCTAATGCGATTTCAGTTAAGCAGATTGGTTGATAGTCGAACATTATAACTATAATTTTCGAGCTTTCGTCTGAGCACCCGACGTTGAGCGTTACCTAGCGCAACGCAGAGCTTAGACTCAACACTCTTATCAACAGCGATAAATTGGTATGTTACAGCTGCCAGATTAGGGGCTACACAGAGCAATAAACACGCTCCAAGTATCAATAATGCTTTCATCTTTGCTCTTTAGTGACCTTGCTTCTTACCAAGTAAACACTAATGATTCATCACCAAATTTTTTAACTCACACTGAATACGTTAAATTAAGGCGTGCTCATCGAATTTAAGCTCGACACCTTAACTCCTAATTAAAGGCGTTCAATCTAAAAGTGCTGTAACGCAAGCATGACCAAATGTACAAACCGTCAAACCGTCAAACCGTCAAACCGGCAAACCGTCAAACCAGATTTCAGTATGTTTCTCCCAATACATGAATATATCAGGCTTTAGCACAGTAAGTAGATAACAAAACACTATAAGGAGTTGTTAACTAACGTTTGTTATCTAGTTAGGTTTACAAACAACAAATTGTCGCTTTATCCTACTAAAATCTTAGAGAAAGTTATTTAAACTAGGTTACACTGCTAATGTCGATAGATGCTTGGAGCCGTGGATGAGTCAACGTACCTTAAACTCGATGTTCAAACCTAAATCAGTGGCCATTATTGGAGCCTCTAACGGTAAGAACCGAGCGGGAAATGTGGTAATGAAAAACCTCCTATCAGGTGGTTTTTCCGGCCCTATTATGCCAGTGACCCCCAAATATGAAGCGGTACTTGGTGTCCTTGCCTACCCAAACATCGAATCACTGCCTCTAAAGCCTGATTTAGCGATAATCTGTACTGCAGCACCTAAAGTCCCGGCCATTGTTGAGCGACTAGCGCAATTTGGTTGTAAAGTTGCCATTATTAACGCCTCTGGTATGGGTAATCAAACCGACGCTGACGGTAACAATTTATTGGAACTCACTCAGCAGCACGCTAAACGCTACGGTATGCGTATTTTAGGGCCCAATAGTCTGGGCATGATGCTACCCAACCTAGGGCTTAATGCAAGTTTGGCCCACACCAGCGCCCTACCCGGAAAGATTGCTTTTGTTTCCCAATCTGCCGCCATTTGTACTACCGTGCTCGACTGGGCAAATAACAAGGGGATCGGCTTTTCATCGTTCATATCATTGGGCGATGCCACTGATATCGAGTTCGATGAACTCCTCGACTTTTTGGGGAGAGATTCACGAACTACCGCCATTTTGCTGTATATCGACTCTATTAACGAAAAACGCCATTTCCTATCCGCCGCGCGCGCTGCTGCACGAAATAAACCTATTTTAGTGATTAAGTCAGGCCGTAGTTTAGAAGGCACAACAGCAGCAAAACTTCATACTGGCGGGATCGGCGGTAATGATGCGGTTTATGAAGCCGCCTTTCGCCGTGCAGGTATGCTAAGGGTGAACGACCTTATCGAACTCTTTGCAGCGGTTGAAACCTTAGCGCATTCGTCTCCTTTGCTTGGCGAACGTCTAGCCATTATGACTAACGGTGGAGGACCAGCCGTACTGGCGTTAGATCAATTGATGTTGGGCGGAGGCAAAGCTGCAACGCTGGACCGTGAGACTTTCCAAGCGCTCGATAGTTTTCTGCCTAACACTTGGTCAGGGCAAAACCCCGTGGATATAGGAGGTGATGCCGATGCGACTCGATATGCCCAAGTACTCGAAAAGTTAATGGACTCAAATATTGCCGACGCTATCTTGGTACTGCACTCCCCATCAGCGTTAGGAGATAGTGTTGAAATTGCCAATCAGCTCAGCAAATTAATCGCAAACCACCCCAATCGTAACCGAGTCAATGTACTCACCAACTGGAGTGGTGAGGACTCAGCGTATCAGGCACGAAAGCAGTTTAATCGTGCCGGCATTCCAACCTATCGAACCCCTGAGGGAGCGGTAGGTGCATTTATGCACATGGTAGAGTATCGTCGCAATCAGAAATTACTGCAGGAAGTGCCGCAATCGATTCCCGATAACCTGCCGACTAATGTCGAGTTGGCCAGGCAAACACTGCAAGCTGCATTAGAAAAGAAAAAGCGCGTGCTTGAAACTCACGAGTCCACACAAATTCTCAAAGCCTATGGGCTCAATACCATAGAAACCTTTTTCGCTAACAATGCGGCAGAGGCTGGCGAGATAGCCCAAGAGCTTGGCTTTCCTGTTGCCCTAAAAGTTCAGTCACCAGATATCCATCATAAATCAGATGTTCATGGCGTAATGCTGAATTTAACGTCAAAACAGGAGGTGGTGCACGCAGCTGACGCAATTATGTCTCGCGTACACAGTCTAAATGAACAAGCACGTATTGAAGGCATTATCGTGCAAAAAATGGCGTTAACGGCTGGCGCACAAGAGATACGTGTAGCAGTGATCAACGATCCAGTGTTTGGCCCAGCCATTTTGCTTGGCGAAGGAGGTTCTGAATGGCAACCAGCAACCGATGCTGCGGTAGCACTACCGCCACTGAATATGACATTAGCGCGTTATATGGTGATCCAAGCGCTTAAAACCCACAAACTTAAAGACAGGCATCTGCCACTTGGGTTAAATATGCATGCCCTATGTGTGCTGCTCACTCAAATTTCACACCTAATCATCGATTGCCCAGAGATACAGGGACTCGATCTTAACCCTGTACTCTGTGCTGGTGAAAAAATCACCTTGCTTGATGTTAACATCCAGCTACAAGAAAGCCCTCAAGACAATTCGACTCGATTGGCTATCTGTCCCTACCCTAAAGAGCTCGAACAGCGGGCTCAACTGAAAAATGGCCGCGACATCATGCTACGCCCAATTTTGCCAGAAGATGAACCTAAACATCTCGCATTTGACAACTCTCTGTCAGATGAAGACAGGTATAAGCGCTATTTTGGTGTGCGCTCGAAAATGACACATGAAGAGATGGCAGTCTTAACCCAAATTGACTACGCACGGGAAATGGCTTTTATCGCCACCGCCAAGGGAGACGATGGTGAAGAGATAACCTTAGGTGCGATCCGTGCTTCGATTGATCCAGATAATACAGAAGCTGAGTTTGCCATGGCAGTTCGAAGCGACCATCAAGGCCAAGGTTTGGGGAAATTATTGCTGGAAAAACTGATCGACTATTACAAAGCTAATGATACCGAAGTATTGACGGGATTTACCATGTTTGAAAACCGTTCGATGGCTAATCTGGCAAAGCGCTTAGGTTTTACCGTGACGTTTGATATGGAAGAGCATTTAATAAAAATGGATATGGCATTGAAGCCTACGCCAAATAAATAGTCGTTTTAAAAAATAAAATAAAGCGAGGTTTTAGCCTCGCTTTATTTTATTTCAATCAACCTTTAACGCAGTTTCGCCCTGATGACTTCGCACGATAAAGCGCTTCATCAGCACGCACAAAATAGGTTTCTCTGTCATCATCATGCCCTAACGTTGCAATACCGATCGAAACGGTGATCGCACCCAATGACAGCTTCTTATCTTTACCGACCGTGAGTTTTTTCTCTGCTATACGGCTACGTAACTGCTCAGCAACCACTAATGCACCGGTATGATCGGTATCAGGCAGTAAAACAACAAATTCCTCGCCCCCATAGCGAGCCACAAAATCTTCGCCCCGCACTCCCTGTTTTAACGCTAGCGCAATATAAGCTAATACTTTGTCACCAATCACATGGCCGTGGGTGTCATTAAAATTCTTAAACTTATCAATATCGATAATTAGCAAACTACTATTAACAGCATCCGTTTTATAGCGTTGTAAATGCTCTAAAACTTCTTCGTCAAACGCACGTCTATTGTGTAGCGATGTCAGTTGATCAGTCATGGCAACTAAGTTTAAGTTCTCCATTTCTGACTTCAGAGATTGCACCTCATCACTCATGACTATGAGGCTTTTTTCCATCTCTTGATTACTATTGACTACTTCGCTGACTTCGTCGGCCAGCGTATCAATTAGCCGTGTTAATGTCTCCGGATCTGGCGCACTTTTAATGTCGGTCTGAAACTCATTAAGTGTTTGGCTAAAACGTTCTGTGCCATGGCTCATTTTAGACAACTTACTCATTAAGCCATTAATTAATAGCTGAGTTTCCACCTGTACATTTTCAATGATTTCTGGCGATTTTTCTTGAATAAAATTACTATGTAGTCCTGCATTAACTTCTGCGGTAAACGCCACCTTATTCGATAGTAATCCGTCTATCGCTCTTTTTAGGTCTAAGTTAACACCACGAAAATACTCGTACCAAACTGAGTAGTTATCTGGTGTTACAGGAATATTTAACTCAGACATCTTAGGCACCGCATGCCTAAGGATTTTCGCCGAAAGTTCCGTATCTGTCAGGTGCTTAGCTAAATTCATAGATAATCGCCATGTTATTATTCAATATCCAATTCACACATAGTGCTAAAAGTGAAAGCCGAGGAGGTTTAAAGAACTTAAAAACCACTTTGCTACCACTACAATAACGAAAAAACAACAAGTTGCCACTAATTTGTCATTATTTATTTTCTACAGAAGTACGGCATTGTGCGAATATGTCCAATTGAGCCTTGTAGATGTCACTTTGTACGTTCATTAACCCTAAAAGGCTCGAAAATAGGTTATCGTGAGAATAAGTACCACTTGCAGCTTGTTGCTTTAGGCAATTTAGATCGATGCCGTTCTCTTGACTAAACTGTGGCGATAACCAAGACAATAACGGAATCTCAATTTGCTCACTTGGAGCGATTGAGTACGGAGCACCGTGAAGATACATGCCACTCTCTCCTAATGACTCACCATGATCGGAGACATAAACTAGGGCCGTATCTGCGACAGTCTGCTGCGCTTGTAACCGCTGAATCACTTGGCTAATTATATAATCTGAGTACAAAATCGTATTATCATAGGTATTAACCAGCTCTTCATCTAAACAGTTTTGTATATCGCTGCGCTGGCAATCTGGCGTGAATTTTCGATGTTCATCAGGATATCGTAAATAATAGGTAGGGCCGTGAGAGCCAATAATGTGCAACACTATCATGGTATCGTGCTCAACAGGCGTCGCCAGTGCTTTGTCTAGCTCGTTAAGCAAAACTTGGTCATAACAGTAATGGCCGTCACATAACTGCGGGTCACTATTTAAATCTATATTGATGTGCTTAACACGATCGCAAACCCCTTTACATCCGCTGTCGTTATCGAGCCACAATAGATCAATCCCCCCATGATCGAGTACGTCAATCAAGGTATCTTGGGCCCGAGCTCTTCGGGGTTCATACTCTTTGCGTGTCATACTGGAAAACATACAAGGCAGTGATACCGCCGTTGCTGTACCACATGAAGTGGTATTTTGAAACGCTACCATGTCGTACTGACTAGTATGAGCGTTTGTGGCTTTAGCATAACCGTAATATTGATAGTTTTTGGCGCGAGCCGTCTCCCCCACAACCAGTACGACTAAATTTGGTTTACCATTACTGTCTACCGTGACATTTTTAGCATCTAGGCCTTGTTGCAGGTAAACCAAAGGTGTTTGAAAATAGTTGATATTTACGTACTTGATCATGGAACCTACGGCGTAGGTTGGCACGATATAACGTTTCATTTGGTCATTATTACGGCCAAATGAGACATAGTTTTGATAGAAGAAAAAACCGATAACCGCTATACCAACCAGCATTGCCACCATAAATAAAATTTTGTGTAATAACTCTTTAACCAATGGTTTGTAATCAATATTAACCTTATAGATTAACAACGCAGGTAATAGGCCAGTGGCGATAAAATTAACGACAGAAGAGAAGTTTAAGTAGGTCAGAGCCTCTCCCGTATTGGTCTGTACGGTGTTTTCAATCATGCCGTAGTCGAAAACAACACCGTATTGCAAGGCTGCAAAAAAGACACTAGATGACAACAGCGTTAAGGTAATAAAAAAGCCTTTGGTGATGTATTTAACTGAAAAAATAGAAAAAATAAAACTCAGTGCAAAGACAAGAAATAGCGGAATAGTCGCGATAAAAATGTAATTGACGTCAGCTTGCTTTTCAATCCCCTGTTTAACAATACCAAAAAGAGGAATATTAAAAACACAGACATAAAACAAAGCGAGTAAAAAAGTAAACTGATTTGTCGATAGGGTTTTGATACGTGATAGCACTAAGTATTCTCTCTTGTCGATAGTGGCTGCGTCAAAAGGGGCTAGGTCTCTTACAACGGCGATTGATTCAGGCAAGGATATTACCAAGCATCAACCACAGCTACAAATGCTACATAAAAGTAATGACTAAAACTGTCGCCCCACACGCATGGATAACTTTGTTAAAAGCCTTGATTGATACGCTGAAAAAACGTTAACAACTGAGAACGCTCGATATCAGAGAAAGCTTCTGTAATTTGATGTGTTAGCTGATGATGTAGTTGGTCATGTTCATGATACACCTCATACCCTTTTGTCGTTAACTGCACCAAAATAGACCGTTTATCCTGCTCATGGGCCATCCGTTCAACCAAGCCTAAGTTAACCATTTTATTGATCTGTACTGTCAGGGTCCCTGTGGTGATCCCAAGCTTTTCGGCTAGCTCCTTCATACGCATAGTTCCATGGGCACCTAAGATTTCGACCGTATGGATTTGCGCTAACGAATGACCCTTCCCCCTAACAACTGACGCTTCCCAAGAAGAAAGCTTCTCGTAAAACTCTACAATCTCATGGCTTAGCTGATCATCAACTTGTTTCATCAAGCCTCCACAGTGTGACGGCGACAGTTTGAGTCATCACATGAGTGAACTTCTATGGTTAAATGGTTAATGCGCTCAAAGCGAGATAGCTGTTCAGTGAAATAGCGCGCATCTTTATTTTCATGGGTAACCACAGAGATAATCGCCGCGTAGTGATCCGCACTGACTGGCCAGACGTGAATATCGGCAACATGATCAGTTCCAGCTTGTTCAATACACTTAACCACTTGCTCTACATAGCCTTGCTCAATACTTGCATCGAGTAAAATAGGCCCTGTTTGCTTAACCAACCCCCACGCCCAACTGGTAATGATTACGGCACCAACAACCCCCATCACTGGGTCAAGCCAATTGAGTCCTAAATACTTACCAAATAGTAAAGCAGCAATGGCAAGTAGCGAGGTCAACGCATCAGCCATCACGTGAAAATAGGCTGCTCTCAAGTTATGGTCATGGGTCTTTTTAGCCTTATTGCCACTCGTTTCTTCGTGGCAATGTTCAGGGTCATGTTTATGTGAAACATGGTGATGATGCTTATGGTTATGATGATGACCGTGACTATGGCCGTGACTATGGCCGTGGTCATGGCTATGGTGATCTTTGAGTAAAAACACCGATAGGACATTAACTGTTAAGCCAATAAACGCCACAAAAATAGCCTCGTTAAAATGGATGTTTTCAGGATTAAGCAGTCGGTTGACTGACTCCACTATCATCAGCAATGCAACTAAACCTAACGCAATTGCACTGGTAAACCCTCCCAGCACACTGACCTTACCCGCCCCAAATGCAAATTTAGGATCCTTGGCGTATTTCTTTGCATAGGAGTAAGCAAACAATGTGATTAAAAACGCAGCAGCGTGGGTTCCCATATGCCAACCATCAGCCAATAAGGCCATGGAACCATAAATGGTACCGGCGACAATCTCTGCCACCATAGTTATAAGGGTCAAATACAGAACGTAACGGGTATTTCGCTCTCCTTGTGTATTGACAGTGGCAAAATTATGTTCGTGTTGCCATGGTGCGTTGTTGTGAGCTGTCTTTTCCATGTTTTGGCCTATATCTATTAGCAATTACTTTGACTATCAAACAATATGGAGAGATTATTTAGTTTGATAGTCAAAGTAAAGATCTAAATAGAGTAGATTGATCGATTTGGGTCCTAGCTCAAAAATATTTTAAATCTAATAACCCTTTTCCATTATGCTAGCGTTAATACCCACAAAGCAGTCGAACATTATCATTTTATCAGGAGCTTTAATGAACACATTTTCACTTAACAAACAGATCCAGTCTCTCATCTTAACCAGTGTTATAGCATTCACGGCTGCAGGCAATTCTGCCTTTGCAACCAGTCCGGTCCATCCAAGTGGGTTAAACCAAATGAATATTCACAGCAGCAGCTACACAGCCGTGACTTACCAAGCCGAGGAAACAAGCAAAATGTTTCCACAACCCACCGAGGGCATGGTGCAGCATATCCTCAACTTGCCAGCACTTGAGAATGAAGCACAATACAGAATTGAGATTCTTATTGGTCGAACTGAATTAGTTGACTGCAATAAACATGGTTTGCGTGGTGAACTGAAACAGATGAATTTAGACGGATGGGGCTACAACTACTACCAAGTAGACACTATCAGTGACGGACCGAGCACAATGATGGCCTGTTTTGATAAGGCAAAAAAAGAACAGTTCCTGACCATTCCAGGAGAGTTAATGCTCAAATATGACAGTCGACTGCCAAAAGTATTTTACTTACCAGAAGGCGCCCAACTTAAGTATCGTGTTTGGACAGCTGAGATGGAGTATCAATTTACCTCATCCAACTAAATGATTCAGGTGCAAGATACTTTGTCATTTTTTCCCTATGGATACCCTATATAGCAGGCATAAAAAAACCTCTGTTTACACAGAGGTTTTTTATGCCTAATAAACGCTTAGGTTAGATACCGCTAATTGCATCTTTACACAATTGAGTAATACGCGCCCAATCACCTTGCTCCATGGCATCAGTGGGTGCTATCCAGCTACCGCCGATGCAATCGACATTGCTCAGTGCTAGGTAATCTTTATAACTACTTGGAGTGATACCACCCGTTGGACAAAAACGAATATTCGCTAACGGACCAGAAAAAGCTTTCAATGCGTTAACGCCACCAGAGGCTTCAGCAGGGAAAAACTTAAAATTAGTATAGCCAAGCTCCATACCCGCCATCACTTCAGAAATACTCGCCACACCAGGAATTAATGGAACTGTCCCTGCCATCGCCGCTTTCAATAGATCTGTCGTTGCACCTGGCGTGATCACAAACTGCGCACCAGCATCAATGGCTTGCTTTAGCTGAGCTTCGTTTAAAATCGTACCCGCGCCAACCAGTGCTTCAGGCACCTCTTTTGCAATCTTAGTAATCGCTTCGAGCGCACAAGGTGTTCGTAACGTCACCTCCAGCACACTTATTCCGCCGGCGACCAAAGCTCGTGCCAAAGGCACCGCATCTTCAATCTTATTAATCACCATTACAGGAACGATTGGGCTGCGTTTAAAAATATCTTGTGGTTGTATAGACCAGTTATTCTGAGCCATGTTAATACTCTTCCTCAGTGATTAATAATTTTCATCGATGGTCGTGGTACAACGAGCGCCCGTCTCTGGGCTACTCAAATTAGAACGTAAGGCCGCAAATAACTCACGCCCCATTCCATAACTTGTACTGCGTAAGTCAACTTTCTCAGCTTCTCTTGCTGCCAAAGTTGATTCATCAATCAACAGCGACAACTCACCGGTCGTGGCATTAACGCGGATAAGATCACCGTTTTGGATCTTAGCAATTAATCCACCGTCCAATGCTTCAGGTGTCAAATGAATTGCCGCAGGCACTTTACCCGATGCACCAGACATGCGCCCATCAGTTAGCAAGGCAACTTTGAAACCTTTATCCTGAAGGGTACCTAAAATTGGCGTAAGTTTGTGTAGTTCAGGCATACCAACCGCTTTAGGCCCTTGCCCTTTCACAACCACGACACAATCTTTGTCTAACTCACCAGCTTGAAACAGCGCCTCAAGTTTGTTTTGGTCGTCAATAACCACTGCAGGAGCTTCGACCAGACGATGTTGCTCAGCGACCGCCGAAACTTTAATCACAGCCCGTCCTAAATTACCTTTGAGTAACTTCAGACCACCATTTTCTTGGAACGGCGCCGACGCAGTGGTCAACACTTCGCTATCTAACGACGTTGCTGGGCCATCAACCCAAACCAATTCATTATCAATGAGTCTTGGTTCTTGGGTATAACGTCTTAGGCCAAAGCCTGCCACGGTATTGACATCTTCATGTAAAAGGCCGGCATCTAGCAGCTCTTTTACCAGCAGTGCCATCCCGCCAGCAGCATGGAAATGGTTAATATCGGCGTGACCGTTTGGATAAACCCTCGCGAGCAACGGCACTGCATCTGATAGTTCAGAGAAATCATCCCAATTAATGATGATACCCGCAGCTCTCGCCGCAGCAACAATATGCATGGTTAAATTAGTCGAGCCGCCAGTTGCCAATAATCCAACAATACCGTTAACAACCGATTTTTCGTTAACCACTTCACCGATAGGCGAATATTGCGTGCCCATTTCAGTCAGGCGACACACCTGCTTTGCAGCCATTTTGTTCAGTGCTTCACGGAGCGGGTCATCTGGGTTAACAAATGATGAACCTGGTAGCTGTAGCCCCATAATTTCCAGCATCAACTGATTACTGTTTGCGGTACCGTAAAAAGTACAAGTGCCCGCGCTGTGGTAAGAACTTGATTCAGCCTCTAACAAAGCAGCTCTATCGACTAAGCCTTGAGCAAACTTCTGACGAATACGCGCTTTCTCTTTATTGGGAATGCCTGACTTCATTGGTCCTGCAGGGACGAACAACATTGGCAGATGACCAAAGCTTAATGCGCCAATAAGTAAACCTGGGACAATTTTGTCACAAATTCCTAAGAGCAAGGCACCGTCAAACATATTATGAGATAAACCAACTGCAGTGCTCATTGCAATCACTTCACGGCTCAGGAGGCTGAGCTCCATCCCTGGTTGCCCTTGGGTAACGCCGTCACACATTGCAGGAACACCACCGGCTACTTGAGCAACACTGCCGACTTCTTGGCACGCTTGCTTGAGCAGTTTCGGGTAATCTTCATAGGGTTGATGTGCAGATAACATATCGTTAAAGGCCGTGACGATACCAATGTTGGCTTTCGTCAACGCCTTGATGGTATTTTTATCCGCTGGACTACAAGCTGCGAAGCCGTGTGCAAGGTTACCGCAGCTTAGGCTGCTGCGATGGACACCTTTACTCTTAGCTTCATCTAATGCTTTAAGGTATTGGGCGCGCGAATGCTTGCTCCGCTCAATGATTCTATCTGTTACGGACTGTACTACTGCGTGCATAATCGCTCCTTAAGCGCTCCAATAAACATCGACGGGTGTGCTATGTTGTGCCAATACTGCGCGTATAGGCATCGCTTTCTCATCTTCATTTTCAAGCGCTTGGCGGTAAACAGACAACTTCTGCTCACCGACAATGTGTAAATAAATCTGACGACTGGCCAAAATCCCCTGTTTGGATATTGTGATACGACCATGAGGCGCATTGCCCGGATTCACGGCTAAGCAAAGTGAATCGGTTGACAGTGCTTGTTCAATCTCTAATGAACAGGGAAACCATGAACAGGTGTGTCCATCGTTACCCATACCCAACACAACCACATCAAAAGGTTTTGGGAAATTGGCCAATTGTTCAATCGTCATATCAGCGCCCGCTTCTGCGGAGGCAAACATATTTTTAAGTCCACGAAACTTAGCTGCCGCGGCTCGGTTTTGCAGTAGATGCGCTTTGACTAACTTTTCATTGGAATCGTCACTATCAACATCAACCCAACGCTCATCAGCGAGCGTGATGTAAACTTCACTCCACTCTATCGCCTTTTTACTGAGCTGTTGAAAAAGCGCCACGGGTGTCGACCCTCCTGACACCACTAAGCTTGCTTTTCCGCGCGCATCAATAGCCGTTTGTAGCTGATTGGCGATACGCTCCGCAAGCTGTGTTTCAAGAGCGGTTTTGTCATCAAATGATTTGAATACAGAGTCTTTAATCATAATCAATGTCTCCTATTCGTCCCACGAGCGGCCGTCTTTAGCTATCAATGCAACTGAGGCCACAGGCCCCCAACTGCCAGCAGGATATGGCTTAGGCTTTTCGTTGCTGTCTTCCCAAGCCTCAATGATACCGTCAACCCAACTCCACGCCTGCTCAACTTCATCGCGACGAACAAATAATGCTTGGTTGCCCAGCATAGCTTCAAGTAATAGACGCTCATAGGCATCAGCAATACGGTCATTCTTAAAGGTGTCAGAGAAACTTAAATCTAACTTAGTTGTTTGCAGACGTTGCTTCTGCTCTAGACCTGGCACCTTATTCATCATTTGAATTTCAACACCTTCGTGAGGCTGAAGACGAATGGTCAACTTGTTCGCTGGCAAATTACGATAGCTAGAACGATATAGGTTATGAGGTGGGTTTTTGAAATACACGACAATTTCAGAGCTCTTGGTCGGCATACGCTTGCCACTTCTCAAGTAGAATGGCACGCCAGCCCAACGCCAGTTGTCGATATCAACGCGTAATGCCACAAATGTCTCTGCATGGGATTGGGTATTAGCCCCCTCCTCTTCGAGATACCCTGGCACAGGTGCACCTTTTAAGAAGCCAGCAGAGTACTGACCTCTAACCGTGTTCTCATAGATATTGTCAGCATCGATTTTACGCAGTGATTTAAGAACTTTAACTTTTTCATCGCGGATGCTGTCTGCATCGAGGTTAACCGGTGGATCCATCGCCACAAGCGTCAGCACTTGCAAAAGGTGGTTTTGGATCATATCTCGCATTTGGCCTGCTTTATCAAAATAGCCCCAACGTCCTTCGATGCCCACTTCTTCAGCAACCGTGATCTGCACATGGTCAATCGTTCGGTTATCCCACTTAGAGGCAAACAGTGAATTAGCAAAACGCAAGGCGATCAGGTTTTGAACCGTTTCTTTACCCAGGTAGTGATCAATACGATACACCTGATTTTCATTAAAATAGGCGCTGACTTGGTCGTTAATCACTTTTGAGGAGGCTAAATCAGAACCAATAGGCTTTTCGAGGACGACACGTGTATCAGGATAGATAAGGTTTTGTTCGTGTAAACAGCGACAAATATCACCGAATATAGATGGCGGTGTCGCGAAGTAACTTACCATGACACGCTTTTGGGGCTCTAATACGTCATGAAACGCCTGATAGCCTGCCGAGTCAGTGAAGTTTGTGCCTACATAATGACAACGGCTTAAGAAACGGTTTAATGTCTCTTTACAAAGGTCTTCTTTTACAAAGCTATTAAGTGCAGTAACAACAAGCTCTTGATACTGTTCTTGGGTAAACTCATCTTTAGCAACCCCGAGCACTTTGGTCTCTTCATTAAGTAAACCGGCTTTATCAAGTTGGTACAGAGAAGGAAGCAATTTGCGTCTTGCTAAGTCCCCTTTGGTACCAAACAGTACAAAATCGCAAGCTTTGGCTTCTGGTGATGTCATGCCCATAGCTTATAAATCTCCTTTGTCGCTGTGTGCCATCATTCCGATGGGAAATTCACATGTTTGTCGTAATATAACAACAGAAATTGTTAATTGCATCTAAATTTTGCAAAAAATGCATGATTAGTAAACTAGCAACAAGACTACAAAATCTGATATGCTTTTCGTGATTAAATTACTATATATAGTAGAAAGTTTGTTGAATAGTTAGATCATAATTCGTTATATAGTCCAAACTTTAGCACTTTTTGTTTGCTTCTATAATGACATAAAAGAATAAATATAATTACATTACTATCGAGTGGATGTACGCATATGAATACCCTAGAAAAGGTTCAAAAAAGCCTAACGCATTTCAGTAAGTCAGAACGCAAAGTCGCTGAAGTCATTTTAGCGTCACCACAAACTGCCATTCACTCTAGCATTGCTACGTTAGCAAAAATGGCCGATGTCAGTGAGCCAACCGTTAACCGCTTTTGCCGCAGATTAGATACCAAAGGATTTCCAGACTTTAAACTGCATTTGGCGCAGAGCCTGGCTAACGGAACCCCTTATGTGAGCCGCCATGTAGAGGAAGATGACAGCCCTGATTCATACACTACAAAAATCTTTGAGTCATCTATGGCAGCCCTTGATACTGCTAGACAAAGCATGGATACGGCAGCGATAAATAAAGCAGTAGATATCCTCACACAAGCGAAGAAGATTTCGTTTTTTGGCTTAGGCGCATCGGCGTCAGTTGCCCATGATGCTCAGAATAAATTTTTCCGCTTTAATGTACCCGTGATCTGTTTTGATGATGTATTAATGCAACGTATGAGTTGTATTAATAGTTCTGAAGGCGACGTGGTGGTATTGATTTCCCATACAGGACGGACGAAATCACTCATCGATATCGCTCGTTTAGCCAGAGAAAATGGTGCTGCCGTGATTGCGATTACCTCACGTAACTCTCCACTATCAAGTGAATGTACTTTGCCAGTTACGATGGAAGTGCCAGAAGATACCGATATGTATCTGCCTATGGCCTCTCGTCTTGCGCAGCTGGTCATTGTTGACGTACTCGCCACAGGCTTTACACTTCGCCGAGGCCCACGTTTTAGGGAAAGTTTAAAACGGGTTAAAGAGGTGTTAAAAGAGTCTCGTATCGAAAAAGACCCGATACTATAGTCCAGTTTTGTAAGGATTTTAGGCGGCTTGGTTTACCCAATCCGCCTTTTTTTTACCTTTAAGTCGTAGTACTTCACAAAATTAATAACTTGAGGTAGATCATTTTGTTTGTAATTTTCCTACAAAAGTCGGTTTTGTCTGTTAATATAGAGTAAGATTTTTTAAACTTAACGGAGTATCTCATGTTCCGCAGAACCAAAATTGTAACGACTCTAGGCCCAGCAACTGATCGTGACGACAATCTACGTCGTATTATCAAAGCTGGCGCAAACGTTGTTCGCCTTAACTTTTCTCACGGCTCACCTGAAGATCACCTAAAACGTGCGACTGACACACGTAACATAGCAAAAGAACTTGGTGTTCATGTTGCTATCTTAGGCGACCTACAAGGTCCAAAGATCCGTGTATCAACTTTTAAGGACAATAAAAAAGTCCAACTTGACCTAGGTCAAGCATTCATCTTGGATGCCGACCTAGAAAAAGGTCAAGGTGATGAGCATCAAGTTGGTATCGACTATAAAGAGCTACCTAAAGATGTTGTCATTGGCGATATCCTTATGCTGGACGATGGCCGTGTTCAACTTCGTGTAGAGAAAGTTGAAGGCAATAAGGTTCATACCTCAGTAACGGTTGCAGGTCCCCTTTCAAACAATAAAGGGATCAACAAAAAAGGCGGTGGCCTTTCAGCTGCAGCACTTACTGAAAAAGACAAGCGTGATATTGTTACGGCAGCAGCAATTAAAGTTGACTATCTAGCCGTTTCTTTCCCACGTAGTGGCGCTGACCTTAACTATGCACGTGAACTAGCTCAAAAAGCAGGTAGCAATGCATTAATCGTTTCTAAAGTTGAGCGCGCAGAAGCCGTTGTTTCTGATGAAGCAATGGATGATGTTATCTTAGCCTCTGATGCTGTCATGGTTGCTCGTGGTGACCTTGGTGTTGAAATTGGTGATGCAGCACTTGTTGCTGTACAGAAGAAGCTTATCAGTCGTTCTCGCCAACTTAACAAGAGCGTGATCACTGCGACCCAGATGATGGAGTCGATGATCACTAGCCCAATGCCAACACGTGCTGAAGTGATGGATGTGGCTAACGCTGTACTAGATGGCACTGATGCCGTCATGCTATCGGCTGAAACTGCAGCGGGTGACTTCCCTGAAGAAACCGTTATGGCAATGGCCAATGTTTGTTTAGGCGCTGAAGGACATCCAAGTGTTCAAGTCTCTAAGCACCGTCTAGATGAGCGCTTTACTTCGGTCGAAGAAACCATCGCGCTGTCTACCATGTATGCAGCTAACCACTTAGAAGGCGTTAAAGCAATTGTCGCCTTAACTGAGTCGGGTGCAACACCGCAGTTGATGTCACGCATCAGTTCATCACTGCCTATCTTCGCTTTGTCTCGTCATGACGTGACACTTGCAAAAATGGCATTGTATCGTGGTGTGCAGCCTTTCTTCTTCGACTCAACAGCACATAGTGCCGAAGAGTTAGCGAAGAAAGCGTTAGAAGCACTTCAAGCAGCTGGTTACCTTAACAGCGGTGACATGGTGCTGATGACTAAAGGTGACGCGATGGAAACCATCGGTGGCACCAATACCAGTAAAGTGTTAATTGTTGCCTAAGGCAAATTAATTACTGATAAAAAAGGTACGCAATGCGTACCTTTTTTGTATCTGAGATTAACTGTCTCTACAAAACATCAAAATCGTCGACGTTAATTGCCGCCAGTCTTAGTTTGTCTGCATCAACTAACTGCTGATATTCACTATCAGATAACAAGGCTTGCTCTTTAGCTAACTTAAACAGTGTCAGAGGCGGTAATTTTCTAGGTAAATCACCATTACGCTGTGCTTTTTTCAACGTGCGGTAAAGGTTTTGGCACTTATATTGTGCGATAAATGCTTGTTCCACTTCGGCTATACCACCTTGGTCACCGTCAAAATCAGGACATAAGAAGGTCAATCGATCTCGAGCAGGTCCAGGCTTTAACATGCCACTACACAGGTTTACGGCCATTTTATCTGATGGTCCATTAAAGTGGTTACCCATTGGGAATACGATCGCCCTCATCAACCAAGCCACCGGGCGATTAGGGAAGTTCCTCAGCGCTCCCTGCAAAGCCAACGCCGCTTTTTGTAAACGCATCTGCATCACATAATGAACCGCAGGTAGATCATCTTGTTGACGCCCATTATCTTCAAACAGCTTAAGGGTGGCGGAACCAAGATAAAGCTCACTTAATACGTCGCCTAATCTCGCCGACAACATCTCTTTACGCTTCAGATCGCCGCCCATAATCAACATAGAGAGGTCAGTGATAAATGCCAATGCTGCAGACAGTCGTGTCATATCTTTATAATACTGCTTAGTGCAGCCACTCACGGGCGCACTATTAAAATAGCTGCCGCTTAACGCACTAAATAAAGCACTGAACGCATTGCGACTTGCGTAACCAATATGACCCAGTAGTAGGTTATCAAAGCGCTCTAAGGCTTCACTTTGATCGTCCATGGCGGCCGCTTCCATTTCAGCAAGCACATAGGGGTGGCAACGCGTTGCACCTTGGCCAAAAATCATCAGACTACGGGTTAAAATGTTAGCCCCTTCAACTGTAATCGAGATAGGATTTGCCATATACGCATGACCAAGATAGTTCTTTGGTCCAAGCTGTATCCCTTTACCAGATTGAATGTCCATAGCATCATTTAGCACATCACGGCTCATCTCAGTCATGTGATATTTCGCTATAGCCGTTACCACTGAGGGCTTAACTTTTAAATCAATGCCTGTGGTGGTCAAACGACGCGCCGCTTCTAATTGATAAGTGTTAGCAATAATTCTCGCCATCGCTTCTTGCACACCTTCAAATTGACCGATAGCGAGACCAAATTGATGACGAACATAACTATAAGCCGTAGTGGTTTTGGTCGTGACATGACCCGATGCCGTCGCTAATGCGGGCAGTGAAATCCCCCGTCCTGCCGACAGACACTCCACTAACATGCGCCAGCCTCGACCCGCATACTGTGGTCCACCGATGATCCAATCGAGTGGAATAAACACATCGCGGCCATGCGTTGTCCCATTCATAAAGGCCATACTGAGTGGGTTATGTCGACGACCAATTTCAACCCCTTGATGATCTGTTGGAATAAGGGCGCAGGTAATACCAAGATCCTCAACATCTCCTAGCAAACCATCTGGGTCACGCATTTGGAACGCTAAGCCTAATACGGTCGCAACAGGTGCCAGAGTAATGTAGCGCTTGTTCCAGTTAAGTTTGAGCCCCAAAACTTGTTCGCCATTAAACTCACCACGGCAAACGATGCCCTCATCTGGAATTGCGCCAGCATCGGAGCCAGCTTCTGGGCCAGTTAATGCAAAACATGGAACCGCCTCTCCGGTTGACAATTTAGGTAACCAATATTCACGCTGCTCCTTAGTGCCGTAATGAGTTAATAGCTCACCTGGACCCAAAGAGTTTGGCACCATGACACTTACGGCCGCACTCACGCTGCGGCTGGCAAGCTTGGCCACAATCGTTGAGTTTGCGTAAGCAGAAAATGCTTTACCGCCATATTCTTTGGGGATAATTAGCGCAAAGAAGCCCTCTTTTTTGAAGAAGTCCCATAACTCTGGCGGCAGATCCTTACGGTTTTGAACGATATCAAAGTCATCAATCATCGTCAGCGCAGTCATTACTTGATTGTCTATGAAGGCCTTTTCTTCATCAGACAGCGTTGGTTTGCCATAGCTATGCAGCGTATCCCAATTAGGCTTACCTCTAAACAGTTCACCCTCCCACCATACATCGCCCGCTTCCATCGCCTCTTTCTCTGTACTCGATAGCGGCGGTAGTACCTTTTTAAAGAATGCAAACACTGGGCGAGTGATTAACTGCATACGAATATTTTTAACGGCAAAAAGCACTATTATGATTAATAGTGCCAAGATTAAGAGTGTCATAACGCCCCCTATTGGGAAGTAACGGGTACTGCTACACCAGCAGCAAGATATGGGATCACCTTTCGGATCACAGCTTCAATATCATTGTGTTCATTAAAGTCAGCGGCAGCGATCTCTGTTAACGCATCGGCTGATGCCATCGTAAATACCACAGTGCCTAAGGTAAAGTGTAAACGCCAAAACATCTCGGCGGGAGGAATATGTGGTGCACTTTCTGCAACAGCTTTAACAAACTCGTTCAAATGCGCACCGTAGTGGGTAGTAATAAACCATCTAAGGTGACCTTGGCTTTCAATATAGCCGCGGCCTAACAGTTGTAAAAATGTACGTGTTCCTTCGGCTTTGAATTTATTAAGCTCAAGTAAAGGCTTTACTAAAGAGGAAAATATTTCATTTAATGACGGTTCACTCGACGCTTTAAGCTGAACAAGCTCATCTGAAGCCGCAGGCATAAAACGATCAAGGTATCGCGCCAAAACAGCTCTAATTAACTCTTTCTTCGAACCAAAATGATAATTTACCGATGCAAGATTTACTTCGGCTTTGCTGGTAATTAACCGTAGTGACGTTTCTGAAAATCCACGTTCAGCAAACAGCTTTTCTGCAGCATCCAGTATTCTTGTTTTAGTGTCGGATCGATTTGCCATTCCGTGACCTTAACTCTGATTTAAACATGCGTTTAAATTAAACACTGGTTCACTTTTTGTCAAATTAAATTCTGTCGCTAAGGTTAAGTCACGCTCGTTATCGGTCAGGGATTCTAAAAACTCCCGCTGCAAATTGCCACAAAACTGCGTAAACTATGCCACAGAAAAATAACAAAGGAAGGTAAGATGATCACCGCACGCACAAAACTGTCGCACTTATCGTTAGCCATAGCACTTTCAATAACCACTAGTGGCTGTAATACACAGGCTGAGTCACCAGCGATTAGCCAACCTATAGATGCCGTGGCAGAAGCTAATGACTTTTTAGCAAAAGCTGAAACTGATTTGGCGGCATTATCGATAGAACAAAATAGAGCCGAATGGATCTACAGTAATTTTATCACCGAAGATACAGCTGCCCTCGCAGCATCGGTTGCTGAGCGCCAAACGGCGACATCGGTACAATTAGCCACTCAAGCGGCTAATTATGTCAACCTCGATTTAGACTCAGCAAGTCAGCGTAAGCTTAATATCTTGCGCAGTTCACTGGTCCTACCCGCCCCCTTAGATCCCGCCAAAAATGCCGAGCTTGCAAACATCAGTGCTGAATTAAATGGCTTATACGGTAAAGGGAAATACTGCTTCGAAGATGGTCGTTGCCTCACCCAACCACAGCTATCAGGCATCATGGGTGAGTCAAAAGATCCAGCCCAGTTATTAGAAGTCTGGAAAGGATGGCGTGATATCGCAAAACCTATGCGTCCATTGTTTGAGCGAGAAGTTGAGCTCGCGAATGAAGGCGCAAAAGATCTTGGCTACGCCAACCTGTCTGAACTGTGGCGTAGCCAATATGATATGAAGCCAGATGAATTTTCGGCTGAACTCGATCGCCTCTGGGGTCAAGTTGAACCTTTATATGAATCGCTTCATTGCTATGTTCGCGGCGAGTTAAACGAACAATATGGCGATGATGTTGCACCGAATAATGGTCCAATACCGGCCCATTTACTTGGTAATATGTGGGCACAACAATGGGGTAATATCTACGATTCCGTTGCACCAGATAACGCAGATCCCGGATATGACGTCACCGAACTATTGGCTAAACAGGGTTATGATGAACATAAGATGGTTAAGCAAGCCGAAAGCTTCTTTACATCATTAGGGTTCGAGCCACTGCCAGACACCTTTTGGAGTCGCTCACTATTTGTTCAGCCAGAAGATAGAGATGTTGTTTGCCACGCCTCGGCGTGGGATCTAGATAATCTCGACGATATACGCATTAAGATGTGTATCCAAAAAACCGCTGAAGACTTTACCGTTATCCATCACGAACTGGGTCACAACTTTTATCAGCGCGCGTATAAAGAGCAACCTTTTATCTTTAAAAATAGCGCAAACGATGGATTCCACGAAGCCATTGGCGATACCGTTGCACTTTCCATCACACCCAACTATTTAAAACAGATTGGCTTACTTGATGAAGTCCCTGATGCATCTAAAGATATCGGCCTACTGTTAAAGCAGGCACTTGATAAAGTCGCATTCCTTCCCTTCGGTTTAATGATTGACCAATGGCGCTGGAAAGTCTTTAGTGGCGAAATTACACCAGAACAATACAACCAGGCATGGTGGGAGCTCAGAGAAAAGTATCAAGGAGTCAAATCGCCGATTACACGGGATGAATCGGACTTCGACCCTGGAGCTAAATACCATGTACCAGGCAATGTGCCCTACACGCGCTACTTCTTAGCGCATATATTACAGTTCCAATTCCATAAAGCATTATGCGATGTTGCAGGGGATAAAGGACCTGTCCATCGTTGCAGCATCTACGGCAATAAGGAAGCTGGGGCTAAACTTAACACCATGTTAGAGATGGGCCAAAGCCAACCATGGCCAGAAGCTTTAGCCGTTGTCACCGGCAATAAAGGCATGGATGCAACAGCCGTACTCGATTACTTTGCTCCGTTAAAAGTATGGCTAGATGACCAAAACAAATCAGCCAATAGACAATGTGGCTGGTAGTGGTTACCCAGTAAACTGTAACCACCTTAAAAGAAGCCCCGCATTGCGGGGCTTCTTAATTTAGTGCAGGTTAACGAATCTTGACTCCTTTGTGATTGGTTTCACGGCTCACTAATCTTGCCTCGTCAGACTTGACCAACATCACTAGTGTGACACCGACTCCGCCTAAAAACTGTGGTGCACTGTGATAAGCAAGAACCCCATCCAAGGACTTCAGCCACTGGGCCACACTCGATTTTACCAATGCTGGAAAGGGCTTATTATTTATGCCAGTGCCGTGTACCACACTGACATTACGAAACCCCATTCCTTTAGCATTTTCAATAAAATCATATAGCCGCTCCTTAGCTAACGGCAACCCAACACCTTTTAGCGATAGTTGAGCGTCAACAGGGTATTTTCCTTGGCGAAACAACTTAAAAACCTGTCCCTGAATTCCAGGCTTTCGAAAACTTAGCTCTGCCTGCGAGTCAACAGGTGTAATGCACGACACGTCGTGATTGAGTAAATCGATCGCTTGCAGACGTTTCGCAGCTTGATACCGGCGTACTTCCTCTTCGCGATCGACACTAGTAGGCACACGCCGCTCTCCTTTTAAGGGAACGACATCTTCCATTGATGCGAGAAAAAGCGCAGACTCTGTGCTATCCATAACATGGACTCCTAAGTTAACGCGTGGGCAATAAGCAAAATCTAGCTGAAATTATCCATAGGCTCAACGCATATCCAACCTATTAAATACAGATGATGACTAATTAGCCAATATGCTTGCCCTCACTAAGCGCTCCTCTTGATGATATTTTATTCATATTGCCGCCGATACACACTTTGTAAAGAACTAACACTTTCGAATAATAAGTCCATCAATTATAGTGACGTCAGTATTAGCAGAAATGAATGGCTAAATGAATTTTATTAGAATAGCTTTACTCACCTTGATAACGCTCTGTGCTGTTCAAGTTCAGGCACAGAGTCAGGCCAGTGATAATGAAGCCCTTAATCGGTTTTACACCCAATTTAGTAGTGCTTTTGACCAGCTTGATGCGTCTGTTATCGAAGATATGTACGCTGAGAATGCCTGTTACATACCCGAGCAGCAAGGCAAAGAGATCACTATAGGTCGAGAGAATATTGTTGATCTATACCGAACCTTTTTTGGCAAAATCAAACATAAAAATGCTCGTATTGAGGTGGACTTTCGCGTGGTAGAGCGTCAAATGGAAGTTGAGAATGCCACCGATATTGGTTATTACTTGATCCGGTTCCACCCGCCAAAAGAAACCGAAGAGCCCGTCAGTGAATTCGCTGGCAAGTTCGTTACCGTGTCCAAGAAGAAAGCTGATGGGAAATGGTACCTAACCGTTGATACCAATAACCGCTCAGATCCCTCATTTTATTTTAATGCGAAGCCCTCACCAAATTTGTATTATGGCAGCCAGTTTACTGAAGTAGTGTCAGACAACAAACAATGAATCAGCCCATTAACTTATGTCCTTGTGGACAAGACATACTAGGACAGCGTCTTTCCTATGCTGAATGCTGTCACCGCTTTCATCAAGGCGATCTTCCTAGCCACCCTGAATTGTTGATGCGCAGCCGCTACAGTGCCTTTGTATTAAGGCGCCATGATTACCTTATCGCAACCCATCATCCTGACTTTCTCAATGGCTTGACCCGAGCCATATTAGATAGTGATAATCAAACCCGTTGGCACGGTCTACAGATCATAAACGCTAAAAAGAATGGGCAAACAGGGCTAGTAACATTTCAAGCTTGGTATCTTGAAAATGGAAAGCTCGATGCTATCCATGAAGTTTCACAGTTTAAATGGGTAAATGGCAAATGGCTTTATACCGAAGGCCAGCAGTTTAACGCTATTTTACCTAAGCGAAATGAGCCTTGTTTGTGTCACAGTGGTAAAAAGTTCAAACAGTGTTGCATCGCACTAGCAAATTAATCCATCGAAAATGAGTAAAACAAGCCCTTTGTTGACACCTATCAGCGTAAGGCGCTGCAATGCACTAATGCAATTTCTGTAATAACGACTCTTCTAAAAACGCACTAAATTCAGCTTCTCTTAATGCTGGACTATAGAGAAACCCTTGGGCTTGATGACAATTGAGTCCAGATAAGAACTGCTCTTGCTCAGTGGTTTCTACCCCTTCGGCAGTCAATGAAATGTTAAGCGCCGAAGCCATAGCGATAATGGCGCTAACAATTTCGCGGCTTTCATGGCTCACACCTAAATCAGAGATAAAAGAGCGATCTATTTTTAATTTAGAGATTGGAAACTGCTTTAGGTAACGCATTGAACTGTAACCGGTACCAAAATCATCTATCGCCAACCCAACACCTAGTTCAGCAAGCTCTTTGCACAGGTTGGTCGCATAAACCACATCTTCCATCAACTCGGTTTCGGTGATCTCTAAAATTAGCGTATTTGGTTTAAGTCGATATCGCGTAACTAGCTGCCACACCTGATCATATAAGCTCGCACTAAAAAACTGTTTAGCCGAGACGTTAACGTGCATGGAGAGATTCAGGTTATGGTGCTGCCATAAATTGAGTTGTTTACAAGCCGCTTCTAACACCCACTCACCGATTGCGGTAATCATACCTGTTTGTTCAGCGATATCGATAAAGGCGCCTGGATATAACACACCACTCTTGGGGTGGTGCCAGCGAATAAGCGCTTCAGCCCCGATATACTTACGCTGTTTTAAATCTTTAAGTGGCTGATAATACAACTCAAACTCACGACCTTTCAGTGCAGTTTGCAGATCACGTTCAATTTTAGCATCTGTCTTAAATGTATTTAGCAAGGCATTATTGAATAGCTGTATCGCGTCACCTTGTTTCTTTTTCGCAAATTGAATGGCGATGTCGGCACAGGTCATCGGAGGAAAATACGGCTCAAGGGTGTCAATATGTACCACAGATAATGCAGGTTTTGCCTCAAAGTGCTCATGGCCGATTTTTACTGGCAAATTGAGCTGATGATATAAGCGCTTGATGGCGTATTGCAACTCGTCTTGGTTTTTAATACTTTCAACAACCACGGCAAACTCATCGCTGCCCACCCGCGCAACTAATTCTGTATCGTTACAACTGGCAAAATGCTTAATACGCCGGGCCATTTCAATCAACATCCTATCGCCCTTCTGATGGCCATTGGTATCATTGAAACGTTTAAACCCCCTCAGATCAATAAGCATTAAATGACCCGATACAATTCGTTCTAATTCACGATTAAAATAACTTCGATTGTAGAGTGAAGTTAATCCACATTGCCAAGCTAGCCGCTCTAACTCTTGCTGGTATTGACGCTCCTCAGAGCAATCTTCGGCCGTGATTAAAGCATAATGATTACCGCGTGGCGTGGTAAATGGTTTTACCGAATACCTTAGCCAATAGCTCAGACCATCAGACCTTACAATTTTCGCATTGCCTTTTGCTGGACTGCCCATCTTGGCGTTAGCCAACGCCTGATTCGCCTGTATTGGAGATTGCTTAAAGAAGTCGAGGTGATCTAAGGTTTTACCAACAATTTTATGCTTCGGTATACCCGAGACGGCATGGTGTGCACCATTCAGATATTCGACCACATTGGTGGTCAAATTTACCACCATATTAATCTGTTCAGACTGCTCTACAGCAGTAAAGAAGAGCGCTAGGCGTTCATCTGTCGCATACGCCCGCTGCGTGGCCAACGTGAGTGCTAGTTGATCGGCGACCTGCGCCACGATGTGAACCTCAGCATCGCTCCACTCATTGTTTTCTATACATTCTAGATAAAGTACGCCTTCTAAATGGCCATTAATACGAATGGCAACATCAAGTGTCCTCGCAACGGGAGTGTTGTCAAAATACGCGGTAGTGAGCTCTGTAAGTCTTTGCTCATGCTTAACATCAATGGCATCGATTACCCGTTCAGACTTTAATAGCGAGAGATAATGGGGACAAAGGCTGGGACGCGGACGTATCAACGAATGGGTATCGATAAGACCTGTATTGGCAACCATAACAGTCTCATCACGATCGATTGAAAATAGGCAAACACCGACACCGCCAATAGGAAGCGCGTCAGTGAGCAGACTAACGGCTAACTGAGCGGTTTCTTCAAATTGTCCTTCCTGTTTTTCTACCGAGTTCACGATCGACTCTAACAGGTATTGGTATTGGCGTTTGCTCATATCATCCTAAAGCCAGCAGCGGAAAAATGGTTGCTGCTGAGGTAAAGCCGTCAAATGACAGCCAAAAGTTTCACTGATGTTATTTTTTTGCTATTCGACGGTAGACTACACCATGCGCCATAGGCTTTTCAATACTAATATCTTGATAATAATCAAAGGTTATTTTCAAGTTGGAAGATCATTTTTTCTGCACTGTAGTTAAACGTGATAGTGAGACTTACGCCCCCTTCAGTTTCGGAAACTAAGCACTGAAGGTCACCAAATCGTTTACAAGCCAGATCAATTAATTGCTGTGCTTGTTCCTTGGCATCGTCTCCAACTCTTTCAATGACTAATTGCGTATCATACTCGTCAATCACTGCACCAATATCGGCGTAACTACCGCAATCTGTACAGGTGTCATTCACTAAATTTGACTGTGCTTTTTGAATGTTTTTCATCGCTAACTTCTATGTGGTGTTAATAGGCATAATTATAGTATCAACTGGCCTATGAGTTCGAGACGCAGTTCATAACTAAACAATTATTTCTGCAAGTAAGCGCTGTTGAACGAGCTGGTCAACAAAGTGCGGCGTATTAATCGACAGATCCTCATCTGTCAGATCACCCGTATATTTAGCCTTGCTAACCAATGAACAGTTTGCCAATACTTGGCTCACCTCTATCGGGACAGCCCCCCTTGTTACGACGGCCTCTGGTTGCAAACATTGCGATAAGTGAAATGCGGCGAGCCCCTGCTGCTGAAATACTAGGCTATGATCTATCACCTGTTCTTTAGACATATCACTTAATAGCGGCTGCGATTTAGGCAGTTCAAACTGTTCATGTAAACGTTGCTCAATCTCTCTGTCCGAACCTTTAAGATGGAACTGTGCCATGTCACGCGCATCGGCCGACAACATTGCCAACAGCAAACCGAACTCTCCTCTACGCTCACCAGAGATGGCGTGATTGAGTTTGGTGCCTAAATGAGCTTCTGAAAGTAATACTTGCGTTGTTTGCATAAAAAAACATCGATTAAACAGCCTGTTGCTATTTAATCGACCGCTTGAACAGAAACTTTAGAAATAATTTCAATTATGGCCTTTACACTGCGGCTGTTTCTGACTACTATTGCCGCCGCAATTGAGGAGGGGTTCCCGAGTGGCCAAAGGGATCAGACTGTAAATCTGACGGCTCAGCCTTCGAAGGTTCGAATCCTTCTCCCTCCACCATTTGCGGCAATTTGATATAGAGATATTCGTGGAGGGGTTCCCGAGTGGCCAAAGGGATCAGACTGTAAATCTGACGGCTCAGCCTTCGAAGGTTCGAATCCTTCTCCCTCCACCATCTTTATCTTATTATTAAATTGGTTTTAAGCGATACACGTGGAGGGGTTCCCGAGTGGCCAAAGGGATCAGACTGTAAATCTGACGGCTCAGCCTTCGAAGGTTCGAATCCTTCTCCCTCCACCATTTCGCACTCTTCGCTCAAAGTATCTCTTCGTAACATATCTACAAAAACAATACCCAAACCAGCACCTTATATTCTTTATTGTTATTATCGTCCGTTTACTGCTATTACCGTCCATTATCAGCTATCCAATCAACAAATAAGCACACCCGTTACTTAACAAGCCACACGCATAAACAGTGCATCATGTAATTGATAACCTCAATGTCGCTATATAGCTTGCCAAGCTCCCCAGCTTACTGTCGTAACATCCCTACCACATACTTTACATACCAACTACTGAATTACCTTTTTAAATTGAGTATGATGCGATTATCTAAGATGGTGGATCTTGTTACCTTAATTCCCTTTTTGAGGCGCAACGTATCAAGATTGGGGGCTGCTGTGGTGCTATCATTTTATAAAGTACCTTCGGTTACGGTATTAATGTCCAAGCAATAGAGTTCATATTTCTTAATCAATTCGTTACAGGAATAACAATGGAAAGATCATGGGTAAACCAAGCAATCGCTAAAATTGAAGCCGATTATCAACGCAGTGCAGACACCCACTTGATCAAATTGGATATTGCCTGCCTGACCGGGATTGACATCTACCTTAAAGATGAGAGCACCCACCCTACAGGCAGCTTGAAACATCGTTTAGCACGATCGCTTTTTCTTTACGCCTTGTGTAATGGCTGGGTAAAACAAGATACCCCAATCATTGAATCCTCTTCTGGCAGCACTGCCGTATCTGAAGCCTATTTTGCCCGCTTACTGGGACTGCCATTTATCGCGGTCATGCCTAAATCTACAGCAAAAAAGAAGATCCAGCAGATCGAGTTTTATGGTGGAAGTTGCCATTTTGTAGAACACTCCAGTGAGATTTACGCCGAATCGCAACGATTAGCCGATGAGCTATCTGGTCATTATATGGACCAGTTTACCTATGCTGAGCGCGCCACTGATTGGCGCGGTAACAACAATATCGCTAATTCAATCTTCGAGCAGATGCAGAGAGAGCCTCATCCGGTGCCCACATGGATAGTGATGAGTCCTGGGACTGGCGGCACATCAGCCACCATAGGCCGTTATATTCGCTACCAAAGAGAAATGACCAAACTGTGTGTGGTTGACCCAGAACATTCAGTATTTTTTGACTATTTCCACAGTGGTGATGACCAAGTCACTTGTACTCAAGGCAGTCGTATAGAAGGGATTGGCAGGCCAAGAGCCGAGCCATCCTTTATACCTGGCGTGGTTGATAACATGGTTAAAGTTAAAGATGCTGCATCCATCGCCACCATGAATTGGCTAGAGGCGTTAATCGGCCGTAAAGCGGGTCCCTCAACAGGAACTAACCTCTACGGTGCGTTACAACTGGCTTGTGAAATGAAGAAAAAGAATCAAACAGGATCAATCGTGACCCTGTTATGTGATTCGGGAGAACGCTATCTCGACACTTACTACAACACCGATTGGGTTGCGCAGCAAATAGGTGATATCAGCCAATACGAGGCGCAGTTAATGCAATTTAATCAATCTGGTCAGTTAACTTAATCAATATTTAAGTATTTATGAGTCTGTATCGATAGTCGCCAATTACGTTCGATGCAGACTTTCATTGCCAACTCGGTGGCACGAGGCTTCTGACTAATGGGCTGTAGACAAATAGTTTTACTGTCGAGCACTATCCCTTCTAGCAGCGCATCTAACTCGGCGACGTGAGAGGCTTTAGCAACGGGATGCTTTATCTCATTGGCTCTTTCTAATGCCTGAGATAACACTTCAAAGCCGCCTTTCATATTAACCTTTGGCGATACGGTCACCCACGTTCTATCATCGCATTTCACCTCAAACGTTCCACTGGTTTCAATTTGACATTGAAAGCCCGCTTCACTAAGCGTCTGAGTCAGTGTCTGTAAGTCATACATGCAGGGTTCGCCACCAGTAATGACGATATGTTTAGCGGTAAAGCCTTTTTGCTTAAGCGCATCAATCAGCTCCCCTGCGCCGAGTTCTGACCAACGGCCGACTTCTCCGTCGACCTGAATGACTAACGCTGGATCGACACGATTTTCGGCTAAGGTTTCCCATGTGTGTTTAGTGTCACACCACGCGCAGCCAACAGGACAGCCTTGCAGGCGAACAAAGATCGCTGGCACACCCGTAAACACGCCCTCGCCTTGTATGGTCTCAAACACTTCATTTACCGGATACTTCATTTTAAACCTCATCGTTATCGGTCGGCTTTTATAAGAGATTTATGCCTCACAAGCAAGTATAAATCAGATAAATGGCGCCTCTTTTCCTAATTTTGACCGCACAAGAAATTTTGCATCCCTGTCTGGCTCAGTTAAACTAGCGCCTAACATTGATTACCTAATCCAAATTTATGTCAAAAGCTGTTGTTGTATTTAGTGGTGGACAAGATTCCACAACCTGCCTAATTCAAGCTCTCCATCAATATGATGAAGTCCATGCCATTACCTTCGACTATGGACAACGCCATAGAGAAGAGATCATCACTGCACAAACATTAGGTCAACAGCTTGGTGTTGCTAGCCATAAAGTGTTAGATGTTAACGTATTAAACGAGTTAGCTATTTCAGCTCTTACCCGAGACGATATCGCAGTGTCAAACGAGCTAATGGAAAACGGATTACCTAACACCTTTGTGCCAGGTCGTAATATTCTTTTCCTTACGTTAGCTGGCATCTACGCCTACCAACTCGGCGCAGAAGCCGTGATCACTGGTGTATGTGAAACAGACTTCTCAGGTTACCCAGATTGTCGCGATCAATTTATTAAAGCGATGCAAACAGCGTTAGAGCAAGGTATGGATAGACCACTAAACCTGGTAACACCATTAATGTGGTTAAATAAAGCACAGACTTGGGCCTTAGCCGATAAGTATGACAGCTTAACCTTAGTTAGAGATCACACCCTGACTTGCTATAACGGTATCATAGGCTCTGGTTGCGGCACTTGTCCTGCTTGTCTGCTACGCAGTAAAGGCCTTCAAGATTATCTAGACAATAAAAGCGCTGTGTTAGCGCAGTTAGATGCAACATGCTAAACAAACTTAAGAGTGGTGCAAACCCCTATGGAGTGGTGATGTTTATCACTCTGTTGTGCACCCTACTCTATTTTTTGCCATTAGACTCGCTGCTGGCTTATCGTCGCACTGCGATTGGTCATGGCGAGTGGTGGCGGCTACTTACGGGAAACTTGTTACATACCAATCACTGGCATTTGGTTATGAATCTCGCGGGCCTTTGGGTTATCGCTTTCTTACATGAGTGCCACTATCGTCTGAGTAATTTTACGCTGTTGTTTATTGGCCTCTGTTTGCTTCAAGGAGCTGGACTGTATCTTTTCTTCCCAAGCTTGTTAGGTTATGTCGGACTCAGCGGCATGCTGCACGGACTCTTTACCTTCGGCGCACTCAAGGATATCCAGAAAGGACTAAGATCCGGCTACCTGCTAGTTGCTGGCGTGTGTGTCAAAGTCATTTATGAGCAATATTATGGTGCCACAGAGCAAATCACCCAGTTAATCAACGCGCGAGTGGCAACAGAGTCACACCTTATCGGCGTGGTAACGGGGATACTTTGCTTTATTGGCTACTGGGCATTTCGCAAATTAGCCAAATAGCCCATACCGACGAATGGAAACAGATAACGTTTAGATACCGAACACGTCGCGCAGACTTTTCTTCGCGACGTGTTTTACGGTAATTTAGGCTTTAATTAACGCTTCTCGTAGCTCATGCACCTGATCACGCAATGCTGCCGCCTGTTCAAACTCAAGATCCCTAGCATGTTGGTGCATCTGCTTTTCAAGCTGATCAATTTGATGACTTAAACTCGCCGCATCAATGCCTTGGTATTTTGCATTAGGTTCAGCCACCCGTTGATAGGCTGGCAGCACCTTTGCGGTATGCTTATTTTGCTCGCCAACATCCATCACATCTGTAATCGACTTGGATACCCCTTTAGGCGTAATCCCGTTGTCGATATTAAACTGATGCTGTTTGGCTCGGCGCCTTTCTGTTTCGCCAATCGCTTTCGCCATTGATTTGGTGATCTTGTCAGCGTAAAGGATCACTTTACCGTTCAAGTTGCGAGCAGCACGGCCAATGGTTTGGATCAATGAGCGTTCTGAGCGCAAGAACCCCTCTTTATCGGCGTCGAGAATACAGACTAAAGAGACCTCAGGCATATCCAAGCCTTCGCGCAACAAGTTAATACCCACTAAGACATCAAACACGCCTAAGCGCAGATCACGAATGATCTCTACCCGCTCTACAGTATCGATGTCTGAATGCAGGTAACGAACTTTAACCCCATGCTCATCCAAGTATTCAGTAAGATCCTCTGACATACGCTTAGTGAGCGTAGTGACTAAAACCCGCTCATTGACCGCGACACGTTTTCCGATTTCTGACAGCAGATCATCGACTTGAATGCCAACAGGGCGCACCTCAATCTCAGGGTCAAGTAATCCTGTTGGCCTAACCACCTGCTCGGCAATTTCACCTTCACATTTATCTAGCTCATACTGCGCTGGCGTTGCAGAAACGAAGATGGTTTGCGGCATTAACGCCTCAAACTCTTCAAATTTAAGTGGACGGTTATCTAAGGCTGAAGGTAAACGAAAGCCGTATTCAACCAAATTGGTTTTACGTGAACGATCGCCCTTGTACATGGCACCAATTTGGGACACGGTAACATGCGACTCATCAATGATAAGTAAGCCATCTGCGGGAAGGTAATCAAGCAGCGTTGGCGGCCCTTCACCGGGTCTGCGTCCCGATAAATACCTAGAGTAGTTTTCAATACCAGAGCAGTAACCTAGCTCTGTCATCATTTCAATATCATATTGAACTCGTTCAGAAATCCTTTGCTCTTCAACGAGCTTATGGTTATCCAGCAGAAATTGCTTACGCTCTCTTAACTCCTGCTTAATATGATCGGTCGCCGCTAAGATTTTTTCTCTTGGGGTCACATAGTGAGTTTTAGGGTAAACAGTGGTTCGCGCAATACGTTGCAAAATATGGCCGGTGAGCGGATCGAATAAGCTCAGCCGCTCAATTTCATCATCAAACAACTCCACGCGAATGGCATCACGCTCTGAGTCTGCTGGGAAGATATCAATAACTTCTCCGCGTACACGATAGGTGCCGCGCTGCAGTTCGATATCATTACGGGTGTATTGCAATTCGCTTAGACGCTTTAAAATCTCCCGTTGCCCCATGAAATCACCTTGACGCAGGTGCAATAGCATTTTCAAATATGAATCTGGGTCACCTAAACCATAAATGGCAGAAACCGAGGCGATCAGTACCACATCTTTTCTTTCAAGCAGGGCTTTTGTGGCTGATAAACGCATCTGTTCGATATGCGCATTAACCGAGGCATCTTTCTCAATAAATGTGTTGGTTGAGGGAACGTAAGCTTCTGGCTGATAATAATCATAATAAGAAACAAAATACTCCACCGCATTATGGGGGAAAAACTCTTTCATCTCGCCATAGAGCTGCGCCGCTAATGTTTTGTTGGGCGCCATAATAATCGTCGGGCGTGCCATCTGCTCAATCACATTGGCAATTGTGTAAGTTTTACCTGAGCCAGTCACACCCAGCAAGGTCTGGCACGCTAATCCAGCCTCTAAGCCATCAACGAGTTGAGCAATGGCTTTAGGTTGATCGCCAGCTGGTTTATATGGTGAGACTAATTGAAACGGGGATTCACTCACAAAGACCTCCATAATCTTTAGCCTTCTATAGTAATTGACTCACTGACGTTAGCCAATGGAGTGATGAGATAAATATCAGCAAGGTAGCAATTAGATAAAGTAGCCCCATTGATAAGGCCATTACATAAAACTGACATGAAACTTTAATACAAAGGGGATATTGCAAATAATTGAACAAAAAACAGTCCAAAACCGCCAATATTGGGGAGATTAATGCACAACAACCGCACAGAAAAACATTACATAAATGTAACAGAACGTAGCTAAACACTTTACCGAATCGTTTAACCATAACCACTTGTAATTTAACACTTTATATATTTCAAGTAAATTTTACGCTTTTTAACCACATTTCAACAGCCATCGGGCTTTGGCAGCCATTTTTTTTTATCACCCACAGGTTTATCCACAGATTTAGTGGATAACTTACGCAAACGTAGTAAAACCGTGGCCTTAAGCGTATATCATTAAAAAATGCTGAAGCTGTTAGTTTATGTAATTTTACTACAATTGAAACCTTATTAAGAATTCAGCCACTTAAATTAGCCATTTATTAATTAATGAACAGGCAGTTAGCCTAACAACATGAGAAACTGCAGATAAGGTAAACAATTTGATGACTATCTCGACACGATGCGCGTTAGTTGAGCACTTAACAGCATAATTACACTTTTTTTCCTTACCTGAGTTGACTCGTGTGTAAGAGCGATTTAATATGCGCTCCGTCTTCAACGACGAGTTGCTTTAACGATTCCCCTGTAGTTCAGTTGGTAGAACGGCGGACTGTTAATCCGTATGTCACTGGTTCGAGTCCAGTCTGGGGAGCCAAAAGCAAACGTTATATGAAGATGTAAGAGCATAATCGATAGATTAACTCTTAGTGTTAAAATCGATTCCCCTGTAGTTCAGTTGGTAGAACGGCGGACTGTTAATCCGTATGTCACTGGTTCGAGTCCAGTCTGGGGAGCCAATTTTAACACATATGTAAGTATCGATTCCCCTGTAGTTCAGTTGGTAGAACGGCGGACTGTTAATCCGTATGTCACTGGTTCGAGTCCAGTCTGGGGAGCCACTTACATAAAGTAAAAATATTGAAGAAAACGATTCCCCTGTAGTTCAGTTGGTAGAACGGCGGACTGTTAATCCGTATGTCACTGGTTCGAGTCCAGTCTGGGGAGCCACTTCAATATTATATTACCAAGCAAAAATCGATTCCCCTGTAGTTCAGTTGGTAGAACGGCGGACTGTTAATCCGTATGTCACTGGTTCGAGTCCAGTCTGGGGAGCCACTGCTTTTAAGATATTGCCCTCCTTATTAATATAATTTCGCTTTATTAGATAATAAGTTAGACTGTACGCAATAATTTTGTCTAAAATTAACTTGCCGATCACGTTGGACTAACTTGTTATGAGTGTTTCGAAAACTTTTCACTTTTTGCTTGTGGTAATATTTATCAGTATCACGCTCGTGCTTTATCGGGCTGAAGCTGAACGTGTGACGAAATTAGCGACAGAACAGTTCAATAGCTACACCAGCTCTTCTGTATGGTTAACCTCCCTTCCAGAGAACGGTGAAGCGCTTTATTCACGCCTTAAACAAACTTATTCATTTCAGTTTTTTCAGTATATCCATAGTCAAGACAGTAGTTTTAACTTCACTTACGGTCAGCTAATGAGCCAACGCTCAGACATAATTAAGCGTCTTTTTATTCAAGAGCTCGGTGATACACGAGCACTGCCTATGGGGCGCTTACAAGTTAAGTTGAGCCTTGAACCCATTTTAGACAGCGCTGCATCGTCATTAAAAAGCAACTTAATTTATTTGTGGGTGCTGTATTTGCTTATTGCCATACTCTTTAGCTTACTCATGAGTCGCTTAAAACGTTCAATTCGCTATGCAAGCGAGGCGATCGCCTCCCTTGCCTCACTCAAATTTGATGCACTCGCTCACTCTAAATTTCGCGGCGAGCTAAAACCCGTAGGGCTGGCAATAGAGAACAGCCGAACAGCGCTGCATCAGCAATTTATCGAGATTAATAAACACAATGAGTTGCTAAATCGTGAAGCCTATCAAGATCCGGTCACAGGCTTCAGTACCCGACCTAAGTTTACTGATAAATTAGACAACCTCGCCAAACCGGGTAAAGACAGAATTGGTCTACTCGCCATGGTTAAAGCCACTGAACTTGGGGCAATTAATCAAGCCCAAGGACGAGTCGCTGGCGACGACTACCTTGCAGGCGTGGCAAACTGCTTAAGAAAGGCCTTATCCGAGCAGTTACATGTCGAGTTTTACCGAATTTCAAGCGCTGATTTTGCTGTATTTATCCCTGATCTGGTGATTAACGACGCCGAAGCAATACTCGATAAAATTAAGTCGGAATTTGATGAGTACCAGCAAACCATCGAGGCTGAATCAGTTGCGTATACGGGGTTAGTTCCGTACCAGCAAGGTAATGAAGTTTTATCGTTAGTGTATTTAGGTGATGCTGCAGTCAGTATTGCTCAGACGCTAGGTCCTAACAGCTACCATATTCAAGAAAAGCTCAATGGCGATGAGCTATTTGGAGATTCGCGCTGGAAAGAAGCCGTTGAAGATATCATCGCCCGCAAAGCACTGCGTTTTCACGCCCAAGATATTCAGCCGTGCCGTGGCGAACAAAAAGTATATCGCGAGCTACTGTCTCGCTTTTACAGTAAAGAAGGCAAATTTTTACCGACCGCAACCGTTATTGCCATGGCTGAACGGCATAATTTAAGTGTCGAACTCGACAAAATCATTATTCTCAATACCTTTCGTCTACTGATGGATAACCCTAATCTAGATGGCGTGTTTGGCATTAATATCAGCACAGCATCAGTTACTCAACCGACCTTTGTTGCATGGCTTAAAGATCTATTTATCCGCCAGCGCTCTTTAGCTTCACGCATCGTACTTGAAGTTAACGAATCAGGAATGCAAGCCAATATCAACATGGCCTATAAGTTCGTCCGCGATATGCATAGCGTTGGCTCACGGGTATCGGTCGAACATTTTGGGATGGGTTTCACCTCGTTTAAGTTTTTTAAAGAGATTAGGCCGGACTTTATTAAGCTCGATGGCAGTTATACCGATGCCATCGACAGTGATGACAATAACCGCTTTTTTGTGAAGATGATTGTGGATGTTGCGCGCAAACAATCGATAAAAGTGGTCGCTACCAGTATCGAACGCCAAGAAGAAAAACTGGCATTTGAACACCTTTTGGTCGACGGTCTTCAAGGCTACTACATTGCTAAGCCCAAACCTATTTCAACAAAAGATGAACAATCAACAGTCACTTAAATCAAAAAGGGATTAATCCCTGCATTCTATGTGTTGTTAATCCCAGCCGAAAGGCCGATAATACGCCATAATTTAGAAATAGATAGCATAAAGAGATGAGTGAATATCTCCTACTTTTGGTCGGCACAGTACTGGTCAACAACTTTGTATTAGTCAAATTCCTCGGACTATGCCCATTTATGGGCGTATCCAGCAAACTTGAGTCTGCCATCGGTATGTCCATGGCGACGACGTTTGTATTGACACTCGCATCAGTCTTAAGTTACCTCGTAGACAACTACCTGCTGCAGCCCTTTGAAATGGGTTATTTGCGCACAATGGCGTTTATTTTAGTCATTGCGGTCGTCGTACAATTTACTGAAATGCTGGTGCAAAAAACCAGTGCCTCTCTGCATCGAGCTTTAGGGATCTACCTGCCACTCATCACCACCAACTGCGCGGTATTGGGTGTTGCACTGCTTAACGTCAATGAAAAACACGATTTCATCGAGTCAGCCATCTATGGCTTTGGTGCTGCGGCAGGCTTCTCGATTGTATTGATTCTATTTTCCGCTATGCGTGAACGGCTAGCAGCCGCTGATGTACCAGAGCCTTTCAAGGGCGGTGCAATAGCAATGATCACTGCAGGCCTTATGTCTCTTGCCTTCATGGGCTTCACAGGATTGGTAAGCTAAGCATGATTGAAATTTTTATCGCTATCGGTCTGCTCAGCGTTTTAGCACTAGTCTTTGGGGCACTGCTAGGTTTCGCAGCCGAAAAATTCAAAGTTGAGGGTGATCCCATTGTCGAACAGGCTGAAGCCTTGTTGCCACAAACACAATGCGGCCAATGCGGTTATCCCGGTTGTAGGCCCTACGCTGAAGCGATAGCCAATGGTGAAAAAATCAATAAATGCCCACCCGGTGGCACGGCAACCATGGAAAAATTGGCACAACTCATGGGCGTTGACCCTGAGCCATTAACCGCCACCGCTGAAACACAGATTAAGAAAGTTGCCTACATTCGAGAAGATGAATGTATCGGCTGCACAAAATGCATTCAGGCTTGTCCGGTTGATGCAATTTTGGGTACAGGTAAACAGATGCATACAGTCATCACCGACTATTGTACCGGCTGTGACCTCTGCGTTGAGCCCTGCCCTGTAGATTGCATCGATATGTTACCTGTCGGACAAACGGTGCAAAACTGGAATTGGAAACTCAATGCTATACCCGTTATTAATCTTAGTGAGGATGCCAAGTGTTAACCTTATTTGAACAGATAGATAAAGGGACACTATGGAAAATCCCCGGTGGTATTCATCCTCCCGAGTGCAAAACCTTATCGAGTCATTCTGCGATAGCAAGACTAGCCCCAGCCGATCACTATATTATCCCGGTTCCTCAGGCTGGAGACGCCTATAGTCTTACTGTTGACGTTGGGCAAAATGTGCTTAAAGGCCAGGCGCTCACCCATGGCGAGGGTTTTCGATATTTACCCGTGCATACACCCGTATCGGGCAAAGTTATTGCGATTGAAGAGCGTCCCAGCAACCATGCTTCAGGTTTACCCGTTTTAAGCTGCGTGATTGAAAACGATAAGCAAGATACCCTTGTAAGCAGCATACACGCACGTCTCGACCCGAGCGACGTGGTCAAAATGGACAACGAAGCGATCTTGTCTCGTATCCAACAAGCTGGTATCGCGGGACTTGGTGGCGCGGCATTTCCAACCCATATAAAGTTAAAGCCAGTTAGCGAAATTGAACTGCTAATCATTAATGGCGTCGAGTGCGAACCCTTTATCACCTCTGACGATAGATTGATGCAAGAACATTGTGATGAGATTGTCAGCGGCATCACCATTATCCATCAATTGTTGTCACCAAAACGTATTGTTATCGCCATTGAGGACAACAAACCGCAAGCTAGCGAGCAGATGCGCCATGCGTTAAATAGAAGCACCTTACCGAGCGATCTTGCCAAGGTCACAGTGATCCCGACGCTCTATCCTTCTGGTGGTGAAAAACAGTTGATCCAAATATTAACCGGCCAAGAAGTACCATCTGGTTCAATTCCGGCGCAATTAGGCATTTTGGTACAAAACGTCGGTACGGCTTTTGCTATTGATCAAGCGGTATATTGCAATATGCCATTGATTGAGCGCGTGGTGACCTTGACCGGAAGTCATGTCGGCCAAGCCGGGAACTATTGGCTGCCAATCGGGACACCAATTGACGACTTGCTGGGTAAAACCCAGTATTTGGGCAACGATGACGATCCATTAATCATTGGTGGTCCAATGATGGGCTATATGCTTCCCAATAGACACGCTCCCGTGCTAAAAGGCACTAACTGCGTGTTGATGCCAACACAACAAGAAATCGCACCTGAGCGTAAAGAGCAGCCTTGTATTCGATGCGGTGAATGTGCCGTTGCCTGCCCTGCGCAACTCTTACCTCAACAGCTGTTTTGGCATGCCAAAGCGCAAGAGTACGATAAGGCTGCAGGATACAACCTAAGAGATTGCATCGAATGTGGGTGTTGCAGCTACGTCTGCCCTAGTGATATCCCTTTGGTCGAATACTATCGGGTAGCGAAATCAGCCTTGAAAGTTGAGGCAGAAGAGAAAAAGCAAGCAGAACTCGCAAAGCAACGTTTTGACTCACGAACCTTACGGCTCGAAGAGGAGAAACGAGCCCGCGAAGAAAAAGCGAAGCAAGCGGCAAATAAACGCAAAGCCGCTATGTCTAACAATGATAAAGATGCTGTTGCAGAAGCGATGGCACGGATCAAGGCGAAAAAAGCTGCCACGCAAACAGAAAATGTTAGTGATGCACCGCAAGATAAAGTGGCCGCGGCCATCGCCAGAGCCAAGGCAAAGAAGCAGGCTAAAACAGTAGAGCAAACTGAAAACAGTGTGCCCACGCAACAGGAAAAAGTGGCTGCAGCCGTTGCGCGCGCTAAAGCTAAAAAGCTGGCTCAAAGCATAGCCCCAGTCAAGGAACCAGCAACTGAAACGCCTGATCCGCGAGAAGAGAAGGTTGCCGCAGCAATTGCAAGGGCTAAAGCCAAGAAGGCGCAACAAACAGCAACAAACGAGGAACCAGGGTTAACGACCCAGCAAGAAAAAGTCGCTGCCGCCATCGCAAGAGCAAAAGCTAAAAAAGCAGCAAAGGCAAAAGAAAGTCGTAATAGTGATGCCTGCGACGCTGCTGCGCCTGTTTTGGATGCCCAGCCAGAGACGATATCGGCTGATGAGGCTAAAAAAGCAAAAATTGCGGCAGCCGTTGCCAAAGCTAAAGCAAAGAAGCGCGCACAAGCACAAAGTGCTGACGCAGATAGTGCTAACGCCGAAACATCCCATACCTCGGCATTGACAGCGCACTGCGCTACAGACGGTTCAAGTGCAGATGTTTCGTTAACACCCGCTCAGCAAAAACAAGCTAAAATCGCTGCTGCCGTTGCCAAAGCTAAAGCGAAAAAGCTCGCGCAGCAATCCTTGACTAATCAAGAGCACGCGCCAACAGAGGCTAGCATTGGGCCAGATAGTGCGCCAGAAGACGGTGTGACATTGGCTGACGCCAAGAGTCAAAAAAGTGCTACCAGCGAGGCCGATGAAGCTCAAATAGCGTCGCCAGCAGAGATTAAGAAGGCAAAAATCGCGGCCGCCGTAGCAAAAGCTAAGGCAAAAAAATTGACACAAGAATCTATGCTTACCAATGACCAGAACAAGGATTAACCATGGCATTTAAATTGGCGTCATCGCCCCATTTAAATACAAGCGCCCAAACCAAGTCGGTCATGTTAAAAGTGATGCTTTGCGCCGTACCGGGTGTACTTGCACAATGTTACTTTTTCGGATGGGGCGCCATTATTCAATTAATGTTGGCGATCGCCGTCGCCATGGCAGCAGAAGCTGCAGTATTAACCAGCCGCAAGCGTCAAGTATGGCCCACCTTAAGTGATAATAGTGCGGCATTAACCGGCTTATTGATTGGTGTAGCTGTTCCCGCGCTAGCACCTTGGTGGATAACCACAATTGGCGCCATTTTCGCGATTGTCGTCGTTAAACATCTTTATGGTGGCTTAGGCAATAATATTTTTAATCCAGCCATGTCTGCCTACGTCATGCTACTCATTAGCTTCCCATTACAGATGACAACATGGGTCGCCCCTACTGGCGCTGCGCTCAATGATGTGAGTTTGTTAAGCAGTTTGCAGATTATCTTTCAAGGCGCCAGCAGCCAGGAGATTTTAGCCTACCGTGCGGGCTTTGACGGCGTGTCAATGGCCACCCCACTTGATGCAATTAAAACAAGTCTATCAACAGGATTAACCATTGATGAAGCTTTAACCTTACCCTCATTTTCTGACGGGTTTGGCGTGGGCTGGGCCTGGATAAATGTGGCCTACTTGCTTGGTGGATTGATGATGCTAAAGCTGAAGGTGATCCGTTGGCATATTAGCATCGGTATACTGGGTAGTTTATTTGTCTGCGCTGGAGTCGGTTATCTGTTAAGCCCTGACACTCACACAGGTCCGCTACTGCATCTCTTTTCTGGTGCGACTATGCTGGCGGCGTTCTTTATCGCGACAGATCCTGTCACCGCAGCGACTAGCCCGAGAGGCCGCTTAATCTTTGGCGCACTCATTGGAGTGCTGGTTTACGTTATCCGCAGCTTTGGGGGGTACCCTGACGCCTTCGCGTTTGCGGTGTTGTTAGCCAACTTATGTGCCCCCTTTATCGACTACTATGTTAAACCCCGAGCCTATGGTCATCGGTCTAGCCACTAACCCTAGGCAGGAGTGAAAATTGAAACGTTCTATAACCAAAAATGGTAGCTTGCTAGCCCTATTCGCCCTGCTTTGCACGGCGCTAGTGGCGAGCGTGAATCAATTCACCTTTGAGCGGATTAAGACGCAACAAGATCTTGAGTTAATGCGGACCTTGCACCAAATAATTCCAGACTCAATACATGACAATGCATTGATTGAACACTGTATCTTAATCCACGACGAGCAGGTGCTTGGTGTCGATGAACCGCTGCCCGCTTATATCGCTACACTCAAAGGTGAAGGTGTTGCCATTGCCATGGAAACCGTCGCCCCTGATGGCTATAACGGTAAGATAAAAATCATCGTTGCCATCAATACCCTAGGCGAAGTGCTTGGCGTTCGCACCTTAAACCATAATGAAACGCCTGGTTTAGGCGATAAAATTGACCTACGTAAATCTTCGTGGGTGACAGCCTTTAATCAGATGTCGATAACAAGTGCGCAAGATAAACGTTGGGCCGTTAAGAAAGATGGTGGCCAATTTGACCAATTTACCGGTGCCACCATCACGCCAAGAGCCTATGTTGGCGCGATAAAACGTACCCTACTCTACTTTAATGCCAATAAGGCAGAGTTGATGAACCGCCCTGCAAACTGTGAGGTCAACTATGAGTGATTATCGTGAAATTGCGTGGCAAGGCTTATGGAAAAACAATCCAGGTTTAGTCCAGCTTTTAGGGTTATGTCCCCTATTGGCTGTTACCGCAACCCTGACTAATGCAATTGGTCTTGGCTTTGCGACCATGTTGGTATTGATTGGTTCGAACATTTTGGTCTCTCTGGTTAGAGACTATGTACCTAAAGAGATCCGTATTCCAGTGTTTGTCATGATCATTGCAGCTCTCGTGACCTGTGTACAACTATTGATCAACGCCTATGCCTACGGCCTCTATCTTTCGTTGGGTATTTTCCTGCCGCTAATCGTTACCAACTGCGTAATTATCGGCCGTGCTGAAGCCTTTGCGTCACGTAATAACGTCGCTAAAGCTGCATTCGACGGCGTAATGATGGGCATAGGTTTCACCTTAGTGCTCATGGTACTTGGCGCTTGTCGTGAAATACTAGGACAAGGCACTTTGTTTGATGGGGCCGACCTCTTATTAGGTGACTGGGCTAAAGGACTAACCATCCATCTTTGGCAGGTAGACACCAACTTTTTACTCGCCATGCTGCCACCCGGAGCCTTTATTGCAATGGGATTTTTAATAGCTATCAAAAATGTCATCGACAGCAAATTAGCACAACGAACCATGCCAGCCAATCCAGAACCGGCGGTCACTCGCGCACGCATTACTAAGGTGAGCTAAACGATGAATACAGAGAAGCGTCGTCAGATTTTAACCATCCTTAGGGATAATAACCCTAAGCCTGAAACCGAGCTTAACTTTTCATCGCCCTTCGAGCTGTTGGTCGCTGTAACCTTATCAGCACAAGCAACTGACGTTAGCGTGAATAAAGCAACCGATAAGCTATTCCCTGTCGCCAATACCGCGCAAGCTATTTTTGATCTCGGCGTAGAGGGGCTCAAAAGTTATATTAAAACCATTGGCTTATATAACAATAAAGCAATTAACGTAATTAAAGCCTGTGAAATCTTAATTGAAAAATACAATGGCGAAGTACCTGAAAATAGAGAGGCGTTAGAGTCACTACCCGGTGTCGGTAGAAAGACCGCCAACGTCGTACTTAATACCGCCTTTGGTTGGCCAACTATCGCCGTAGATACCCACATTTTTCGTGTCGCAAACCGAACTAAATTTGCCATGGGCAAAAATGTCGATTTAGTCGAGCAACAGATGTTAAAAGTTGTCCCCGCCGAATTTAAAGTCGACGTACATCACTGGTTTATTTTGCATGGCCGTTATACCTGTATCGCAAGAAAGCCACGCTGCGGGAGTTGCCTTATCGAAGAGTTATGTGAATTTAAAGAAAAAACAGAGTGATCTTTCGTGCATTAAAATAGTGACTTAATCAGATGCCCGCACAAAGCTGTCTATGGTGTAACACATCACGATTAAGTCTATCTATCGACCGTTAGTCAATGGGATACCTAATGGAGCAACTGAACATTGTTAACTTGTTTCAAGCCGGAACCATTACCGTCGGTGTATTAGGAGGTCTACTTCTGTGGAGAACTAATGAGTTCAGGGGCGTTTCATTCGTACTTTGGCTCATCGCCTTTGCATCACTCATTAACATCTTTGAAGAGACTGGCCTAACCCGAGACGTTTACTTAGTTAGCCCCATATTTATTATGTTGTTTGGCCCAGCTAACTATTTGGCAATCAAACTCATCGTAAATAAAACGCTCAAACCTTATGAATGGGCACATTTACTGCCAGTGATTCCCTTTTTAATGTTTACCCATCACGTGCAGGCAATTATTGCGCTCGGCACTCTCTGGCGTCTAGCATACGCACTCTTATCAGTGCTTATTCTGTTAAAGTTTAAACGTTTGCTTGATGAACAACGCTCTGATTCCGATGAATACTCGCTTAACTGGTTGGTCGGAATAGTCTTACTCACCTCTGCTTTTACCCTGATAGATCTGATACGGCTCAATACTCAGCATATGATTTCTTATGAACTCAACCTACTTGGGCAAGGCTTGAATACCCTTATCTGGCTAGTTGCGATCATGGTGATGATTTATATGCTGTCAAAACAACGTCGCCTGCCGCAGCATCCAATAAAGGCTGAGGCAACAAGTAAATTAACGCAGCGACACTTACCCGATGAAAAGAGTGAATACACAAGCGTCTTTTCAGAGCTAGATAAGTTACTCACAACGAATCAATGGTTTCTCACACCCCGATTAACATTAAATCAAGTAAGCGAGCTAACAGGCTTGCAAAGTCGAGATATCTCTCGGGCCATCAATTTATGTGCTGAGACTTCCTTCAATGACTATATCAATCGATACCGCGTTGAGCATGTTTGTCAATCACTCGTAAGGCAACCAAACCAATCAATCTTGGATGTGGCTGTTAAAGCGGGGTTTAGCTCCAAAGCTTCCTTCAATAAAGTGTTTAAACAAGTCACAGGGAAAACACCCAGCGAGTATAAAATGAATATGTCAGTCTAACATCACGATCATAGACGTCTAATGTCTTGATCTTAAGCGTTTAAAACTTCCGCTCTGTTTACCTTATGATTATCGAACCATAAGGAATTACACCATGAGAATCTTACTAACGATATCAGTCCTGTCCAGTATCCTCATTGGCTGTGGCACAGGCGTTAAACCGCAGGACGCTAACCATCACGTAGACAACAGCTTTGTGCTAACAAATATCAACGTAGTTGATGTTGTTCAACAAAAAGTGCTATCGAGAAAAAATATCATCGTCATAGACGGTAGAATCAATGCCATTATTAACCCAAATCGTCATGATACATACTCAGGGTTAACTCATATTGATGGTAAGGGTGGCTTCATTACCCCAGGTCTTATCGATATGCATGTTCACATGTATGAAACAGCCGCTTACCAATTAACCCTCAGTCATGGCGTTACTCACGTAAGGGTCATGAACGGCATCCCAGCTCACCTAAACTGGCGAGAACAAGTCAACGCAGGACGCCTGATAGGTAGCTCTTCAACCGTAAGTAGCCCAATTATATCTGCCTATGACGATGCATATTTACATCATTCAGTGCATACCGCAGAGCAAGCAAAACAAGCTGTAACCCAATATGTTGAGCAAGGCTATGACCTCATCAAAGCCTATGGGAATTTAAGTAAAGAAACATTAACGGCCATCATTGCACAGGGGCGGCAACTCAATATGCCCATCGCTAAACACGGCCCTCACGGGTCGGGCGATATGGTGACAGGCTCGTTGAGTGGTTTACAATCTCTTGAACATGTCGAGGATATCTATCAAGGTCCCCTAAATTACCAATTTGCTCCCGAGTTACTCCCTGAGGTGGTCGCTGAATTAAAGGCAACTGGTGTACCGGTAACGCCTACGTTAAACATCTATGCGCAGCTCACTCAACTCAGTCAAGAAAAAGCGCCCTATTTGGCTAAAACAAACCCTGAATACACTTCAGATATTATTGCCTTAGAAACGTCAAACAATCAGGTTGAACGCTGGTTAACGGCCTCTGAAAACATGGCAAAGCACAATCAAAAAGTGTTAGATTTCTTGATCTTTATTACCCAAAAACTACATCAGAGCGGCATACCATTGCTGGTTGGTTCCGATTCTGGCGTACTATTGTCACCACATGGACTCGCAACACACAAAGAGATCCAACTCCTCCTCCAAGCGGGGCTTTCACCTTTTGAAGTACTCGCTGCAGCCACTATCAACCCCGCACGAGCGCTCAAGCTTGAACACAACATTGGCCACATTCGTGAGAGCTTACAAGCTGACTTTATTTATACCCAATCTAGCCCAATAGATGACTTAAGCCTGTTAAAAGAACCTAGCGCAGTGATAAAGAATGGACATTGGTATTCACAACAAACTCTCAAAAAAATGCGAGAACAAGCGATAGCGTCAAGAAGTTTATGGCAGGAACTGAAAGTATTAGTTGAAGCTCTGTAAACCCCAAATAGCCTGATTTGAAAACGATCTTGAGCTAAGCTATATAGCCAAATGCTCAATGATGTAAATACTAAAAAAGCCACAATAGTGGCTCTTTTAGTGCTTCTGTGCGCCGTTCGACATCGCTAACACTCAGTACACTGTTATCAAACAGTTTTTAACGAGCTTCTGTTAAGGCGCTAGACAAAAACTGTTTTCGTTTACCTAGCTTAAAACAAACACACAAAAAATATAGAAAGAAATGCTGCAATCGTGATAGCCAAACCTACAGCCATTTTTAATTCGTAAGACATAGTAAACTCCTCGATGTTGATGGTTCCATTATCCGTATCTCCTAATTTAACTCCATGATTTAAAGCATAAAGTGTGAGGCACGTCATAGACTTATTTTGTCAAATATAATGGTCATAGATAATACTGTTTTCCTAAGCCATATCAGGCACTTTGCTATATAAAATATGTTATTGAGTGCAACTATCGGCCAATACATGGGTATAATGCCTCCTCATTTCTATCGCAACAGAAGAGGTCTTCATGGCTCAATTACTCCACACCATGCTACGAGTTGGCAATCTAGAGCGCAGTATCCATTTTTATACCGAGATCTTAGGCATGAAGTTGCTGCGCCGCTCTGAAAATACTGAATATCGCTATACCCTTGCTTTTGTTGGTTTTGACGATGAAGACAGCGGTGCTGCGGTGGTTGAACTTACCTACAACTGGGATACAAACCAGTACGATCTTGGTAGTGCCTTTGGTCACCTTGCCATTGGCGAGGAAGATATCTATAGTCGCTGTGCTGCCATCGAAGCGGCAGGCGGCAAGGTTACTCGTCAACCCGGTCCCGTCGCCGGCGGCTCGACTGAAATCGCTTTTGTTGAAGATCCTGATGGCTACAAAATCGAATTCATTCAGATGAAATCCGCCCAACAAGGCCTAGGTTAGGTTTAACTTGGGTAATAAAAAAGCGCCAGATGGCGCTTTTTTTATTACTTTATAGAGATAGGCTTAGAACTTCACCGTCACACCACCATAGAACTGACGTCCAAGGGTGTCATACACTTCAGGAACCGTACCAGCTTCATTGCCACTCGCAACCATGACAGGTTCAACATCTGTTAGGTTCTTGACACCTAAAGTTGCGGTGACACTGTCATTGAAGTGGTACAAACCTGAAATATTGTGATAAAGCACAGACTCTGCTTTATCACCATAGTTAATGTCATTCATTTCGCCGATGTAGCGATTTGAATACATTAGGCTCCAATCACCTTGGCTCGCTTGTACACTAAAGTTATTTTTCACTTCTGCGTAGCCACCGAACATACCACCGATGGTACCCGTGTAGTCAACGCCATCTTGCTCGAAGTTAAGTAGATAGGTCAAATCATTGCTGACTTTCCAATCTAACCCTAAACCTTCGAAACGATATGCCAAGTTAAAGTCAACACCACTGGTATCTTGATAACCCACATTAGTCAGCGGATTGGTTAACTCTGTCAAATCTCCATTGGCACCAATTTTAAAGGTTTCGCACGCTGTGGCATCACCTTCATAACACGCCTTTAGACCAGCTTGAACATCTAGACGAGAGATTGCATCGGTGATTTTAAAGCGCCAGTAATCTAAAGTCACAGACATACCATCGATGTAGCTTGGTGAATAAACTAGACCAGCAGTGTAGGACTCAGAACTTTCAGCCTTCAAGTCGGGATCTGAGGTGTAGTTAACTAAGATTTGCGGATCTTGCTCATTACCCCACGGATCATCTAGGTAGTCGTATGAACCAACGTTACCACCATATAGCTCGCTCACATTTGGAGCTCGGAAACCTGTCGCCGCGACGGTACGAAGCATTAGATCATCTGTCGCTTCATAGGTTAGACCGATTTTCCAAGTCGATGCATTACCAAAGGTTGAGTAATCATCGAAACGCAGCGCGAATTCACCCGTTAACTTATCGGTAAATGGGACGCTAACTTCCTGGTATACCGAGAATACACTGTAGCTACCATCTGTTGGGTCTTGCTGCGCTGCAGTGCCGTCTCCCGCAACAATCACTGGATCAGGGTTATAGTAACCGCTGTCATGACGATATTCAGCTCCGATAGCATAAGCCACAGCCCCTGCATCTAATTCAAATGCCTCGCCACTAATAACACCCGATACGATATGCTGTTCGTTACCACCAGTTGTACTTTCTAGATAACTGATGTCATTAACAATCGCGTCTGACAGTGGATCACCACTGAACCATGCATCTTGATTGTCATACATAGATTGCTCCATGTTTGATGCATTAATTGAGTTATGAACCCAAGTTTCAGCTTTGTTTTTACCGTAAGTATAAGCAACATCCCAATCGATCCCGGTATGTACATCCAGCACCCCTGCAAGGCCTGCAGAGATGCGCAGCGTATCTGTGTCTTGCTCATAGATACGGTTGCCTGCGTCTGTCATACGTCGACGGTACTCAACTTTACCTTGATCATCAGCTGAGATACCGCCAGCAAGCATCTCATCGGTTAAGGTAATACAGTTACCTGTTGAGCTAGGCGTACATACATCAAGCATTACAGAGGCAGGCTGAGGCGCCATCATCTGCTCTGACTGACGTTTGGTATACAGTACATCACCGGTGAAAATAATATCGTTGCTAAGCTCTTGAGTGGCATTGGCGAAGAAGCTATAGCGAGTACTTGGTGTCTGTAGCCAACTATCTTGGGTGTAATCGTAGCCTTCCGTACGTGCAACCCAATCACCGTTTTCATCTTGTACTTTGCCACCCAAAGAGCCACCAGGTACGAAGCTACTTGCCCCCTCTTCCACCCAATCGCGGTCTTTTTGCATGACACCGCCGCGGTCAGAGTAAGCAACACCAAACGTGTAGTTACCGTTATCGGTATTGAAACCGTACAAGGCACTCAGTTCAAGATTTTCACCATCGCTCTTATCCGTCACACCACCATTGACATCAAGTTGAAACCCTTCAAAATCTTTCTTTGTAATGATGTTAACAACACCGGCAATGGCATCTGAACCATAAACCGCTGAGGCACCGTCTTTTAAGATCTCAACGCGGGCAATCATCGCCACAGGAATCGTATTCAAATCCACGGCGCTGTCAGCCCCCGATCCTGAGTTCACCATACGACGCCCATTTAATAGAACCAAGGTACGACTTGACCCCATGCCACGAAGGTCAACCTGCGCAACCCCATCCGCACCGTTATTCGTCGTTGACCCGGCTGCCATACCAGCCATCGCTGGTTGAGCCTGCAAAATCTCATCGACTGAATTGTAACCTTCTGCTCGTATCGCACTGGCGTCAATGACTGTCACTGGCGATGCAGTTTCCATATCTTGACGTTGAATACGGGAGCCTGTCACTGCAATTCGCTCAAACGTGGCACTTTCTTCTTCAGCGATCGCATTATGAGAGACGACAAAGGCACTGCTCGATATTGAGGCTATCAAACTCAACTTTATAGCCGAGGCCAACTTTGTTGTTTTTACCATGTAAATTTAACTCCCTTACTCAATGTTATTATTTTACGCTCTACTTTTATTTGTAAGCGCTGAAATTGATACTGAAGTTTCACTTTAAATCAGTCAATCTACTAAATAATTAACCAATGATAATGGTGAGTTAAATAACATGACATAACAGTTAACAACGTAAATACAAAAAACCTGTGAACATCGACATAATTTGAATACCTAGAGAATATCACTATATATTTATCCCCAAGCCAGCTAATCATACCGTTACAAACGCAACATAAATACAACGCACACAAATTCAAGTTATGTGACACCCATCACATATTTTCAGTTTTAATGACTGTTAGACCTATGGGTCAACAGACTCATTATGAATGAAATATATACAAGGCTACTTATCCTAAAGCCAGAAAAGGTTACGAAATTGAAACGAAAACCAATAAGATACAATATGATACATAAAAATGAGCCGCGATTTGATAGAAGCACTCTATAAGTGTGACATTTATGTAACTATGCCTAAAAATAACAAGTCAAAAATTAGGAGCGCTTTTCAGCAACCGCTTACCAATCAGAATAAAGTGTTTATACCCTGTGCTAATTAATAAAGATTAAACTTTGATTTAGTTATAACAACGGTAGTTTAAAACTTATAACGAAAAGAAATGCAATAAACAAAAAGGCAAAGCAACTAACCCAATAATAACAACTGATACAGGATGCATCATAAAGATAAAATGAAATTAATAATCAGGGTATAGTCAGGTTTAAAAATACAAGCGCAAAGCCTAAATTAAATAGACTTTGCAGACATAATTAGATGTGAACAAATAAGCTATGCAGCTACTCAGGCTTGATTAAATTAAAGTGTTGGTAGGCTCGTTGAGTAGCGATACGGCCTCTAGGCGTTCGTTGGATAAACCCTTGCTGTATTAAAAAGGGTTCTAATACATCCTCTATGGTTTCTCGCTCTTCACCAATGGCTGCGGCCAGATTATCTAGGCCCACAGGTCCACCCATAAATTTGTCGATAATTGCAAGTAGTAGTTTGCGATCCATATAATCGAACCCTTCAGCATCGACATCAAGCATGTCTAACGCACTATCAGCCACTCGTTTGTCGATTTCACCATCGTGCTTAACTTCAGCGTAATCTCGCACCCTTCTGAGCAGACGATTGGCAATACGCGGTGTGCCGCGAGAGCGACGTGCGACCTCTAATGCGCCAGGCCCATCAATGGGTAACCCAAGCACATTGGCCGATCGCGTCACGATACTGCTGAGATCTTTCACATTATAAAATTCTAATCTCAACGGAATACCAAATCGTGCACGCAACGGAGAGGTTAACGCGCCAGCCCGTGTCGTTGCACCGATCAATGTAAAGGGTGGCAGTTCAAGCTTAATCGAACGAGCTGCAGGGCCTTCACCAATCATGATGTCCAATTGGTAGTCTTCCATTGCTGGATAAAGGATCTCCTCGACGACAGGACTTAAACGATGGATCTCATCGATAAATAATACATCTCCCTCTTCAAGATTCGTTAGCAACGCAGCTAAATCACCGGCTTTTTCGAGTACCGGACCAGAGGTTGACTTGATATTAACACCCATCTCATTAGCAACAATCATTGCCAATGTTGTTTTACCTAAGCCTGGTGGGCCATAAATCAGCATGTGATCTAACGCTTCGCCGCGCTTCTGCGCCGCTTCGATAAACACTTTTAATTGCGCTCGAGTGTCATCTTGCCCAGTATACTCGTCGAGCAACTTGGGACGCATCGCTCTATCTATTTGCTCGTCACGTTCCTCAATGCCTTGAGGCTGCGCATGGACGAGTCGATCGGCTTCTATCATTTTTTCCTCACTCTACCGCTTCACAGCATAGATTTCAGCGACGCTTTTATTAGCGCCTCTGAATTCATGCCTTCTAGGTATGCCCCTGAGACGGCTTTGCTTGCCTGTGCAGGTTTGTAACCTAGTGCCAATAATGCCGCTATTGCATCTTCTTCAGCGGTATTCACTTGCGGTGCGGGCGCGTAATTAGATTGCAGTACAAACTCTCGCTCTGACCCCACCGACGCTTCCATTAGACTCTTTAATTTATCGCGCATCTCAACGAGCAGACGTTCAGCGGTTTTCTTACCCACACCAGGTAACTTCACTAAGGTCGCGATATCATCGTGTTCCACACATTTGACAAACTCTGCCGCGGTCATCCCAGAAAGAATGGTTAGCGCCAGTTTAGGCCCGACACCATTCGTTTTAATCAACAGACGAAACAGGGCTCGCTCCTGTTTTGTGACAAATCCATACAGGAGTTGTGCATCTTCACGCACCACAAAATGGGTGTAAATCACCGCTTCTTGGTTAAGGTCTGGTAATTCATAAAAGCTGGTTAACGGCATCTGTAACTCATAGCCAACACCATTCACTTCAATCAGCAGTTCTGGAGCCTGCTTTTCAATTAATAAACCTCGAAGTCGACCAATCATCTATATCTTCCGTATGTTCTTGAATTCGCTTTACCACCCATGGCAATAAGGCTTTGATAGGTGTGAAAATGACATACGGCAACACCGAGAGCATCGGCAGCATCGGCCTGAGGCGCCGCAGGTAATTTTAAGATCTGCTGGATCATATGCTGCACTTGAGACTTTTGCGCGCGACCAGTTCCCACGACGGCGTTTTTAATCTGAGTGGCTGAGTATTCAGCCACGGGCAAATCCGCGTTGGTGGCAGCGACAATGGCGGCTCCTCTTGCTTGGCCCAGCTTTAACGCCGAATCAGCATTTTTAGCCATAAACACACGTTCAATGGCAAACTCATCGGGTTGATATTGACGAATGATTTCACTGATACCGTCAAAGATCACTTTAAGCCGAGAAGGAAGATCATCTGATGAAGTACGAATACAGCCGCTACCAAGATAAATCTGCTGCCTACCTTGGCATTTGATCACACCATAACCTGTGATCCGTGATCCAGGGTCGACACCCAATATGATTGTCATTAAGTCTCGCAGACCTACTCTAATTCTTGCATGATCTCATCGGAGATCTCAGCATTATGATAAACCTCTTGCACATCATCATGATCTTCTAAGTTATCAATCAAACGCAGAAACTTAGGGGCGGTAGAGGCATCCAAATCTGCTTTGGTTGATGGGATCATGGTGACCTCAGCATTAATCGAGTCTAAGCCCGCTGCATCTAAGGCATCTTTTACTGCACCAAAGGTGTCTGGGGTGGTGTAGACGTCAATAGAGGTATCTTCGTTTGTCACAACGTCATCAGCACCAGCATCAAGCGCCGCATCCATAATGATATCTTCGTCACTACCTTCGTCATAAGAGATAACGCCACGCTTTTCGAATAGGTAGGCGACTGAGCCGTCAGTGCCTAAATTGCCACCAGATTTGCTAAAGGCATTACGCACACCAGAAACGGTACGATTGCGGTTATCGGTCATGGTTTCAACCATTACCGCGGTACCGCCAGGTCCGTAGCCTTCATACATTATCGTTTCAAGCACTTGACCATCTAACTCACCCGCACCACGCTTAATTGCACGTTCAACCGTATCACGGGTCATGTTGTTGGAGAGTGATTTGTCGATTGCCGCACGTAGTCTTGGATTTGCATCAGGGTCTGAACCGCCCTCTCTCGCTGCAACGGTGAGCTCACGAATGAACTTAGAAAAGAGTTTACCGCGCTTGGCGTCTTGAGCCGCTTTACGGTGTTTGATGTTGGCCCATTTACTATGACCTGCCATGTGTTACTCCTTATTCGAGATTAACTCGAAAAAGCCGAGCTAGTATGCTCGGCTTTAATTGTACTTTTTACTCTGCGTCACCTTGTTTGGTTTCGATAACGCTCACACCCAGCTCTTCCAGTTGCTGCGGGTTAGCAAAACCCGGTGCATTGGTTAACGGACATGCCGCAGTCGTGGTTTTTGGAAAGGCCATGACATCACGAATTGAGCTCGCGCCAGTCATTAGCATGATGATCCGATCCAAACCAAACGCTAAACCGGCATGCGGAGGCGTACCGTATTTAAGTGCCTCGAGTAAGAAGCCAAATTTTTCTTGAGCTTCTTCGTCATTAATCCCTAGAATTCTAAATACCGCAGATTGCATCTCACTGTTGTGGATACGAACCGAGCCGCCACCGAGTTCACAACCATTAAGCACCATGTCGTAAGCGTCAGAGAGAGCGGCAGTTGGATTGGCTTCAAGTTCTGCTGGCGACATATTACTTGGCGCGGTAAATGGATGATGCATAGCATGCAGTCCACCGTCAGAGGTGCGCTCAAACATTGGGAAATCAACAACCCAAAGTGGCTTCCAGTCACCTTGCAGCAGGTCAAAGTCTTCACCAACTTTAAGGCGTAACGCGCCCATTGCTTCAGCGACGATGTTGGCTTTATCTGCGCCAAAGAGTATCAGATCGCCATTAGCTGCGCTGGTACGGGTCAAAATGCCATTAACAACCTCTTCGCTCAGGAACTTGAGTACAGGAGACTGAATTCCTTCAAGGCCCTTTTCTAGCTCGTTAACTTTCATCCAAGCTAAGCCTTTAGCACCATAGATGTTGACATACTTGCCATACTCATCGAGTTGCTTACGCGAAAGCGAAGCACCACCAGGTACACAGATCACAGCTACACGGCCTTCGACATCGTTGGCTGGCTCTTGGAACACTTTAAAGTCAACATTTTTGACTAAATCGGCAACATCGATCAACTCAAGCGGGTTACGCAAGTCTGGCTTATCTGAGCCAAAACGGCGCATCGCTTCTTCAAATGTCATCTTAGGAAACTCGCCTAAGTCAACATTAAGCAACTCTTTAAAGAGGCCGCGTACCATCTCCTCGGTCTTGTCCATCACCTGTTGCGAAGTCATGAATGAGGTTTCGATATCAATCTGGGTGAATTCAGGTTGACGGTCAGCACGTAAGTCTTCATCACGGAAACACTTAACGATTTGGTAGTAACGATCAAACCCTGACATCATCAATAACTGTTTAAACAGCTGTGGTGATTGTGGTAGCGCAAAAAACTGCCCTTTATATGTACGACTAGGCACCAAATAGTCGCGTGCACCTTCAGGTGTGGCCTTGGTCAAGATTGGCGTTTCAATATCTAAGAAACCGTTACCATCAAGGAAACGACGTACAGCGCTAGTCACTTTTGAGCGGAAAATAATACGATCCGCCATCTCTGGACGACGTAGATCAAGATAGCGATATTTCAAACGCTGCTCTTCAGTGTTGTGCTGGTTTTTGTCCATGTTGATCGGTAGCGGCGATGAAGCATTGAGGATAGTTAACGCTTTACCTAACACTTCCACTTCACCGGTGCGCATCTGGTCATTAATCTGGCTGTCTGGGCGAGCACGGACAAGACCCGTCACTTGCACACAAAACTCACCACGTAGTGTGCTGGCGATATCGAACACTTCAGGTAAATCTGGGTCGTAAACAACCTGGATAATCCCCTCACGGTCGCGTAAATCTAAAAAGACTACACCACCTAAATCTCGGCTTCGATTTACCCAACCGACTAGAGTGACTTCTTCTCCAACGTGAGACCGATTGACGTCTCCACAATAATGACTGCGCATCTAACCCTTTCCTTTCATCCACAAAGCCGTGCTTGGGAATATTCAATACATGACAAAAGCGGCATTATAGTGAAATATTGCCGATTTCAAAACAACTTCATCCCGTTATGGGGAAGTCAATTAATAGGTTGGGCAAATAACCAGCAATTCGTTATCTAATATAGCGATTTACGCGCTTCGATAACAATTGCCACCTTGAGCGACGGCTCTGGCCATATGCTTGTCTGCTACTTTAAGTAATTCAACCACAGTATCCCCTTCATTGGGGTACATAGCTATCCCTATGCTGACCGATAGTGCCACATGATCGCCATTGATGGCAAAAGGTGCTGCAAAGGCGCTAATCATGCCATCGGCCACCTGACAGACTTTGTCGAGGTCTTTGGGTCGATTAAGGATTAACACAAATTCGTTGCCGCCAAAGCGCGCTAAGGTATCAGACTTTCTAATCATCTTTTTAAGCTTGCTCGTACCTAGCTTTAGCACTTGATCGCCAATTTGATGATCATATTGCTGATTAACCGTATGCATATTATCGAAACTAATAAACAACACGGCAAAAGGCTGCATCTCGCGTCGATGAAGCAACATTGACTGTTCTAATCTGTCGTCCAGCAAAGTGCGATTGGGCAGCCCTGTCAACGTATCAAAATGGCCCAATTTCACGATCTGTTGCTGCAAGCCGTTATGGCGACGAGCGCCACGCTGAAACGCAAACCAGCTGACCAGGGCGATAAGCACCCCACTAAGCAAGAGTAACAGATAAAAGCTACTGCGCCATGTCAGTTGCGCACTGTGTCCTTGTTCATTGTTACCCAGCCAGCGTTGATAAATCGCTTGTTGCATCTCCACGCTAATCTGTGAAATCGCTTTATCCCAGATCGGTACCAAAGGTTTTAAGCTTGGATGCAGTCCAAAATGACTCTGCTCCTCCGAAAAGTCTGCCAGTACCGACATTTTAAGAGAGTGATAGTCGTCATCCATTAACGCGACTGACATGTTGATGACTTTTTCGATAAAGCCATCGGCCTTCCCTTGAGCAACCGCATCGATACCTGCGCGGGTATTGGGCACTAATACCAACTCGATACCATAATCTTTACTCACTAAATTTGAGACCAAATGATAGTCTTCGACGATAGCCAGACGTTTACCGCTGAGTTGTGCCAAATTAAATGCGGTCACTTGATTTAAGTTAGTAACCAACCCCCAAGGTGACGGCCAGTAAGACTCAGAAAACAACAGAGAGGCTTCCCTGTCAGGCGTCTGTGCGACACTGCCTGCAATATCGATGTCGCCGCGTTTTAATGCCGTCAATAACGCATTCCACTCAGTAAACATCACAGGTTTAAGCTTCAGGTTTAACGCTGTAGCTATCTGCTCACTTATTTGGCTATTTATCCCCGCAAACAGGCCTTGTTTATCTTCAAACTCCATCGGTTTCCAAGACTGTAAAAAGCCCATTTTTAGTGCGGGCAATCTGGCTAAATAGGCTTGTTCCTCTGCCGACAGTTTAAGCGGCTGATGTGCATCGGCCACAGTATGATCATCACTATCTATGACCCATTTAGCTTCTATCCTGCCTAATTCTGCCGGGGTTATCAGCTCGAAACCAGCTGAGATACGCTGTGCAAGTCCTTTATCTTCATTGCGAGTGAGTGCGTAGATATCGGTCGTAAAATAGAGCGGGCGGTAAAGATGGAAGTCAGCCCATGCGCCCGCTTTGAGTAGGTAATGTTGCGTCCAAGCCGAAGAAGCGACAAACGCACTAATATGCCCTTGCTGCGCAGCTTCAATCATCTGGTCCACACCCGAATACAGTTTCAACTCCACCTCTGGTAATGCTGCCCTTAATTTATCGATATAGGGAGCCGTTGGCACCGCACCGACAATTTTACCATCTAAGGCCGCCAAATCACTGAGTGGCTGTTTAAAGCTGAATAAGCGACTCTTCACCTGATAAAGCAATTGGGCGCGATGATAGTTAGTTTTCATGGTATCGCTTTCAGGGTACCCAATATGAAAATCGGCACGGTTATACTTTAAGTCATCAAGCGCATTAGCCATGCTCTCTGGTTTAAACTCAACGGGTATGCCGGTTTTTTTAGACCACAAATTCCAAATATCGATATACATACCATGGGGTTGACCATCACCACCGATATCAACAAATGGTTCAATGTTATTTGTGGTTGCTATGACTAACGTTCTGGTATCACGGCTGTAACCAAGCCAATTTTTCTCTATATGCTCCAAGCTCTCTTGGCTAATTTCCGACATCCCAGTGTTAATCTTCTCTAGCAGAGCGCTATCTCCCTTCGTCACCGCAGGTACGATAGCCGTCTTCTTAATTAATATACGATTGTCTAAAGGGAATGCTTCTAATACCGCTCTGCTCACCACTGAATCTTTTAGGTAACCTTCCATCCCAGCAAAAATATCAACCTCTCCATTTAGGACGGCATCCATCAAAGCAGCACGGCTGCTATATTCGCTAAACGCAAGGCCACTTACCTGCTGACTGAGTATCGATTGATGTGAAGATCCTCGTACAACCCCAATACGGTATGGAAGCAGCTGCGAAAAGGCGGTTTTATCTTTCAAATTATTACGTAAATAGAGATAGGTACTAACAGAAGTTATGGGGCTGGCAAAATCAAACAGCTCCCGACGTTCATCGGTGATCCCCATTCCCAAATGAATGTCGGCATCACCCTCGGCAAGTTGGATTAAGGAATCTTTCCAATGACGGACAACAAATACGACGGGAGTGTGGGTCTGCGAAGCCCACTCTCGCCATAGGTCGACAAGTAAGCCCTTAGGCTCGCCATTGTCACTTACAAATTGATAGGGATAACTGTCTTCCCCCATGACTAAAACTAATGGCTTCTGACTCTCGGCCGCCGCAAGTAAAAATGAAAAGCAGCAAGTTAAACCGATAAGAAAACGAATAAGTGAGTTCAATGATTATTCCTAGAACGTCATGTCGCTGTAAATTTTTTGTTGTAATTAGGCTATTAGACAGAATTTTATCCATAATTTCCAGTACTACACTTGCTGCTAACTGTTATCATTCGCTAAAATGAAAAATTGATTTTATTAAAAAAACTCTGATGAACTCATCTCAAGACACTATTTACGCCCAAGCTTGTGAAAATATTAGCGACTTTCAATTTGATGATCGAGTTGCCGGTGTGTTCAATGACATGATTAAACGTTCCGTGCCGGGTTACGGACAAATAATCAATACATTAGGTGACTTTGCCGATAAATTCGTGACACCGTCGAGTCATGTTTATGATTTAGGCTGTTCCTTAGGCGCTGCGACACTGAATATTCGTCGCCATATCGATGGCCGCAACTGTCGTATCATTGCGGTGGACAATAGTGAATCAATGGTTGAGCGTTGTTCCCAAAACCTCAGCGCATATGTCAGTGATACGCCAGTCGATTTAGTGTGTGCCGACATACGAGACATTAATATTGAAAATGCGTCAATGGTGGTACTTAATTTCACCATGCAGTTCCTAGCGCCCGATGACCGTGAGATGCTACTGAAAAAAATCCACAACGGCTTAGTGCCCGGGGGGCTATTAGTGTTATCAGAAAAACTCACGTTTGAAGATGCACCAGTCCAGTCATTACTCGATCAACTGCATCTCGATTTCAAACGAGCCAACGGTTACAGCGAACTTGAAATTAGCCAAAAGCGTAGTTCGCTCGAAAACGTAATGAAACCCGACTCGTTACCTCAACATGAACAGCGTCTAAGAGAACAAGGTTTCAGTCATTTTAGCGTATGGTTCCAGTGTTTTAATTTTGCATCTATGGTGGCAATCAAGTGATCAGCTTTAGCTCTTTTTACAAACATATCGCAGACTCGAGTCTGCAGCATTGGTTAGAAACCTTGCCAGCCATATTAGGTAACTGGCAACGTGAGAATAAACACGGTGACCTACCTAAATGGGAAAAAGTGCTCAATAAATTACACTATCCACTACCTGATACCATTAATTTCAGTACCGATGTGATGGTAGGCAGTGGCGAGCAATTAACCCCTGGTGAAAAAGAGAAGCTAGAAAATCTGCTGAAAATCTTTAAACCTTGGCGCAAAGGCCCCTATTCCCTGCACGGTATTCATATTGATACCGAATGGCGATCAGATTGGAAGTGGGATCGAGTACAGCCTCATATCTCGCCACTTAATAATCGCACAGTATTAGATGTAGGCTGTGGCAGTGGTTATCATATGTGGCGTATGCTTGGCGATGGGGCTAAACATGTCGTCGGCATCGACCCTTCACCGCTGTTTCTTTGCCAGTTTGAAGCGGTAAAGCGCATCGCTGGAGATCAACATCCAGTGCACTTTTTACCACTCGGTATCGAAGAACTGCCACCATTAGATGCCTTTGATACGGTATTCTCAATGGGCGTACTCTATCATCGTCGCTCACCCATTGATCATCTATTGCAACTGCGTGATCAACTGCGTGCAGGTGGAGAGTTAGTGTTGGAAACCTTAGTTGTCGATGGTGATGAAAACACTGTTCTGGTTCCTGGTGATCGCTATGGGAAAATGAATAACGTTTGGTTTTTACCATCGGCTAAAGCGTTAGAAGCATGGCTGAAAAAAGCCGACTTTGTGGATGTGAAATGTGTCGATATTGATGTCACCTCACTTGCAGAGCAGCGCAGTACACCTTGGATGCCCAATGAGTCATTGGTCGATTATTTAGACCCTAGTGACATCAGTCTCACTGTCGAAGGATACCCAGCGCCTAAACGTGCAACCTTCGTGGCCACCAAAAATCAACCCAATAAAGATTTGATCTAATTGAAATAGTAAACGGGAAGCACTATGTTAAAGCAGATTATCGCCCTGACCATTGCCACTGCACTTGTCGGTTGCGCAGCAACAAATAGCGCAGACAAACCTCAACCAGTTGATACTTCAACCCTTAGTGCGAGCTTAAATCAGCAGCGCGCTGATATTGAACAGCTCATAAACACTAACCAACAAAATCAAAATCAATCTATTGCAGCATTAAGTCAACAAATAGATACCCTTGCCATCGCCGTGGCCGCTGCTCAACAGCCCGCTGAAGAGAAAATCGTCGAGGTACCTGTTGAGTGTAAGGCATCACCTATTGGTGATAAGTTCGTGCTGGGCGCCGTGGAACATGTCTTCATCGACGAAATCAAAGCCAGTTTTGAAACCCGTATCGACACGGGGGCAGAGTCATCGTCATTGGATGCACACAACATCATCTTGTTTGAACGTGACGGCAAGCAGTGGGTAAGGTTTGACGTATTTACCCAAGGCAGTGACAAAACACCGCAAACATTTGAATCTAAAGTCGAACGATTTGTCCGCATTAAACAAGACTCTGACGAGAAAAGTGATCGCCGTCCCGTAATCCACGCTCATCTACAGATAGGTAAGTATAAAGCGGAGACTGATTTAAATCTGGTCGACCGCAGCCATCTCGAATATCAACTCTTGTTAGGTCGTAAGTTTATGCAAGACATCGCGGTCGTTGATGTGGCGCAAACCTTCATCCATAGCAAAAAATAACTCAGTGTGACAGCAAACTAAAATAGGATATGTCTTCAATGCATTCTAGAAAACCGTTTTACATCTTAGTCGCACTGCTATTTTTAGCGGGAGTCGCTGCCAGTGTGTATCGAGGCATAGAACACAATGTGCCTTTTTTACCTGGCGAACAAGTACAGAGTTGGGCCGTAGATGCTAAAGTAAGCTTTCAGGGCACGGGTGAACCTGCAGAAGTTAAGTTTTCTCTGCCTAATGATCCCGCCTTTGAAATTCTAGTAGAAAATGCGACCTCTCCAGGCTACGGCTTAACTATCGCCAATGACAGTTCTGGTCGACATGCGACTTGGTCAGTAAGGCAAGCTCGTGGTCAACAAGACCTGTATTATAAAGTCACCTTGGTCCCTACAGGAAAAACCCAAGTAATTGCCCAGGCCGAACCTGAGGCGGTGGAGTATAATTGGCCGGCTACAGAGAAAGCCGCTGCAGAGCAGATAATGGATGAAGTCTGGTCTCGTAGCGCAACCAATTTGTCTTTTGCACAACAGCTAAACAAAAGCTTTAATGCCTCTGATCGCAGTCAAAATATCGAACTACTCTTGTCTGGCAACTCTGCCGCGAATCTCTTTGTACAAATGCTCAATAGCAAAGGGATCCCAGCCAAAAAGGTCAATGGACTATTTTTGGAAGATCAACGCCGACGTCAGCAGCTAACAACATTTGTTGAAGTCTATCATCAAGGAGAGTGGTTACTGTTTAACCCAGCAGATGGTAGCCAAGGCCGTCCTGACAATTTACTGATATGGGACAGAACCGGGAAATCAACCTTAGATGTCGTAGGTGGTGTCAATTCGCTGGTCAGCTTCTCAATGTTGCAGGACACACGTTCAGCATTAGCCACCTCTATTGATGTGTTAAAAAACAAAGACGCCTTAGATTTCTCTTTGTATCAGTTGCCGCTAGAAGAGCAAAGCCTGTTTAAGGGGATTTTACTTATTCCTATCGGTGTATTGATGGTGGTATTTTTAAGGGTGATTATTGGGATCAAAACCTCTGGTACCTTTATGCCAGTGCTTATCGCCCTCGCCTTTATCCAAACAACGCTCTTAACGGGCTTAGTTGGCTTTTTACTTATTGTTGCATTTGGCTTAATGATCCGCTCCTATCTATCAGAACTGAACCTGTTACTGATCTCGCGAATATCGGCAGTCATTATTGTGGTGATCGGCATTATCGGCCTCTTCACCTTACTCTCCTATAAATTCGGTTTGAGTGAAGGCTTAACCATCACCTTTTTCCCGATGATCATTCTGGCATGGACCATCGAAAGAATGTCAATCCTATGGGAAGAGGAAGGCGCAAAAGAGGTCGTGGTACAAGGCGGAGGCAGTTTGTTTGTGGCAACCCTAGCCTATCTTGCCATGAGCGCAACGTGGGTACAGCATTGGGTATTTAATTTCCTCGGCATTCACTTAGTGATTTTAGCGATGGTGTTATTAATGGGCCAATACACTGGCTACAAGTTGTTAGAACTTAAGCGCTTTAAGCCATTGGCGGGAGAGTAGTCATGTTTCTCGCGCGCCCTCAGGCGCTCAAAGCCCAAGGTATCTTGGGCATGAACAAACGCAATATAGACTTTATTGGACGTTACAACCCACGTAAATATTACAAACGTGTGGATGATAAACTGACCACCAAACAACTAGCGTTAGCAAATAATATTGCTGTGCCAGCGCTGATCGGTACGGTATGCCAACAGCATGAGATATCTCACATCCCTGAAATGGTCAATAACAAAGATGGCTTTGTTATCAAACCTTCACAGGGATCGGGAGGAAAAGGGATTTTAGTGATCACTAAGGTGGATAATGGCCACTATTTTAAACCCAATGGCAATGAGGTCACACCCAGTGAGATTGACAGACATGTATCAAACATTCTCAGTGGCTTGTTTTCACTGGGTGGTAAGCCTGATGTCGCTATTGTTGAAGGGCTAATTCAATTTGATCCTGTCTTTGACGGCTACTCCTATGAAGGCGTACCTGATATACGGCTTATTGTTTTTAAAGGTTTTCCTGTGATGGGAATGTTACGTCTATCTACCGCAGCTTCTGACGGCAAAGCAAACTTACATCAAGGTGCTGTCGGCGTGGGATTAGACATTGCCACCGGTAAAGGGCTTCATGCGGTTCAATTTGATAAACCCATTGATTTCCATCCGGACACAGATAAAAAGCTGACAGATATTGTTGTGCCTCATTGGGATACTTTGCTTCATACCGCATCGAAAGCGTATGAGATGAGTGAGTTAGGTTACCTAGGTACAGACATGGTGCTGGATCAACAACTTGGACCCTTGCTATTAGAGCTCAACGCTCGACCAGGGCTGGCTATTCAAATCGCCAATGGTCGAGGTATTTTGCCTCACCTGCGCCATGTCGAACAGATGAAAAACAAATCAATGTCCGTTGAAGAGCGTGTCGCCTATGCTAAAACGCATTTTAGCCATAGCGCTTGCAGCTAGTCTGCATTTGGCGGCGCAAGCCGCCTCGCCTATCGCCCTTCTGAGCCAGCAATGTATGCAATTTGAGTTGCCAACGGCAACCGCTTTTGCGGCGAATGATGCGGCAAATCAAGCGATCGCACTCGAGCGTGCAACACTTGGGTTGTTTAATTTAAAAGATAGGGTTAATTACTATCGGCAATTTACGTTAAATAGCGACGACAATGAGATGCTTATCCAATGTCAACTGCACTTAGCCGATGAGATGTCTCAATTGCTAAAAAGCCCCGCGCTGATCAATATTGAACGCTCCCTTGCATCATCAGCAGAGCCCGCACATCAAAGATTGCACAGCCGTCTGACTCAGCTCTCTCTTCACCAACATACTCTTGCGCAAAAGGCCCAGCAACATTCCGCTCAAGCCACGATTCTGCACGGCCTTAAATCGCAAGGCTTAACCCTCGATTTTGGTGACACGCAATGCCAACTTAACTTGGCGCCAAGTTTTGAGAGCACTGACAAACCGTTTAATCAGTCAATTGCCTCATATTTAATTAAACAGCAAGACACCCATTGCAAACAGTTGGTGTGGCAGGCCTACCAAACCCGTGCTAAAAGCAAAAACCACGCCGCCCTACGACAGCTGATCGATAGCCGAAATCATCTGGCACAAACCCGCGGGTTTAGCGATCATGCTAGCGATGCACTCAGTGGCCAGTTGCTCGCAACACCTAAGTTACTCAAGCAGTATCTCGATGGCATGACCCATGTAACGCTTTCCCCATGGGAGATTGGCAGCACATTGGCAAACGCGCCCAAAACGCGCGTCACTAAACAAACCAGTGATCAATTTATTAACCAGCTATACCAAGCTTTAGCAATCTTTGACCTGCGCGCCGAAATCATTACGCCTCAGCTACATCGGCTATGGCATGGAGAACGTTTATTGGGCGACATCTACTTCATGGATGGCGCACAAATTCGCGCAACCAGAATACGACAAACCGTTGTCGGAATGCAGTTTGGCCAATTCTCTTTACGCTTACCTATAACCCTTGATAGTTATCGCGATCAGCAGCAGCTATTGACCGAAATGAGTAAAATTATCACCCAATTTAGCCATGGAAGTCGCTATTATCTTGTCAATACGCTAGGCGAAACCCAAGATAGTAGTGCTATCGCACAACATTGGTTGGCACAATATTTAGGCGAGACTTTACTACCAACACTAACTCAATCCAGCCGTGAAGCGATATTACAAACCTTCGCAACTCAACAGAAAGTCTTTCGCAGTAAATTGGCGCTCAACGCTTATCAAATACCGAGTAACGCATTATACACAAATTTAAATAACCAATTTTACTTAAGCTTTAACCACCACTGGCCAGAAGCTAGCGATGCGATCTACAGTTTTAGTGGTATTGCCAAACAAGGACCGCTCTATTATCAAGCGCTATGGCAACAGAGTTTAGGACAGTTTCTCTATGTCACCAGCAAGCATCAACACACAATACCAGAGACATTCTCACTATTATTGATAAATGAAGATCATCTCTCCTTGAATGAGCAATTAACACAAGTGTTGGGTAAATCACTCTCCACAACCTCTTTGATTGATAGGATTTTATATGTTCAAGCTAACCCACTTACCTAAGTCAATAGGTGCGATCGCCGCCGCGACGGCGCTGAGTCTTCTTTTAGGCTCTGGCTACGCCAGTGCTGAGGTCAAAGCAAATGACTTAGAACAAGTCCGCGATGGTATACAACAAAGTTTAGAATCACACCTATATCAACTGCCACCGCGCGTACAGGGGCATTATGGTATAAGGCTCTACCGTATGACTGGTGATACACAATATGCCAATTCGGCACTCGTTGATCTTTATGCGGTAGTCGACTCACAAGCTTACTATGCCTGTCAGTTAGATAAGCCGGGCTTTATTGAGCAAGAGGCTAAAGCTGCTATTGCAGTACTGGGTAAAGGTCCACGCGCTAAGGCACGCAAAAAGGCCCTTAAACCTTTCCCTGAGTTCCTCTTCTATACGGATGTATTACTGAGATTTTCTAGCCGAATCGATGAATTTGGCTTAACGGGTCCATGCCATGAAAAGCTTACCAAAGCTCTCAAAAATACCGATCTAAAACCGGGCCTTACCGATAAGGCGATGATAGAGGCTTGGGCAGCACAGCTTATTAACTATGTTTATTGGGCCAAGCAACTCGGTGTGGGTGATTACATTGAAGAGTACAAAACAGCATTTAACGAGGTCTATCCTGATAGTCGTGACAAAAAGCTAAACAAAAAGCAGTTTAGAAACAAAATCTATGGCATGACTCACTTTATCTTTGCTGCCAGTGAATACTATCAACATCAAGTCGACAAGCAGACTTTTGCCTGGATTCTGGACTATTTTGACGCCAATATCGACAGGATCCTTGCCGACGCAACAGATGATATTATCGCTGAGGTGGGCATAAGCTTTCATTTAGCAGGGCTTTCAAATCACCCTGTTGTTAAGAAGACCCAAGCCCATATCATTAATGCATATGACCCAAAAGTCGCCACGATCCCATCACCACGTGGTAACCCAGATCTCGCACTCGGTGAGCACCGTAACGTCCTCGCCATGATGCTACTTAACTGGCCTGAAACGCTGCACCAAGGGCCATATTTCCATAAGCTCAAGGCAACTAAAAAGTATCTTCCTAAGCAGGTAAGCATAAAACCTTAATCATGTAGGCCGAGTAGTCGCTTGGCCACACATTACTCTGGATAGCTAATGAGTCAGTCAAAATCAACACTAGAACAATGGCGTATTTTACAGGCTGTGGTTGACTACGGCGGATACGCGCAAGCAGCTGATAAGTTGAATAAAAGCCAATCATCACTAAACCACGCTGTCGCAAAACTGCAGACACAACTAGGGGTTGCACTACTCGAAGTTAGAGGTCGAAAGGCCTACTTAACCAAAACAGGAGAAGTCTTGCTGCGTCGTTCTAGGCATATTACGCGCTCCGTCACTGAGCTAGAACAGTTAGCCAAGAATTTAGAAAAGGGTTGGGAACCAACCTTGGTTATAGCCAGAGAGATCATCTATCCGATGGATAAATTGGTCGATGCATTAAGTGAATTTGAGCCCTTAAGTCGCGGGACTCGTATCACTATTTTAGACTCTGTGATCACTGGAACCCATGAGTTAATCGAAGCAGAGAAAGTCGATATCGCCATCGTCGGTAGCCCAACACCTAAGGGTTTCTTGGCCGAACCACTCACCGAAATAGAGTTTACCTTGGTTTGTCCCCCTTCGCATCCCTTGGCTCAGCTCACTGCGCCAATCGACGATCGCACCTTAGCGGAACACTTGCAAATTGTCATTAAAGATACAGGCCAACTATCCCAAATAGATATTGGCTGGTTAAAGGCTGAGCGTAGATGGACGGTAGCAAATTTTCATGAAGCTTTATCAATACTCCATAAAGGGCTTGGTTTTTGCTGGATACCCACGCATCTTGTTTTCCCGCTTATTGAACAGGGCAAACTGCATCAACTAACCCTCAATGGCAGTAGTCACCGGCGAGTTGTATTGAGCTTAACCGTGCCCAATCGCGACAACCAAGGACCCGCATCAAAATTGCTAGAACAGCTGATCTTGGCGCAACATTAAAAACAGTGAGAAATTAGAAAAGATAAGGCTTATATGTAGAACATAGATATCAATCAGACCGTGAAATCAATCGCATTAGACGTACTTATTTGTGATTGAGACTGGTACATACCACTAATGGCATGGTCTTGATAATGGTTTGACTGCTCTGCCGGACTAGATGCCAAAATTTGTCGACTAATGTGTTCAATGCTACGAGAAGGCGAACGATTGTCATCTAGGCCTGATGGTGAATCGACTCTAGAAGCCGAGATCCGCCCATTTCCATCAACTTTGCCAGCGATCTGAGTTTGTATTGGCTCCGGAAAAACGACCCCTTTAATAGCATTTTCCGCACCGATCAGCGGCGCCATATCAGCGACGGTCACGGCTTTCTCCTGCCGCTCTATAGCTAGTTGGCTTTTCGCCTCATTCATTTTACGCAGCGCTTCGCTTGCCACACGGATATCTGCCATTGACGGCTGAGCAGGTGCCATCGCGGCCGCATAAACTTGTTTCATTTTATTGACTGTTGCGAGCGGATCCCCTGAGACCACTGAGATATCAATCGCCACCTCACCATCTACGGCATAACGCTTCCCATCACTGCCCTGCTCATACTTAAAACTAGGACTGCGAGCAAAATTTCCCCCCACGTTGGCGTGCGCTTGTTCATGAGCTTTCACCTCGGCATCACGTTTAGCTAGCGTATCAAGCTCAATCTGCTGCCTCAATGCCTCCGCGCGGTCACTCGCTTGGCTATCTGAGTTGCGATCTGTATCTTGCTCCTCATCAAAAGGTGAATAATCTTGAGTAGCTTGAGCTGCATTAGTGTCCTTATCGGCTGCCTCTTGATTATCAAATATCGGCTCAAAATCCTTGTCAGTAGGCGTTAATTGGACGTCTGTTTGTGGACTTTGGCCAACACCATTAGCATTAGGAGATATCGACTGACTGGGGCGAGGTTCCGCTTGAGATGCGCCACTTGCCACGCTGTTAATTAAGCCTGCGAGACTCATTGGCCCTTGGGACAAACTGAAACTTGTCGAGCCTATATCAGATTGAACCGAAGTGATCTCTGGACTCGTGAAACCGCCAGTCTCGGCGGTAGAGAGCGATGCTACAGATATAGGAGTAGAGAGTGGTGCAGCGACAGCCTTTCCCTTTGGGCTGGACACGGTGGCTGTCTGAGAAGGAGAAAAACTTGTACTGCTTTTGACAACAGAAATCGGCGAAACAGTTGCCTGATTCACCGATGATGAAGGCGCAGAGATAACGCCATTCACTAGGTTATACCTTTATATCAATCACAGTACCTAGCGTTTCATTTGAAACTTCCAGTACTTCAACTGCCGCTTCCCCTTGCTGGCCAGCTTCTACTGCTGAAACCAACGCAGAGGTTTTATCAACCGCTTCCACAGGCTGTGCTGTTTCTGATTGCAATGCTTCAGTGGATTGATTAACAGGCTGTGCTGGTTTTGCAACATCTACCGTTGCTTGAGTTAACCCAGATTGAGCACTTTGCAGCCCTGATAATCCAGATGAGAAACTTGATGGAATTTCCATACCACGCACTCCGATCCGCTATACACATATTTAGTACAATTATTGGCCAAATTTACTTAAAAGTACAGTAATAACGAGGCTTATACGGTTCTAATCAGACAGAGTAGGTCGCCAGCCACGCTCCCAATCTTTCCAAACTGGCACAAACCCTCGAGACTTCATAACATTAGCCACTTCTTCTGCACTACGATCGTCACTAATCTCAAATTGATCCAGTTCAGTATCCGGACTGACGTAACCACCAGGTTGAGTCGAGCTGCCCGCACTCATTTGAGTAATACCTAACCCTAATAAATTATCTCTAAGACTCGTCGATTCGCGGGTAGACAGGCTGATCTCAAGCTCTGCGTTGAACAACCTAAATGCACAAATCAGCTGCACAAGTCCTCTGTCAGTTAACTCAACCTTAGGGGCGATGCCACCGACACAAGGACGTAGGCGCGGTAGCGATATACTGTAACGAGTGCGCCAAAACTGCTTTTCTAAATAGTCCAAATGATGACCCATCAAGAGAGCGTCTAGGCGCCAATCATCAAGGCCTAACAACACTCCTAGGCCAATTTTGTCAACACCCGCTCGCGCAATACGTTCGGGCGACTCAAGCCGATATTGAAAATCTTGCTTTTTACCCCGAGTATGATGCGCTTGATAGGTTATTGGATTGTAGGTTTCCTGATATAGCATCACTGCATCTAAGCCAAGTTCCACTAAATCATGATATTCGCTCTCCTTCAATGGTTGCACCTCCATGGCAACATAACTAAATTGGCGTTTAACATCAGGTATCATTGAGGCAAAATAATCTATTCCCACCTTAGTTTCATGCTCACCCGAAACAATTAGAATCGAGTCAAAACCCTGTGACTTTATCACCGCCATTTCGGCCTCAAGCTCTCTGTGATTGAGCACTTTCCGCTTGATTTTGTTGCTCATGCTAAAGCCACAATAATCACACTCATTGGCACAAAGGTTAGACACATACATAGGTAGGTACATACCAATATTTCTACCAAAACGTTGACGAGTTAACCCAGCCGCTTGTTGTGCCATCCGCTCTAAGTAGGGCTCTGCCGCCGGCGAAAGCAAGGCTAACAGACCCGATAGATCGCCCTGACACCCCAACAACGCCGATTCGACATCTGCAGCCGTTGCGTTATAAAGTGACATCTGCAACTGCGCTCTTGGTAGAGCCTGTAAGCATTCATAAAAGCTCATTTTAGCTCCTAATCCAAAAAGGCTGTTAAAGGCGCTTGCTGGGGACTGGTATGTTGCGCAACAGCACTGACTTTTCCTAGTCCAGCTAAGTATGCAGAGCGTCCAGTGTCAACGGCCTCGGCAAAACAGCGCGCCATCAAGATTGGATCAGCGCTGCTCGCAATCGCCGTGTTCACCAATACAGCATCGGCACCTAGCTCCATCGCCTGCATCGCCTGAGATGGTGTACCGATCCCTGCGTCCACAACCACGGGCACCTTTGCTTGGTCAATGATGATCTTAAGGAAGGTTTCCGTGGCTAACCCCTGATTAGATCCAATAGGGCTACCAAGGGGCATCACTGCAGCGCAGCCCACCTCCTCCAACCGCCGACAAAGAACAGGATCGGCATGCACATAAGGCAGCACCACATAGCCCTTATTACACAAGATCTCAGCAGCTTTTAGGGTCTCTATCGGATCGGGCATTAAATATTTTGGATCGGGGTGGATCTCCAGTTTTATCCAATGAGTGCCCAACACTTCCCGCGCAAGTTCCGCCACAAATACCGCTTCTTGGGCATTTCTTGCTCCCGAAGTGTTAGGCAGCAATTTGATATTGCTCCCTTGCAAAGGCCTTAATATGTCATCACTGCCTGAGTGGAAATCGAGTCGCTTCATTGCCATCGTCACCAGTTGTGATCGACTGGCTTCAATAGCTGCAAGCATCGTATTCGCACAAGCGTACTTTCCCGTCCCGGTAAATAGACGAGAGTCAAACACGGTATCAGCAATTTTTAACATATTATCCTCCCGCGACAACGCCAAACAGTTCGATCTCATCATCGGCTTCACAAGGAGTGATTGCCCATAAGGTTTTTGGCACCACTTGCCCCCCTCTAACCAGCGCCACACTGTTTAGGTTGACCTGGTAAGACAATAACAATGTCTCGAGTGATTCATCCTTCGATACGGTAAACGGCTCACCGTTCACCTTGATGTTAATTTGATTCATCTGTTCTCTCCTTCACTTTAGTGTGGCAAACCGCGCATGAGGGATCTCTTGCAAGCGTGGCGTGGCGAGTTACCATTGACAAGCCGTCAAAACGCAGCAGCTCGCCAGCGTTAGGCGTTATCTTGGCAATGTGCTTTATCGCCTGTAATGCTTGCATCGATGCCATTACCCCAACCATGGGCCCTAATACACCAGTGGTACTGCAACGCTGACTGACTTTTAGCTCACAGGGAAACAAACAGTGGTAACAGCCCCCTTGGGGATAACGAACAAGATCCACTGTAAGTAGCTGGCCACTAAAATGAACGGCTGAGGCGATAACGCTTGGAATACTGTCGCGGACACAGCATAGGTTGATAAGCTGACGAGTTTCAAAATTGTCACTGCAATCGAGCACCAATGATGCATCCTTTAAAAGCAAGCTCGCGTTGGCGTTGTCGATGAAGCAATCTGCTGCGATGAGATCACAATCAGCATAAACGGCACGCAGTTTATCGGCGCAAACCTTAGCTTTATTTTTACCACTATCTCGTGCGGCGAAAATAAGCTGGCGAGGCAAATTGCTCACCTCTACGCTATCTCCATCAATCAAGGTAAGACGTCCAACCCCTGCAGCCGCTAAATATTGCGCACATAAGTTACCTAGCCCACCAATACCGACAATTGCAACATGAGCGCTCATCAGTGCCGTTTGACCATACTCCCCCAGTTCTGGCAGCAATATCTGCCTTGAATAGTGAATAAACTGCTCATCATTCAGTGACATTTATTGCCTCCCAGCCTTGGCTTAAAGTACGGTAAGCGTCAGCTGGCGATAGTGCATTGCTCACCGCTCGCACTACTGCCACATTGTTAACACCAGTGGCTTTGACGGCAGCCAGGTTATTAATATCTATGCCTCCTATGGCAACACTTGGAAAATGGTTCTCCAGCAGTTCCGCGTAGTGCCTCAGCCTGTCTAGCCCTTGTGGTAATGAGGGCATCTCCTTTGTTGTGGTCGCAAAGATATGGCCGACTGCGATATAGGATGGCTTGATCTGCGCGGCAAGTAGCAGCTCAAAATAGCCATGACTCGACACACCGAGCGCGATACCCGACTGTGATATCACCGCTAAATCAGCGTGGTAGAGATCTTCTTGTCCCAAATGAATACCCGATGCGCCATGAGTTATTGCGAGTTGCCAATGGTCATTTATAAAGACTTGCGCTTGATAGGTCTCCCCTAAACTTATTGCTTGCTGGATCTTTTGCTCAAGGAGCGGATCATCAACTGATTTAACCCGAAGTTGTACCGTTTTTGCACCTGCCTTTAATAGTGATTCCAACACTGCAATTGAGCTCACTACGGGGTAAACTCCAATCGATGTGTCTAGCTTTTTAAAGGCACTTGCTGCTTGTAAGCTGGGGCCATCATCGAATGAAGCAATCGAAGGAAACATTTCAAGACTCTTCGGCCAACCGGTTCTCGCCAATGGGCCGGGGCCATCCCCTAGCTGATAACCATCACGGATCCCTGCAGTTACATAGGCCTTAGCAATCACCACTGCATCATGTAATACATAGCCCTTTGCCATAGCTGCGGCGATGGCAGATGAGAGCGAGCAGCCACTACCATGATGATTACGGCTGTCGACACGCTGGCTGCTGAGCATAAATTGTCGATGTTGGTGCCGTGCTGATACCCTATCCACCTCAGCGCAAACATAAAGATCCTTTGCGCTATCTTTGTGCCATAAGCCGCCTTTATCCCCCCCTTTAGCAAGAATGTTACACCCTAAGGTGCTCGCCAATGTTGTCGCCGCGAGGCTGACTTCGCTAAGCGTGTTGAGCGGCTTCCCCATGAGTACTGACAGTTCGGCGCTATTGGGCGTAAACAAGGTTATCAGCCCGGTTAATGGCGAAAAATCTAACCCATTAGCCAGTGCATCGCCACAACTTGCCACCATTACAGGGTCAACAACCACTGCAATACTCACCCCATGACGCGTTTGATAGTCATTTAAAATGATGGCTAACCAATTGGCTAGCGCATTGATCTGTGCTTGATTGCAGAGCAAGCCCACCTTGATCGCATTAGGCGGTAAATCCTTAAGCAAGCAATTAAGTTGCTGCAGCATTAAGTCAACGCTGACGGGCTCTACCTGCTCAACCGCAACAGAATTTTGTACCGTCAACGCAGTGATCACAGTGCAGCCGTGACAACCTAAGTCGTTAATGGTAGCAAGATCGGCTTGAATTCCAGCACCACCACCACTGTCGGAGCCAGCGATAGTCCAAACAATGGACTTACTGATAACGCTATCCATCTTTACTCCTCGCAGCTTTCTAGCGTTGCTGGCTTAGGGCTATGGTAGAGTGCGGCACCAGCATTTTTAAATTGCGTCGACATCTTGGCCATACCAGCATCAATCTCTTCATTAGCGCTGCTAGGAAATGCCTGTGCTGCTTTTACTTCAATGGCCTGAGCCGCTGCATATTCGCGTACTTCTTGGGTGATCTTCATTGAGCAAAATTTAGGGCCACACATAGAGCAGAAATGTGCCACTTTGGCAGATTCTTGCGGCAAGGACTCATCGTGATAAGCCCGAGCGGTATCAGGATCCAATCCCAAGTTGTATTGATCTTCCCAGCGAAACTCAAAACGCGCTTTTGACAGGGCATTATCGCGCATTTGTGCACTAGGGTGCCCCTTGGCCACATCGCCAGCATGAGCGGCAATTTTATAAGTAATTAACCCTTGCTTAACGTCCTCTTTGTTTGGCAAGCCTAAGTGCTCTTTAGGGGTGACATAACAGAGCATCGCACAGCCATACCAAGCAATCATCGCAGCGCCAATGCCAGAGGTGAAATGATCATAACCAGGCGCAATATCAGTGGTTTGTGGGCCCAATGTGTAAAATGGCGCTTCGTCACAAAGCTCAAGCTGTTTGTCCATATTCTCTTTGATAAGGTTCATCGGAATATGACCTGGCCCTTCGATGATGGTTTGCACATCATATTTCCATGCAACCTTAACCAACTCGCCTAATGTCTCAAGCTCTGCAAATTGCGCTTCATCGTTAGCATCAGCAATGGAACCTGGGCGCATACCATCCCCCAAAGAGAGTGACACATCATATGCCGCACATAACTGGCAAATTTCTTCAAAATGCTCATACAGGAAGTTTTCTTTATGGTGAGATAAACACCATTTGGCCATGATGGAACCACCGCGAGACACCATGCCGGTTAAACGTTTTGCCGTCATAGGTACGTAACGGAGTAGCACACCTGCATGAATGGTAAAATAGTCCACCCCTTGCTCTGCCTGTTCAATCAAGGTGTCTCTAAACACCTCCCAGGTTAATGCTTCAGCCACGCCGTTAACCTTCTCCAGTGCCTGATAAATGGGCACTGTGCCAATAGGCACTGGTGAATTACGAATGATCCACTCTCGCGTTTCATGAATATATCGACCCGTTGATAGATCCATCACGGTATCTGCGCCCCAACGTGTCGACCATACCAGCTTCTCAACTTCCTCTTCGATGGATGAAGTCACCGCAGAATTACCAATATTGGCGTTCACCTTCACCAAGAAGTTTCGCCCAATGATCATAGGTTCAGCTTCAGGATGATTGATATTTAACGGAATTATGGCTCGTCCACGGGCGACCTCTTCACGCACAAACTCTGCTGTGATCGCCGGTCCAATTGCCGCGCCAAAGCTCTCGCCTGGGGCTTTGCGCTGCAAAATCTCGTCGCTCACCTCACTGCGCGCCATGTTCTCTCGAATGGCGACATACTCCATCTCCGGGGTAATGATCCCCTGACGGGCATAATGCAATTGCGTCACGGTTTTGCCCGCTTTGGCGCGGCGCGGCGCAAGTAAAGAATCAAAACGCAGATGATCAAGGCCCTCGTCAGCAAGGCGTTGCTGGGTAAAACCTGAACTCACGTTGGCTAGTAGTTCAACATCTTGACGCTCAATAATCCATGGCTCACGCAGTTTCGGTAGGCCCAAACGAACATTAATATCCGCAGTAGGGTCTGAGTAAGGACCCGCACAGTCGTAAACGTTTAACGGCAGATTAGGCTCGAAAATTGGGGCATTATCCTCCCCACCAATCAAGGTATCAGCTTGGCGAATTTGACGCATGCCGACACGCAGATCGGGACGACTGCCTACAAGGTAGATCTTGTCTGAATTAGGGTGTTGTAACGGTTTAAGGTTATCAATAAATTGTTGAGCTTGCGCTCGGGTTTCACGACGATTTGACATAAGCAATCTCACTTTCTTAGTAGAATGAAGTTGCTTGTCTGGAGAGATGAGAGTTGATAGCGCAGGCGATTTATCCCACTTAACAGTGGTAAAATTTAGCCTCAACGACACCTTTTTTGCTCGCAAAGAGTGAACAGAAAAAGATGAAGATTTTGCTTGTTTCCTTCGCAGGGACTAACCTGATCAGGTTCAACGGATCCCGAATAAACGGTCTCAGCCAATTGGCACTCCGACAAGAGGCAGCCAGTATAAGCCCAAGCCTACGAGCGAAACAAGCACTAAACACCAAGGGTGAAATCAAAAAAAATCATAGGGATAAATCAGAAATATGCCTTTTAAAAACAAGAGCTAAAATAATAATCTGGACATATAAACTGACAGTTAAACATTTCCCATCAAATATTGAGATGGGTGTGAGCGGCTTTTTTGACTCACCCCCATCTTAGTTAACCTTTCATCCAGTGCTTTTTTCAATGCTTGCTTAACGTTATCGCCACCACATTTAAACGGGTAACCTATATTCTCTGCATAGGGGTTAATCGGCGTCGCTACCGATACGATGCGATAACAAGTATCGCCATGTTTCACAATTCGATTGGGGTCCACTCGGCTATCTAAACTCAGCGCATTGCTGAACTCATCAACTTGAGGCAAAACCAGCTCTACCATATCGCTATCCATAACGCTCAATGATCGCGGTTGAGTATAACGATTGGCTTGCTTAGCGATGAGCTGTTCTAGAGCGTTCTGACGCTGTCGATTTAGGTAGCTCCCTGTCATCTGATTAATGCTCATACTAGGCATTGATCCCTTCAGTGATTCAGCTTCAGGGACCGAAGGTCTGTTTGCCGCATTATTGTCTGTTTCCTGTGATGAATGAATAGCGACACTGAACTCGGTGGTGACCACATCTGCGACATCGTCGATGCTTGGGGAGCGTAGCCCCCCTGTGTCACGCATTGCTGGCGTTGGCGTATTAATACGCACTTGAGGCACATCAATGCTTAGCACCTTACTATCCAGAGTGTTGCTCTCTGCTTGGCGAGTTTCGTCAAATTGTTGTAAATGTGCCTGGCTAAACATATACGCCTTAATTGGAACAGGCTTAGCGCTTTGGGGCGCAAGGAGTGGATCCGTTTGAGATTGCCAGCTAAGTTGCATCAGCAGTAGAATAACTAGGTGAACGAACAATGCCCCAGCACATGGAATAAGTAGAGAGTTTAGCCTGCTCCCATGTTGGCGCACTGCCGTCTCAAGCTTAAAGCGGAGATCTGCGTCGAATTTTATCAGATGCTTATCATCGACTGTGGTTCGAGTAGCCGTGAATGCTCGATTTGCTGCTTGATGAAACAAGCCTTGTCTCTTAATACTTAACTTAGCGTCTGCTCGCAATGTATCTTTCCTTAGATACGCCTAACACCTTTTAACGTGACTAATTTGAAAGCAGACAAACAAAAAAGTTCAACGGCCCCACTGAACAGTAAGATAAGAGCAGTATCAACAGCCAAAATCAGTCATACTAAGTTAGTAATAGTGGGCTGGTCACCAGATCTTTTTGACTAGGCAAAAACTAGGCTTACACGTGTACGCCAGGATATAGATTTAGCAAGCTGTAACTGTTAAACTCCTACTTTGTGGTCAAACCAGATGAGCAAAGATACTATGCAGAGCCAGTCCATCGTAATAAATAGCGAAAAGTCAATATCTAAGGCAAAACCTGCTTATAGCAGTAGAGAGGAATTTGCCAATGCGATTAGCCATGGACTTGGGATTATTGCGGGGATTATAGCGCTTATCTTTTCGATCATTAAAGGTGTTGATACCCTTACGCCTGTACAGTTATTCGGTGTTATCCTTTATTGTAGCAGTATTATTCTCCTGTTTTCCTGCTCGACGCTCTATCACAGTGTCAGTGATGTAGGTTTAAAGCATAAGCTTAAAATCGCTGATCACTGCGCTATCTACCTGCTGATTGCAGGTACTTATACGCCCCTCATGCTCATTGAACTCAATAACAGTCAAACAAACTGGATTCTGTCTGCGATCTGGATCATCGCCATTGGTGGCGTACTTTTCAAGACCCTGTTTATTCACCGTTTCAAAGTATTCAGCGTTATTCTTTATCTAGTGATGGGTTGGCTGTGTGTGTTCGTTATGAACGACTTGATAGCGGCTATGAGCTCACTCGGATTCAGTCTCCTGCTGATAGGCGGTCTGTTTTATAGTGTTGGAGTGATCTTCTATGTGGTAAAACGTATCCCATATAATCACGCCATCTGGCACTTATTTGTACTGGGTGGTGCCTTAAGCCACTTTCTATGCATTTACCTCACAGTGATCTAATTATCCCGAGTTCTGGTTAATTATCTATCGTCCCTTAAAGGTAACTATCCGTTATGCAAAGCAAACGCTTGCTGTAACCGTTTAGCCTCTGCACTCATTCCCGCATGGGAAAACAGTAAGGCAATACACTCTAAGGTGCACAATCCCCCTTCGAGCTGATTGCGCCTTAGCTGGTATTGAGACCGTGCTGTCGTGCTCAGACTTAGTTTACTCGCCTGTTGCAGATAAGGGCTTTGGCGCATCATTTTACGCGCCTCTTGCCATGTAGCGTCTAAGATAACAATCGACTTATGGGCAAGGCTATCAATATCCGTTAACCTCTCATAGTGGTGCACTGATTTATTGCCACTCTGTTGTTTCACTGATATCTCATCATCAAAACCATTCACTGGTTTTTCAGCCACCTCAGAGGCAGGAAAAAGTAAAATGGCCGTTCCAGTTTCACACGCTAATTGCAATGGTTTATCAGGCTGGACCCGTGACCAGATCACCTTACGACAGTATTGTGGGAAATGCACTAACGCAAGCTTGCCAGTATTGGTTACTCGGCTGAGTTCTCGTTCATGGGTAAGTAAAATGATCTGCATTAAACCAAGTAAAACCTAAGCATTAAGATAAAGAACACGAGTATAACTTATTCGCCTTCTATCTGAAATGTCGACCTTTAACCTCTAAATAATTCATCTCTTCAGATATATCATCTAGCCTACCAGCAATCACATGACATACCCCAGAGTTAGTTTCAAAAACTCCCGTTACCTTTAAAATTTTTGATGTCAAAAAAGGCTGACGCTGCGCCTTCGCAGTGGCATGCCATATGATGACATTGATATTGCCAGTTTCATCTTCTAACGTCACAAAGGTAACGCCCGAAGCCGTACCTGGACGCTGACGGCCAACAACTAATCCAGCCACTTTTACGACTTGACCATGACGGCAATTAAGTAATTGTTTTGCTGTGAGACAACCTCCTAACAGTCCTTGCTCTCTAAGTAGCGCCATACCATGACGCCCTAAGCTCAGGCCCAGGTGCTTCTGATCGCTGAGTAATGATGCCATCTCCGTTGGCGCGGCAAGCTGTACCACGGTTTGTTGAAGCAGGTCATCAAAGAGCGGTAAGCTCGGTTGGTACGCCGATAGCTGCCAACGAGCCTGATATCTATGCCCCGCCATCATCGCCATCGCATCGGCACTCGCTAACAAAGTTAAACAGCGCTGAGAAACTTGCAGTCTATAAAGCGCATCTATGCTGGTAAAGCCGTTATCTGGACGCGCGTTAACCAGCTCTGTTATCTCGGCACGCTTAAGCCCTTTTACCATTCTAAAACCCAAACGTATCCCATAGCAGGACACCTCGGTGGAGAGCTGCACCAGTTGGCAATCCCATTGACTATGGTTGACGCACACAGGCAACACTATCACGCCATGACGTTGTACATCTTGGATCAATTGTGATGGGCTATAGAACCCCATAGGTTGGCTATTGAGTAAGCCACAGCAGAATGCCGCTGGGTAATGATATTTTAAAAAAGCCGAGGTATAGGCCAGTAGCGCAAAGCTGGCAGAATGAGACTCAGGGAAACCATACTCACCAAAGCCCTTTATTTGGCGGTATATTTGGGCAGCGAAGGTTTCGCTATAGCCCCGCTGCGCCATCCCTTTCAGTAGTTTATCTTCAAATTGTTGTAACTGGCCAGAACGCTTCCAACTGGCCATAGCTCGGCGCAATTGATCCGCCTCCCCCCCACTAAAACCTGCAGCCACCATCGCCAGTTGAATCACTTGCTCTTGAAAAATAGGCACTCCCATAGTACGAGATAAAACAGCTTCCACATCAGGACTCGGATAGCTCACCGCTTCGCGTCCGTCACGGCGACGCAAGTAAGGATGTACCATGTCGCCTTGAATAGGTCCTGGGCGCACAATGGCTATCTGCACCACCAGATCGTAATAACAGCGTGGTTTTAATCGCGGCAACATAGCCGTCTGTGCCCGAGATTCCACTTGAAACACGCCAATGCTGTCACCCCGCTGCAGCATCTGGTAAACCTCGTTCTGCTCCCAAACCACATCATTCATCGAAAATGGCTGATCATCACAGCTTAGTAACTCAAAGGTTTTGCGAATCGCTGTTAACATTCCTAGGGCTAAAATATCCACCTTTAATAAGCCTAAGCTCTCTAAATCATCTTTATCCCACTGGATCACCGTCCGCTCAGGCATGGCAGCATTCTCAATCGGCACCAACTGCTCTAACGGACCAGCTGAGATGATAAAGCCTCCCACATGTTGGGACAGATGACGAGGGAACCCCATCAGTTGCTCAACTAAAGGCAATAAGTAACGCCCATGCCCCTCTTGCGGCACCAAACCTTTCTCTGCTAACTGACTCATCCAGTGATTATCAGGATCACGGCGGTCAATACCTTTCACCATCCCCTCAATCTGCTGACTGTCTAGCCCCAGCGCTTTACCCACATCACTCATTGCACTCTTAAAACGGTAACTGATCACTGCCGCCGCTAATGCCGTGCGCTCGCGTCCATACTTACGGTAGATATATTGAATCACCTCTTCTCGTCGCTCATGCTCAAAATCGACATCGATATCGGGTGGCTCATTACGTTCTTTAGAGATAAAACGCTCAAACAGCATGTTCACTTTGGTCGGGTCGACTTCGGTGATCCCTAAGCAGTAGCAGACTACCGAATTTGCCGCGGAGCCGCGTCCTTGGTGCAAAATTCGTTGCGCTTTAGCAAAACTGACAATGTCGTAGATGGTTAAGAAAAAATATTCATAGCTCATCGCTTGTATCAGCATTAACTCTTTTTGATATTGCTGTTCAACCTCACTCGGAACGCCATTGGGATAACGACGTTTAGCGCCCTTCTCCACCTCTTGAGCCAAGTAGTCACTCGCACTCATCTCCTGAGGTACTACCTCTGCGGGGTACTCATACTTGAGCTCATCTAGGGAAAATTGACAGCGATTCGCCACCTGGATCGTGGCAGCGAGCCATGCCTTGGGGTAGCGCTTATTAAGATACTCAAGCGGTGTAAGTGATGCCTCACGGTTGGCACTCAATAGCTCTCCAGCATTATCAACATGGGTACCGTGGGCAATACAGGTTAATATATCCAATAGCCGCTGGCGTGAACCACAATGCATACGTGCGCCTGTAGCCGCAACGCAGTCGAGCCCTTGGCTCGTTGCCAGTGCTTGCCATAGATTCAGATTTAGCGATTCCCCAGGGACTAAATGGCGTTCCATCAACAGATACAAGCGATGACTGAAGGTATGTTTCAGTTGCTGAGCAATCGTCAGCAGCGCTTGTTCATAAGCCTGTAATTGAGATTCTGCCGAATACATTTGAACTTGCTCGGCTAAATCCCCTTGCGCATATTGCGCCAGCGTAAAGGGTTGCCACAACAGCAAGCTTTGCTGCTGGCTGTCCAGAATATCCATCAAGGTGAGATGATACTCACCTTTATCGGCCCGCCGACGCCCTAAAGTGATCAGCAGACTTATCTCCGCATACGCCTGACGATTAGTGGCGAGTAATACAAAGATCCCTTCAGGTAGGTGAAACTCAGCCCCATGGATCAATTTGACGCCACACGCTTTTGCCGCCTCATGGGCTTTTACACTGCCAGCTAGTGAGCATTCATCGGTCAATGCCACGGCTTGATAACCAAGCAAAGCTGCCTGCTCCACCAGCTCATGGGGATGAGATGCCCCCCGTAAAAAGCTATAGTTTGAGATACAATGGAGCTCTGCGTACATCAGCTAAACCAACCGTGCAGAAATATCCCATTCACTTCTCGATACACCCAACACAAGCCGCCATCTTTATGCTGGGCAATATAGTAATCGCGGTGGGTGCCTACTGCATGCCAATCACTGGCAATACGTTCAGGGCCTTTTAACAAGCGCACATCCGTTAACGCTATCGGCTCGGCCTGCTTGAGTAACCAAGTGGGCCTAAAACGGCCATCATGGATACCCTGAACCACTTGTCCAGCTCGCTGACGCTGTTGCTTAATCGCGACTGTTTTTCCTTGATAGCTGGCCCGAGATTCGGCGCATAGGGTCTCTGAACGACCCAGTGCTAACGGTTGCGATTGCCAACTCGCCTCAGGTAAACGTGCAGCAACACAAGCAATACCCTTAACTGACTCGTGACCCAGTTTTGCCACTAAGGTTGCCAATAATCGAGTGCTGCCTTCATCTTGGGTATTGCCCTGCCACCACTCAGACGGTGTAAAGGTTAATACCACGCTCTCTTGCAACTGCAAGGCGATGCTCACCACTGGTGAACTCAACACTATTCGTTCCAGCTGTAAACGGCATAATTTCAGCAGGCCATCACTGCGATGCTCCGCAAAAGGGTAATTGATGGTTAACATAAGCGGCACCAAAGCTTTGTCGCGATATTCAAAGTTAAGCCTTAAGCATAAAACCGCCCGTTGATGGCGCAGTAAATAGCTGGCGAGCTCACTAAGCATGCGCCCAAGCGGGAATAACAGCCCCTCGATATGCTCAACTTCATACGATAAGATCAGTTTGTGTTGATAACACTCTGGCGGCTCATAAAACGCCAGTGGTTGGGGTAACTGGCCAGTAAGCTTAGCCAGCAACTGCAACAGTTCATCACCAAATCGCTCCCCAAGTTCGGCTCTAGGTAACGCAAAGAGTGATTCAAGGTGAGTTAGCCCCATATTCTCGCAAGCTAGTTGTAACTCTAGGGCGATCGGTAATACGTTAACTGGTAATGCCGCTAGCGCCTTAATGTGATGCCCTGTGGCCAGTTGTTGTGCAGCTTGAAAATAGCTCGCATCTGATTTCTTATCGCTTTGTGGCGCAACATAGTGCGGCGCAGAGTGGGCCAGCAGTGCTGTACCAAGCGGGTTATCACCTAAAGCCAATTGCCACTGTAATGAGTATTCCTGGGCTTGCGTAGCATATTGCTCAAGCAGTTGTGGTAATCCGCTAAAGACTCGTGCCATGGAGCCCACCTCAAGCAGCAAGGTGTCTGGCACGTGCAGATCCATACCCAAGTTACTGTGATGCTGGCAGGTCAGCGGTACGACTCTTGCGCTGTAATCATAGCTCCAATGACAGAGCCAATCAGCCGCTTCGATGCTCATAGCAACCTCATAGGCAATCAGCTGTAAATCACTGGATAATGCTTGCGCGGTAGCGACACTCTGCCCAGGCTTAAGCCCCACTTCCACGGCTGAATCCGATACAGATAGCAGTTGACTAGATTGCCGACAATAGAGCGCAACAGGCTGCGCAGGCGCTAAGCCCTGATGATAACTTTGGTACTGCAGCAACCAATTGGGATAGTGAATAGCGAGCCACTGCATATTAGGCTGACCACGGCCCTTGCAGCACATTGTTGTCATTCGCCATTGATGCTGCAGCTGGCATAACGATACCGTCGAATGCAAAACTTTGTGCCATAAAGGGCGGCAGTAAAGGCAGTTCAAAATCTGCCACTGGCCAACCACCTCGACGTTTAATAATGCTCACATTGGTTGATAAGTCTGCGCCCTGAGACGTAGCGCCCACACGATTAAGTAGCAAACGAAGCTGCACCGGATGCGCTTGTTGCAATGCACTTTGGGGAAGATAACATACGCACAAGCTAGTACCTTTTTCGCTCGCTAACTGCAAGCGTCGCGCCTCTGTCACACTCAGCTTATCTAGCCAGCACAAGACTAATGGTGAAGCACCACTGGTTAATATCTGCTCTAATGCCCATAGTTGCTCTTTTCTATCTGCCGTATCAATCCACAGTAAACGACTCACATCAATGCCTTGCATCGATAACGATTCAGGATAAATGATGTGTTTGGGCGCCACAAAACTAACCCAAGCACCTCCTTCAATGGCAGTGGTTTTCAATGGGTTCGAGGGGATGATTTTCGCAATTAAAGGCAGTAACACGCTCAGTTCACCGACACCTTCACTGGACTGAAATAGCTCACATAAGCCAGATGGCGGCCACCCTCCATTAAACAGGTGTTGATTTAAACCCGCAAAGCCAGTGTCGACTCCCGCAACACTATGCTGAGCATCGCCGCGCCAAAGATCGTCCCGCTCCAGTAACAGTTCAAGCCGACTCTGACTCGCTCCTGCGAGATTAACATTTTGCTCTAGCGCCGCCATGAGCCTCACCTCTCAATAAAATCTAAACCTTGCCTCGGCACGGCAAACAACAAGGTACATAACCATGACATTTTGATCACGTCCAATCACCGCACGATACTGTATATAAACACAGTATATTTATAAATGATGAGATCGCAAGGTTTACATCCAAGATCGGCGATCGATAACCAAACAATATGGGGGACAATCGGGAGAACAATGGCGGTTAGATAGCGGTTAAAAGAGAGTTTAGAGTCGGTTTAGCGGGTAGTAAATTTAGCATAACCTGAATTTGGCTTGAGAGATGGAGTAACGTTTGTACCCCTAGTTCAGGTTAAAGTCGCCCTTGAAAATGAGTGATTATCTGCGCGCAATACGGTAATACTTTTCAGGGCTATTTTGCCGTTCACGGCCTTGTTTTAACTTTCATATCAGACCCAATAAGTGATCAGTACACAAGGGCGAGCATCTTGGGTCTCAGAGAATGCCATAAAAAAACCACCTGCTGTAGGTGGTTAGATGATACGAACTAGCATCGATAATTGTTAACGATACTTTTTCACTTTCTTCAATGCAATTTGCTGTTTTAGTTTAGATAGATGTTCGATAAACACTTTACCATCAAGGTGATCCATCTCATGCTGTAACACAATAGACAAAAACTCATCCGATTCGATCTCAATAGGCTGGCCTTCACGGTTCAAGGCACTGACCTTCACTTTTTCAAAACGGGCCACTTTTGCCCGGTACCCCGGGATGGATAAACAGCCCTCTTCACCAATATATTCGCCTGAACGTTCGACAAATTCAGGATTGATCAATACCAGAGGATCGTCTCTATCTTCAGACAGATCAATGACCAAAATAGCATGTGGACTGCCGACTTGAGTCGCAGCTAAGCCAATACCATCATCGGTGTGGTACATGGTTTCGATAAGATCATCGATAAAAGATTGCACTGCGGCGATGTCACTCACAGGCGTTGCTTTGCGTGTTAAGCGCTCATCGGGGATGGTAAGAATATCCAGTACTGACATGATTTTATTGGTGGTAAAAAATTTGCGTTATTATGACGCAAATCAAAGTAAAGGCAACTTTATCCTTACAGCTTTTTTACTCCCTTAATGGATCAACCTTGTATTCCCGTCCAATAGCCGATAGCATAAAACACAGAATGTATACAATATACGGAAAATAGGATGACCACAGAACGTACCCCACTACCCAAGACATTTTTTGTCGCCAACACAATGGAGATCTTCGAGCGGCTAGCGTGGTATGGCTTCTTTACCTTGTCATCACTTTACATGACCTCACCACACAATCAGGGAGGTTTGGGCTTTACCGAGCAAGAGCGAGGACTGTTACAGGGAATGATCCCTTTCTTTCTCTACCTGTTTCCAGTGTTAACCGGGGCCTTGGCCGATCGGTATGGCTATCGAAAAATGTTCCTAATCGCCTACGGCATTATGTGTCCCAGTTATTACCTACTTGGGCAAGTCACTAGCTTTAGTGGCTTCTTTATCGCCTTTATGGGCGTTGCGATTGGCGCAGCCTGTTTTAAACCTGTGGTGACAGGCACAGTGGCCAGAACCACTGACAATACCAACCGAGGTCTAGGTTTTGGTATTTTTTACATGATGGTTAACATTGGCGGATTTCTTGGCCCCTTTATTGCGGGTTATGTACGCGCCATTAGCTGGGACTGGGTGTTTATCATGTCGGCGTTCTGGATAGGGCTTAATTTTATTCCTGCTATTTTCTTTTACCAAGAGCCTACCGATCCCCATAAGCAACAAGGTAAGCCACTCTCGCAAGTGTTAAAGGATATTCAGGATGTATTAGGTAACGCAAGGTTTGCCGTCCTCTTCTTTGGCACATTGATCATCTTGATGTCTTACGGCGCAAAGTGGATTAGCGGTCAAACCTGCCTAATAAGCTATGTGGTTTGGTTTAGTGGCCACGGACTGTGGAACTACCTCGCCAGCCATCAGCGCAATGCACCTTGGTATCAACAAAAAATCACTGTAGGTAATAAGCCATTTGTAACTTATTTATTGATATTGTCAGGGTTTTGGATGGTCTACCAACAGATATTTATTACTTTACCTATCTATATTCGCGACTTTGTTGATACCCAAGATCTCGTGGTGTTACTCGCAAGCTCGCCGGATCTGTTGGCATTTTTTGCCCCAGTCGATCTATCGCTTATTAACAGCGAACTGCAACGTTTAGCAGGCGAGCACCTCGCAGGCGTGATCAGTGCACAGCAAGTCTATTTCGAACTGGTGCATACCAAGGTAATGGTTCCAGTCAACGTGCTCAATGAAGCCTTACCACTCATTGGACAATCCCCCGCACTAGCACAGCAATATGCAGAGCAATGGTCGAGCCAATATCGACAGATAAACCCAGAGTACCTTATTGGGTTAAATTTTCTCTCTATCGTACTCATGCAGATAGTCGTCAGTCGCATCGCAGAGAAGTTCAGTCCGCTCCCCGTTCTGGTGGCAGGCACCTTAATTTTGGCACTCGGCACAGCATTAGGTGGTCTTGCCCATGGCATGTTGATGGGCGGCACTATGGTACTCACCTCAATATTGGTGTTTTCCATTGGTGAAATGGTTGCCTCGCCAAAAAGTCAGGAGTATGTTGCCAGTTTTGCCCCACATGATAAAAAAGCAATGTTTATGGGCTATTACTTTGTCTCATCAGCCATTGGCTTTTTGTTGGCAGGTCCGCTCTCGGGATACCTTTACGCAGAGGTAGCTAAAGAGGCTAATCAGCCAGCATTGATGTGGTACATCATTGGCGGGCTTGGCGTACTTGCTGCCTTAGGGTTAGTGCTATTCCATCGCTTTGGCGTGATGGAACAGCCCACATTAGACACCGCACAAACGGCCTAATAATACCCAATCGACACCGCTAAATGAGATAAGCGGTGTCGATTTAAAATTGCGATCGCACTCCAAATACCCAACTAGTCTCTTCATTTTCGACCCGCTCTACTTTATCAAAATCGTAGCGATAGGCTAACTCCCATGACCATTGTCTGCTTAGGCGATAACCGAGTGTTATTTTTGCTCCAGCCTGATAACGATCATGACCGTCTAGCGCCATAGTCCCTCTTGCAATCAGTTGGTTATACCAACGCTCATTCCATACTTTCAAAAAGGTAAAAGATAGGTTAGCTCCACCGTTATTGAGCTGACTCTGCTGCTCAATATCCACATAATCGGCCGAGAGTTGTGAAAACAGTTTGATATTACCCGCTAAATTAGTTTCGTTGATCGCCCCTAAGCGATAGCGATAATGGTTAAACTTGCCCTCTTGAGTATAAGTATGGTTATGCTCCACCCCCGCACTAAAATGCCAACCTTGCCCACTTGATAACGGTGAATAAAGATAGTTTATTTGCCAGGTATCACCGTCTAATGCGGAGGTAACATTTATACGTTGCTGCGCAAAACCGAGTTGACCACTGATATTGAGCCCATTAGTGTCTAGGCCCATACCCAAAGCGGTATTTAAATTTAAAGGATCGGCGATGTGCCGATCTGGCATGGCATTCACCACAGAACTGAAAAGCATAGAGGAAGACAATAGTCCAACGATCAACGGACTATTAACCAAAGAAAAACGAGGCAACATACTCAATCTCAAATGAAAAATGCTATTATCCAATTCGCGCAGTTCAATCTCAAGATTTTTTCTATATATTACAATACCATAACAACAAAAACCTTTACTTAAAAAAGGTAACCATTCTCGGCCATATTAACCCTGTTATGGCGACTAATTCTGGTCAGCTCTGCGATTTACCGTTACTATTTTATCTTCGCTCTTAGAAAGGAGTTCCATAATGGAACCGTCCGCACTTTCGCCTATGGCAAAAATTTGGCATGTGGTCGCCATCATTCCGCAAGGAAAAGTCTGTAGCTATGGAAAAGTGGCCGATTTAGCTGGTCTGCCCGGACGAGCAAGGTATGTATCCAAAGCTTTGAAAATGGCACCTGATACGCTGCAACTGCCTTGGCACCGTGTTATCAATAGCCAAGGCAAGATTTCATTTGCCCCCAATAGCGAGCCCTTTATTGAGCAGATGCAAAAGCTGAGAAGCGAAGATATTGAAGTGAACTGTGGCAAAATAAAATTGTCGAACTACGAGTGGCGGCCCAATCTCGCAACTTTAGTCTTTGAATTACCATTTTAATTTGATCTAGTGGAGAACGCCTTGTCAATGATGAAGCCTTTAATTATTCTGTCGACGCTTTTAAGCCTGAGCTTACCACTGTATGCGGCGCAAACGCCGTTAACCCCCCATATAGCCGAATACCAAGTCAATTACGGCAGCATAGAGCTAGGTAAGGCACGTTTTCAGCTCCCTGAAATTGAGGGAAATCAGGTACAGTATCGTTTTGACAGCAATGTGAGCTTATTAATGCTATCTGATAGGCGCACAGTAAAAAGCAGCTTTACCATTAAAGGTGACCAACTTACTCCCATGCGCTACACCCATGACAGAACCGGAACCGGATCCAGCTATCAGGAGCAATCGGCCTATGTTATCGACCAAAAGTTAGTCCACAGCCGCTACAAAGATGAGCGCGCTAAGTTTCCCTATACGGAAGATCTGTATGATCCACTCATGGCTCAACTGCAATTTCGTCTCGATATGATGGCTGGTAAAACTGCGCTGCATTACAAAATGCTCAAAAGTGGTGAGATTGATGAATACGATTTTAAGGTAGTTGGCAAGGAGCGGATGACCATTGAGAGCGGCAGTTACGACACAGTAAAAATCGAAGTGGTCAGAGACAGCACCAAGCGCCAAACCTTCTTTTGGATGTCTCCAGAATTGGGCTACCTACCCGTGAGACTGACCCATTTTGAAAAAGGCAGTAAGCAGCTCGACATAAAACTGCTTAACTATCAGTTTCAATCCCCAGTGGTGACAACCGTGACACATGCCACCCAGCCCCCCAAACCTTAAGAATTAACCTAACCATAAAGGCTGCTCAACGAGCAGCTTTTTTATGCCATTAAACAGCACCATTGAGCTCTAGAGCGTCACGACTGTAGAGGCCTATCGACCCTATCATAACGACCAAACGGTAATACTCTGTACAAGCCAACAGCAACAATGCAAAACAAGCATATCTCAAATACCAATAAATCATAACGACGTTGGTTATGATTGCCTCAGGCTCACAAGGCGTTATGCGTCTCTATTCAAATTAAGAGGCTATATCAATGCACATTCACAGCACCAGTTTGACCTATGAAAGTTTACCCTCTGTGTATCGACTCCTAGATTCCATCGGATTTATGTGGTTTGTGGTACTTATTACCCTCGGTATTATTGTTTGGGTAGCAGCCAAGTTATGGCATATCCACTCAATACCAAAGCATCTAGCGAAAGAGAAAGGCTTAGCGCAGGCAAAGTTAGTTTTCTGGTTATGTGTGTTAGGGCTCATATGGAAACCGCTGTGGATATTAGCCGTTTTGGCCATTGTTACCGATTGGGACAAAGTCCAGCTTTGGATTAGGGGGACAAAACTATGAAAGAGATCATGCTGCCCTATATTCTCATCACCTGGTTGCTATTTAAGTTCAAGATATTAAAACCAACGGGACGTAATTACTTTATTACAACGTCAATCGGCATACTGCTGGCCCTAACACTTTTTCTTGGGCATCGATTTTATTCACCCGCGGATCTAACTAATTCAACCACAGTCAAAGCGCCACACGCCGTATTATCACCAGCAATTGGTCAACAGATCGACAAGATCTTTATCGACCATAACCAAATCGTTGCCAAAGGCGACGTTCTGTATCAGCTGAAGGACGATAAAATCACTTCCGCGATGTCAGAGGTTAGATCGGCAAAAATCGAAATCGACCGAACCATAGATGCAAAACTTGTCGCATTAGCACAAGCAAAGCGCAATCACATTCGCCATCAAGGCATGAATGAACATGTTTCACCTAAAGACTTAGAAGAATCTGCCGATCTGGTTGATACCTTAAATGCCGATTTAGCAGTATTGCAAGCCCAAAAATTAGGGCTTAAGGCCCAACAGGATAATCTAAACTTTGAGCTAGCTCGTTTGACTGTCACAGCCCCTTTCGATGGCATGGTCACTCATATTTATATTGCTGACGGCTCTCGGATAGGCTCGTTACACTTATGGGATATCAACAAGAAATTTATCGAAATGCGTATTCCAGATCAAGCTTACAAGCATATACAGAAAGGTCAGTTTAGTGAGTTTTTTGTCCATGCTTATCCCGGAGAGATATTTAGGGCGCGCGTACACAGTGTTGTTAATGCTACAGGCGAAGCGCAGGGCAGTCTGCTACCGCAAGAGCAATCAGTAGCTCAGCATATTCAGCGAGGGGCGGCGCCTGTAGGCAGAACAGTGATCTTAGAGATCGATGCAGAGACCATGGCAGTGCTTCCCATAGGCGCGACTGGTTCAGCGTGGATAAGCGCCGAAAAGCCTCACTCACTGCTTGGGTTTCTCGACATAATCGGTGGCGCTACCGTACGGTTAACGGCAGTAAAATCCTATTTACAGGCTCTATAACTCGGCCATTGCACCAGCCGATTCAGCATAAAACGATTAAGCGCTGTCGATGAATTTAACGTATTGAGTCAGTGCAATAATTTGACACTCAAAAAAGCCCCTTAACAGGGGCTTTCATTCAGTGCTTAAGCACAGCGGTAAAGGTCACTATACCGCGATTAATCGCTCACCTTTACAAAACAGCTCCCACTCACCTGGGCTCAATATATGCCACTGCTCATTATCGGTTAGCGGTCGAGTAGCGATAACGGTGACAATGTCATTAGGAGTAGTTTCTTTGTTGAAATCAATAACTACATCTGTATCGATCAGCTTAGCTTTACCAAACGGAGCTCGGCGAGTGATATAACACAAGTTATTACTGCAATAACTCATCAGATGATCGCCATCACTCAAAATCATGTTAAAGACACCCAGTGCACGGATCTCATCAGCCAACTGCGCCACAAAGGAAAATACCGGTTTAAGATCTGCAGGTTCCCGATCGCCAAACTGCTGTACCACTCGTTCCAAAATCCAACAAAATGCCAACTCACTATCCGTGTCACCCACTGGTTGATACCGAGATACGGCAAATTTTTGTTGATAATCACTAAGCTGACCATTATGGGCGTAGGTCCAGTAACGCCCCCAAAGTTCGCGTGTAAAAGGATGGGTATTTTCAAGCGAGACACAGCCTCTATTAGCTTGACGGATATGACTCACCACCACTTCACTTTTAATAGGGTAAGACTTGATCAATTTGGCCACATGAGACTGACTGCTCGGGCAGGCATCCTTAAACGTACGACTCCCTTTACCTTCATAAAAGGTGATCCCCCAGCCATCCACATGCGGTCCAGTTACCCCACCACGCTCTGCTAAGCCTGTAAAACTAAACACGATATCTGTTGGCACGTTAGCACTCATGGCCAGCAACTCACACATATAAACAGTACCCTTATCCATCACTCATCAAAGTAAATTCATTCTAACTAGTTGAAGCGCATTGTGGAATCCTGCTTTATATAAATTTTTTAAACAATTGTTTGAAAATAGCTTGTATAAAAATCGACATGGGGTTAGATTTTATGCGACACAGGTCTGACCACAAACTATAATTGTGATAATGGTCATATAAAAATACTGACTCTGTCGGTTATCAGTCGCAATTGAAGGAGAATAACAGTGACTACCTTACTTTGGATTTTTGTGATGCTCTTTACGTTAGGCGCGCTAGCCTATCTCAGAGTATCCCTACTCACCTCAAGCATTATCGCCGCGATAGTGATCGCAGCAGGCACCTTATCTGGTTCCATTTCTCCTCTCGCTTGGATTGTTTTCCTAGCTATTGCACTACCACTCAATATTAGCTCATTTAGAAAAAACTTTATTACTCGGCCGCTGCTTAAGTTGTATAAAGGGATCATGCCAGAGATGTCTTCTACCGAAAAAGAAGCTATCGAAGCAGGCACCACGTGGTGGGAAGCGGATCTGTTTGCCGGCAAGCCAAACTGGAAAAAATTACATAACTACCCTGCTGCTCGTTTAACCGCTGAAGAGCAAGCCTTCCTAGATGGCCCGGTTGAAGAAGTGTGTAAAATGCTTAATGAGCATCAAGTATCGCATCAACTTGCCGATCTACCTGCTGAAATTTGGCAATATCTAAAAGACCATGGCTTCTTTGCCATGATTATTAAGAAAAAATATGGCGGCCTTGAGTACTCGGCTTACGCACAATCTCGCGTGTTACAAAAATTAGCAGGCCTAAGTAGCGAACTGGCTTCAACGGTCGGTGTACCGAACTCACTAGGCCCAGGTGAGTTACTGCAACACTATGGTACTCAAGAACAACAAGACCACTACCTACCCCGCCTTGCAAAAGGTTTAGAGGTCCCTTGTTTTGCCTTAACTAGCCCTGAAGCTGGTAGTGATGCTGGCGCGATTCCTGACTTTGGTATTGTCTGCAAAGGGCAATGGCAAGGGGAAGAAGTGCTGGGAATGAAACTAACCTGGAACAAGCGCTACATAACCCTTGCGCCTGTGGCAACCGTACTCGGTCTAGCATTCAAACTGCAAGATCCTGACAAACTCCTGGGCGATAAAGAGGAGCTTGGGATCACCTGTGCTCTCATTCCGACTGACGTCCCTGGTGTCGAAACAGGTCGTCGCCACTTCCCGCTTAACTGTATGTTCCAAAACGGCCCAACCCGTGGAAACGAGGTATTTGTGCCATTAAGCTTTATCATTGGTGGACCTGAGATGGCTGGCCAAGGCTGGCGCATGTTGGTTGAGTGTCTGTCTGTTGGCCGCGGTATCACCTTGCCTTCTAACTCGGCTGGTGGCGTTAAAACCGCTGCGGTTGCTACTGGCGCCTACGCCCGTATTCGTCGCCAATTTAAGTTGCCTATTGGTAAGCTTGAAGGCATCGAAGAGCCAATGGCTCGTATTGGCGGCAACGCTTATCTAATGGACGCCGTCACCACATTAACTACCACAGGTATCGACCTTGGCGAAAAGCCATCGGTTATCTCAGCTATCGTCAAATACCACCTCACTGACAGAATGCAACGCTGTGTCATCGACGCCATGGATATTCACGGCGGTAAAGGCGTATGTTTAGGCGAAGGCAACTATTTAGGACGTGGCTATCAAGCGGCACCTATTGCTATTACCGTCGAAGGCGCAAACATTCTCACTCGTTCAATGATCATCTATGGACAAGGCGCAATCCGCTGTCATCCCTATGTGCTAGCCGAAATGGAATCAGCATTTGATCCCGATGCAAGCAAGGCACTGAATGATTTTGATTCGGCGCTATTTGGCCATATTGGTTTTACCACCAGTAACCTAGTGCGTAGTTTCTGGCTTGGTTTAACCTCAAGTCGATTCTCTACCAGCCCATACAGCGACAAGACTAAGCGTTACTACCAGCACATGAATCGCTTCAGTGCCAACCTTGCTCTGTTGTCAGACTTAGCGATGGCAACATTAGGTGGTGGCCTTAAGCGCAAAGAGCGTATCTCTGCACGTCTTGGCGATCTGCTCAGTCAGCTCTATCTTGCCTCAGCAACCTTGAAGCGTTATCAAGATGAAGGTCGTCAGACTGAAGATCTTCCGCTTTTGCAATGGGCAGTTGAAGATGCCTTGTACAAATTACAAGACTCGTTAGACGATCTACTCGATAACTTCCCTATGGGTCTAGGTAAGCTATTACGCGTTATCATCTTCCCATTCGGCCGTCCAATCAAACGTCCTAGTGATGTGCTTGACCACAAGGTCGCAAAAATTATGCAGACCCCGTGTGCTAGCCGTGACCGCCTTGGCAAAGGCCAATTCTGGACACCATCGCAATTCAATGCTGTGGGCATTCAGGAGCAAACCTTTAAAGATATCTTGGCTTGTGAGCCACTGCACGACAAGATCTGTAAAGCAGCAGGTAAACGCTTACCCTTTATGTGGTTAGATAAGTTAGCCGCAGAAGGCAAAGCTCTAGGTATTCTGAGTGAAGATGAAATTGCTCTGCTAGAACGCGCTGAAATCGGCCGTATGAAGTCGATTAATGTCGATGACTTCGATCCAGTCGAGCTACGTGCTCAAATGCTCTCCCCAGAGACTCAGCATCAAGCGGCGTAAACCGTAAAACAAAAAGGAGACCTAACGGTCTCCTTTTTTGTGCCTATTGGCCAGCATCTGTTTGCTACAAGCGCATGCTATACATGCATGATACTTTCAAAGCTTATGATTTTAATCAAAGCGTTAAGGGGGCAGCTTAGTCCTTTGAACAACAGCCCAGAACTGCAATAATTCATCGAAACCTTTAAGCAAGATGGCAAGCGGCCTGCCTTGTTGTTCACAACGAAATCCTTTCCAACCACAAAAGATAGCTTAAGAGATTAGCCATTTAATACTGGCTGCTCAACATCTGGTTCCTTCTGCGCTTTAAGCTCATCGCTGGCTTGTGCCTCTGCTAGCGCTTCAACCGATAGCAAACTGATCAGTTCAATGCCATTAGGAAGCGATTCAAGTGTTCCAGTGACTAAATTAACTCGCCCATCTTGCAAGTAGATAAGTGGCAAGGCGCCTTCACCATAACGCTGTTTAAAATGTTCAAAGTTAAAGCTTTCCGTCAAATTGGTACTCTTTATTACGCCCCCTTTTGCCATTGTGCTGGCAAGACGAGCATAGGAGACATTTTCACCAAATAAACACAGCCGCTTAAGATAAGACTCTGACAACTGGTGGCGTGCGCTGTTTGCCTCACTGTTATTAAGGCCAAAGACCTTAGTTTTGCCTAAAAAGTCTTGGTAGTGAAACGTTACCAACGGATTAAGCTGACGATAAGGTGATAGCACTAACAAACGCCCGACTCCTGTCATATCGATAGCATTATCGGCATGCTCTGAAGCAGGGTTACCAAAATAGACAGGAATATTATCCATACGTGACAATCTGATGTTGTCCCAGTTGTTATCAGCGAGAATAACCGGGATGTTTTTACTCAATAAGACTTTCGCCAGTTCGCGGGAAAACTTTGAGGCCCCAAAGATCAACAATCCTTGCGCTGACCCCGCTTTAACGCCTAAAAATCGCGCCCATGCGCCAGCCGTCAAACTTTGACTAACCACAGTGCCGATAATAATGAGAAACACCAAAGGAACAATTTGCTCTGCACCGGGTATCCCAAGTTTTTCCAGTTTAATGGCAAATAGTGAAGAAACTGCCGCCGCAACAATCCCTCGCGGCGCAACCCAGCTTAAAAACCATTTGTCCGCCCGTGTTAACGACGTACCGACACCACAGCACCACACGCTTATCGGACGTGCAATAAGCATCACAACCAAAAGTAATGCAACCCCCTGCCAACCCAATTGCAACAGCGCTTGAGAGTCTAATCTCGCCGCTAATAGAATGAATAACCCGGAAATAAACAGCACTGTAAGGGTTTCTTTAAATTCAATAATATCGTCAATATCGACACCGCGCATATTCGCCAACCAAATCCCCATGACAGTTACGGTCAACAGACCGGACTCCTCTTGAATGAGATTTGAGCCGACAAAAACCCCTAGCATAATGGTCAACACGGCAGTATTTTTTAAGTAATGTGGCACCAAGCCTCTGCGGATGATCTGTCCAATTCCATAGCCGGCCAGCGCACCTACGCCCAACCCAATCCCTAACATATACGCTAATGAATGAAGAATATGACTAGTTGGCTCGGCCGCGACAGCAATGTACTCGAACACTAACACTGCCAATAAAGCGCCAATGGGATCTATGACTATCCCTTCCCAGCGCAATATACTGGAGAGTTGAGACTTAGGCTTAATACTTCTCAGCATTGGGACAATCACCGTAGGGCCAGTCACGACTACTAAGGCGCCAAATAACATCGCCATCTCCCAGCCAAAGCCCATAATAAAATGGGTCGAAACCCCAATAATCGCCCAAGTGATTAACGTGCCGATTGACACGAGGTGAGTAACCATACGTCCATGGTCTTTAATCTCGGAGAAATTAAGAGTCAATGCGCCTTCAAACAGAATGACGGCGACACCAAGAGAGATAATTGGGAAAAGCAGATCACCGAATATCGCATCGGGATTAAGCACCCCAAATACCGGCCCTACCAATAAACCACACAGCAACAGCGGTAAGATTGCCGGCGTACGAAGCTTCCAGCCCAACCATTGGCACAATATAGACAACACACCGACTAAACCAAGCATCGCAGTGATCTGCTCAACCATATATATTTATCCTTAAATATCAATAAACAGTTTTAATGACAGCATGCTTGCGCGTTCGCATATTGTCGATATATTTCCTATGTGTGCATTGGCTCTTCATTAAAGAAGCGCATACTTTGCCAATCTACTCCCTAGCATAGCAACTTTATTCCTTATGGCACCCAATTGCAGTGCAATGGGTCAAAATACTGATAGGTCTAAATGATCGCTGACCCTAAATATAACGAGTGAGAAACGATTAGTTTACGCTAGGAAACGAGATAAGAAATGGCGAAGAACTGCATGTAGAAAGTAAATCTCAGCCACAAAAAAACCCTTGCCAGATGACAAGGGTTAATCTGTTTGGCGGAGCGGACGGGACTCGAACCCGCGACCCCCGGCGTGACAGGCCGGTATTCTAACCAACTGAACTACCGCTCCTAAACTTTAATTATCACTATAATAGCAATAATCTAAATTAGGTACTTGAGTGGCGGAGCGGACGGGACTCGAACCCGCGACCCCCGGCGTGACAGGCCGGTATTCTAACCAACTGAACTACCGCTCCACATCAAGTTGCGAAGGATAATACTGAGCAGGTAAACCCTCGTCAATAACTTTTTTGCCTAAACAAACTAATTAGTTAAAAAATAACCAAGCTGTCTATTTAGAAACCAAAATGACGAGACTTTATCCTACTCGTTTTTATCCTTACCAGTCTCTGGGATATCTTCTGGCATAGTCAAATCTATCTCATCCAGTGTGGGTCCCATCTCTTTGGCTCGCTCCTCTTCCAATCTTGCAGCCGTCACCGCAAGTGCCTGCTTGAGATTTTGCCGTTTACGCCAAATTAGCAATGCAATGGTTCCCAACACCAAGAGCAGAGCATTGACGGTAATGATCCAAAACATGGCATCTTCTTTGGCTTTTGCCTCGGCAATAGCCGCCTTTTTAGCGGCAATAGCTGCTAACTCCTCCGCCGTCGGGGGAGGATCGGGTGGACGTACTAAATTGAAAAATTGCTCAGGCAAGGTTAACAAGATTTCTCGTCCAGCTAACGCCGTTGACGCTGCAACACCTTTTATTCGATAACTGCCAAAATCACTCACCTGAGGCAGCATTAATTGCGTTCTTGTGCTGGTCAAATCCCGCAAAGGAATGGTCAACTGCAAGCCTGCAGGGCCGACCAACTCAAACTCAAAATAAGTGTCCCCGAGATTAAGTTGCGTGTCGTCTACAAAGATTTCTATCTGCCAACGACCTGTTAATGGGTCGTCTGGCTCAATGATATCCACTGAGATAGGCATAGGCAGTAGCTCAAACTCACTACGAACTTCACGACTAAACACATTGTTGGCAGCACTCACATCGAAACGATAGTGACCCCAAGGGTGATTAAGATTTATATTTCCCGTAAATACGCCATCATCTGGTGACTCATCAAGCGCTTCACCATTATCTTTGTAACTGCCAACAATCAGCGTACCCGCAGCAAAGTTTTCATCACCTGGCAGATGTTCACTCACAAATTTGGCAGTCCAATTGACCAAGTAGTCCAGACCGGGCATCCGCATACGCTGATCATCCCCCATCAAGCTGGCCACCACCTTAATACGCTCACCTTGATAGAGTGGCTGTGGCATTGGCTCCACCTCAATATGGAGCTCTGACACCTTCTGGATGGTAGAGCCTTGTGCAACGCGCCCCAATAACTGCCACGGACCAGGTATAGGCTTATCAATAATGATGATGTCACCGCTGAGTCCATCGACCCATTTCACCGAATCAGGGTGACGAGATGAATGCCACTTACTCCCATCGGGGAGCACGATAACCACCGGGGCACTGCCATACTCTCGCTGGACGAAAAGCGTTAACTGTTCCACCATATGGTCAATACGAAAACGATTCTTTAACTCGCTAGCCTGAGTATAAGGCACGACATTGGCACTTAACTGCCCTACACTCATGATTGTCATTACGACCGCTAGGGTTACCTGCGTGAGCCATTTATTCATTGGGTGACATTTATCCTCGCCAGATACATTGTCCTGATTTCTCAACTAAATCTAACCTTTCACTATGCATAGTTAGTTCATCGGCCGATGCCGCGATCACTTTAAGATTTGCACGATTTGCATCGAGACGCATAATACCACCACCTTCCTGACCCACCTTCTCATTGGACAATTCAAATTTAGTTTGACCACCAGTCATGATCAAATAAACATCGGCCAAGATCTCGGCATCAAGCAGTGCGCCGTGAAGTTCACGCCGAGAGTTGTCTATACCATATCGTTTACATAAGGCATCGAGGTTATTTTTTTGTCCTGGGTGCAAAAATTTGGCTACAGCCAGTGAATCGAGGACCTGACAGATATCTGTGGTTTTTGGCCCCTTAGGCTGTAATAAGGAAAATTCATGATCCATGAAGCTAACATCGAAGTTAGCATTATGTGCGACGATTTCTGCGCCATCGATAAAATCAATAAACGATTGTGCTACTTGTGCAAATACCGGTTTGTCAGCGACAAACTCGTTGGTGATACCGTGAACGGTTATCGCTTCTTCATCAATCAACTGCATAGGATTGATATATTCGTGATAGTGTCGCCCCGTTAGTTTTCGATTAATCACCTCGACACAGCCGATTTCGATAATACGATGCCCAAAAAAGATAGCACCGGCACCTTGATTCATACCTGTGGTTTCGGTATCGAGAATGACCTGACGTTTTGCACTGGAGATAATATTCATAACCGTTACGCTTTTGATTAGTAATTTTGGGTATACTGCCCACATTTATCGCTATGGTAGCAACTTGATGGCTGGACTGAAACAACTCTTAATATTTACTGATGGCTCATGTTTAGGTAACCCAGGTCCTGGTGGGTACGGTGTCGTAATGAAATACCGCTCACACCTAAAAGAGATGGCCGATGGCTATGCCATGACCACTAACAATCGCATGGAACTTTTAGCACCGATTGTCGCCTTAGAAGCACTCAAAGAGCCATGCAATATTATTCTAACCAGCGACAGCCAGTATATGCGCCAAGGTATCACTCAATGGATCCACGGTTGGAAAAAACGTGGCTGGTTAACCTCGGCAAAACAACCAGTGAAAAACATAGATCTTTGGCAGCGTCTCGATGCCGCGACACAAGGACACAAGATTGATTGGCGTTGGGTTAAAGGGCATGCGGGTCACATCGAAAATGAACGTTGCGATACCTTAGCGCGAGAAGCCGCAGAAGCTAAACCAAAACAAATAGATAGTGGCTACATTGCTGCTCAGTGATCAATATTAAGAAAGCGCTGACAAAAATGATCGAACGCCTCACATAGCGCTGTCGGGTTCCGGCTCTTATGACGAATGCGATAAAATTGCCGCTCTAAGGTCAAACCGGTTACATCAATAACTGCCAGTTCTTTGCGGCTAAGCTCTTTCTCTAAGGTTAATTCAGACAAAACTGCCAGCCCAGCCCCCTGCTTAACAGCCTGCTTAATGGCATCTGGGGTAGAAAAACTGAATTTTTCTTGTGGCTGCATATCTAAAGCATTCGCGGCATTAAGAAAATAATCACGGGTGCCAGATCCTGCTTCGCGCATCACCCAACTCATTCCGGTTAACGCTTTTGGTTCAACCCGTTGCCCTGCTAAAGGGTGCGCGGGGTGACAAAATACCAGTAACTTATCCTTATGCCAGGCTTCGACCTTAATCCGGCTGTCCAAACACTGGCCTTCGATAAAGCCAACCTCAGCACTAAACTCCAACACGGCATTGATCACGGCTTGAGTATTATTGATGTTTAAATCGACCAGCGAAGAGGTATATTGTTGACAAAAAGCAACCGCGCTTTTGGCTAACAGATAGTTGCCAATTGTTGAACTAGCCGCCACATTTAATGTGCCACTAAGCTCAGCCTCAGGAGAGGAGAACAGATGCTCAATCTGCTCAACTTTGTGTATCGCCTCCGTCGCTAACGGCAGTAGCAGGCTGCCCTGGGCATTTAGGCGTAATCGGTTACCCACACGTTCAAACATACGTGCCTCGAGTTGTTTTTCCAGTTCAGCTAATGCCATGGAAGTCGCTGGTGCAGACAAATTCATCATCTCGGCGGCTCTAGCAACCTGACCGCTTCTGGCGACCGCTTCAAAAATAGCCAGTTGTTTAAGGGTAATTCTCATCGATAATACGGATCTTTTATTGATTATTATTGTGGAGGTGTTCTGCTCTGCCCGCACTAGGGGCCGTCGACCATTTTGGCTGACGGACGCGTTTTCGCTCGCGTATCGGGGTTAGTGGTGTTGCCAGTTTTCTGGCCACTAGTAAATAAAGCGACCCACTTCCCGGCAACCATGCCTGTAATGCATGCTGCCAAATACTATCTGATTGAATCTCAGTTAAAAAGTGATGATACCCTAATCGCTCATCAGCCACGATTTGATAACCCAGTAACCCCAGCCAGTCTTTTACTCGCGATGGGCGAAAAAAACGTCCACTCCAAGGTAATTTCTGCTGAAATTGAGGTAACAACTTGCCGACAAACGCTGGGCTCAAAGGGTTAAAACCAATAATAAACAGATAACCACCAGCTATCAGCACTCTGTCAGTTTCACGCAGGACTTTGTAAGGGTCGTGTTCAAAATCTAAAATAAGGCTACACACCACGGCATCAATCACCCCATTTTGTATGGGTAACTCACTAAAGTCGCCAATAAGGTTCTGGTCGCTGCATGGACCCAACGAAAACTGTCTGCCAATAGGCAAATTACCCTTTTCAAGTGTGGCACTTAATGGACCGACACTGAGCATATGATAGCCAAAGACCTTAGGCCACCATGGGTCCAACTTATCTTCGACCGCCTCTTGGATCCACTCACCATTAGGCAAGTCTTTCCATTCCATCGGCTTGGTTGGCATAATAAGGGACACAGATATCTCCAATGCACTAGCGAGTTATTGTTGACATGCGATCATCATAGAGCATTTGCGCCCTAAAGCGCTATACACGCAACCGTATTACTCAGTAAACTAGGCACTAAATAAACAACTTTTTATGCAGGTGACTATGTATCGTATTGCGCCCATCAACGCCTTCAATGATAACTATATTTGGCTAATCACTCATGAGCAGAACGACCACGTCTTTGTTGTCGACCCAGGTGACGCCAACGCGGTGATTACCTACCTTAACCAGCATAAAATGAGTTTGACAGGCATATTCATTACCCATCATCATGCCGATCATACTGGTGGTATCGCTCAGCTACAGCAACATTACGGCAATAGTCTGACAGTATACGGCCCCGACAATGAAAACATAACCGGCTTAACCCATCCTATCTCTCCAAGCACTCAGTCCATTAGCGTGCCGTTTGAACCAACACCAATAAAAGTTATCCACCTCCCTGGCCACACCTTAGGCCATATCGCCTATTTTTTCGCAGGCCATCTTTTTTGCGGTGATACCCTATTTAGTGGTGGCTGTGGTCGACTCTTTGAAGGTACGCCAGAGCAGATGCTTGCCTCCCTCAATCTATTAGCCTCTCTTGATACAAACACCTTAGTCTACCCAGCCCATGAGTACACTCTAGCTAACTTGGCCTTCGCTCAGGCCGTTGACTCCGATAATCATGCTCTGAGCCAATACACTAAAGCGGCGCAACAGCTTAGGGCACAGGATAAACCAACGCTCCCGACTTCTATTGGACTAGAACGTAGCATCAACCCATTTTTACGTGCAGATAACAAAGCGATACAAGCTAGCGTCGCTCGTCATTCACAACAAGCCATTGATAGCACGCAGCGCTGTTTCACGCTTCTGAGGCAATGGAAGGACAAGTTCTAATAAATCATTTACAATAGCGCGCTAATTAAGTCCCCTTCCCCTGTTTTGATGGGTTTTGATAGAGGGACATCTTGTGAGGATTTTTCGATGCGCTTACCTTTTGTCTTTATAGCAGGGGGATTGACCCTGCTTGCTGGTTGTCAAAATTTGACTGAGCAGCCAACCCAGGCTCCTGTCACAATTAAGCCGCCTGAGACGATTGTCGCTATCGACAAGGAAGTTGTTGCGCCAACCCCCATTGAGATAACCGATGTATGGCAACGCATTCGCCTCGGTTTAGCAATGCCTATCCCCGATCAGAAATTGGTGAATCAATATCGCGATTGGTACATTAAACATCCACAGCATCTGCAACGCGTATCCGAGCGCGCAACCCCCTTTATGTTTCTCATTGTTGATGAGATTGAACGCAGAGGGCTGCCCATTGAGCTTGCACTGTTACCTATCGTTGAAAGTGCTTTTGACCCATTTGCCTACTCTCATGGTGCGGCTTCTGGCTTGTGGCAATTTACCGCCCCCATGGCGAAACATTTTGGTCTAGAGATGAACTGGTGGTATGACGGCCGTCGCGACGTACCTGCTGCCACGACCGCAGCGCTAGATATGCTTGAATACCTCTATGGTAAAACCTATCAAAACTGGCTTTATGCCATAGCGGCCTATAATACCGGCGAAGGTCGAGTGCGCAATGCCGTAAGACGTAATAAAAATAATGGCGAGCACACCGATTTTTGGTCACTCGACCTACCTCGGGAAACCGAGCGTTATGTGCCACAGTTGCTGGCACTGGCCGATGTGATCAAAAATGCTGACGCGTATGGCATATCACTGCACCCCATCAGTAATGAACCACAGCTAACCGTTATTGATATTGGCAGTCAAATTGACTTAGCGCTTGCCGCTCAAATGGCACAAATGAGTCTAACTGAGCTACATTCGCTTAATCCTGGTTTTAATCAATGGGCAACTGCGCCAAATGGCCCCCATCACTTAGTGGTGCCAGTAGACAAAGCGGAGCAGTTTACAATCGCCTTAGCTAATAGTGACAGTAAAGACAGGCTAAAATGGCAGCGCTATAAAATCCGTTCCGGTGATAGCTTAGGTCTTATTGCCCAGCGTTATAACACCACACCCTCGGCCCTTAGAGCCGTAAACGATATTAAAAACAACAGGATTATCGCTGGTAAATACCTGCTAATTCCTGTTGCGGCCAAAGACCCTTCACAGTATTTACTGTCTGCTAATCAACGCCTCGAAAAGCGTCAATCAAGTAGTGGCCGAGGACAAAAAAGTTACTACACGGTTGTTAGCGGTGATTCCTTGTGGAAAATTGCCAAGCAGCACAAAGTTAAAGTATCGAGTCTCGCCAGATGGAATGGTATGGCGCCAAAAGATACGCTTAACCTTGGGCAGAAATTAGTGATCTGGCAATCAGCGCCAAGCGGCAACAAAATCACCCGAACCGTCAATTATACCGTTCGTTCTGGTGACTCTTTGGCTCGGATTGCTAGTAAGTTCAAGGTCACTGTTGCGCAGCTAGTACAATGGAATGCTTTATCAAATCAAAAGTACTTACAACCGGGGCAAAAGCTAACCCTATATGTCGATGTGACCAGAACGCGAGTATAAGCTCAAGTAAAAAAGCGTCGCGCATAACGTTTCGCAGCAATAAAAAAGCGATGTCCATGACATCGCTTTTTTTTCACGCTTAACAAATTAAGGCAGCGGCAATATCACATCAGCAAGGGCAACTTGGCTTGATTCGGTTGCAGCGCCCGCATACTTAGCCACGAGTAGGCACCCCTTAGGGAAACGGGTCAATTGCTCAGCTGTTATCGTAAAAGCCACAGTAAACTCGTCACCCGCGCCAACGACAATATCGCGTATGACTTGAGTGAACATCATGCCATCTGACCAAGCCCATAAGCGCCCACCCGACGAATCTACCACCCAAAGATCGGCAGTTTTCCCCGAACGATACTGAATCGGTACACCGTAAGGTTTTGGGTTGGTCACGGTTAACAGTACTTTTAAGCCTTTATCGACATCAACAGTGCTAAGCTGACCTTCAAGCACTCCCTCAACCGTGGCAGGATCGATCACTGTCGGCATTAATGGTTCGGCACCTTTACCTAAAACCATGCGATGATCATCGTCACCATGGCGACTTGACTTGACCACGTTAGGCACATTTTTAGCATCAGAGGCGGCAGAAAGTGTCGTTGAACTACAACCTGACACCGCAGCAAGCACTGCACAGTGGATCAATAATCTTGACCTATTTCGCATTAGAAGCCACCAAGCTTTTTAAACAAGCCATCTTTTAACTTTTCAGTCGCCTTTTCTGTTTCTTGCTTCAATTTGGCATCGAAAAGTGCTTCAGTATCTAGGCCAAATTTGGGCTCAGTGGCAGTTCCAGTAATTGAAAATGGGATCTCAATACCTTGTAATGCATTACGCTCGCCACCGCCTTGCCCCTCTAATGAGCCAACCACAGAGGTGGTTAACTTGTAATCAATCGCCTCAGAAATAGCATTCACCGTTCCTTTGCCTGCTAGACGAATTAACGGCGAGGCCATGGCTAAGTCGGGATTTGTTACGACCCCTTTTGCCATCGAGAAGCTCCCCGTAAGGCTGGTAAAGTCGGTTTTTTTCTCTCCAGCACCACTAGCACTGAGATCACCGCTTAATTTAGCCTGTGCATCGCGGATCATTTGCGGAATATTGACACCATACAGCGCTCCATCTGCCACTTCAAATTGTCCTTTTGCCACTAAATTACGCTTTATATTATCGGGAATTAAGCTCTTACCTGAACCCGATACAGAGAAATTAGTGGTACCAGCAAGCATGTCAACGCCAGCTGCATCAGTCAACAGCGGTCGAACCTGAATGCCGGAAATTGATTTGTCAAAACGATAACTCGCAACGGACTGACGTCCATCTAGCTGTGCCTTGGCTTGCAACTTGCCTTGATAAAGGTCGGCAGAAAGTTGGCTTAAGTCTAGCACCCCATCTTTTAGCCCCAGTTTCATCATCCAGTTAGTGGTTTTTAGCTTGGCCACGGTCACCGATTTTATCCGCATGTCAAACTTAAGATTAACCGCTTTCATTCCAGACAGATCAGGCTCTTTGGCAGAACCTGAAGCCGTTTGTGTGGTCTGTTCCTGTTCCGTTTCACTTTTAGGCATCAACTTATCTAAATCAATATCGCCCAACTCAAGCGATGCCACAATAGCCGGCACCTTGGCACCATAATCAACATCAAACTTACCACTAGCTTGTATCTCATTGGCAGAAAACTCAGACAGCAAACCACTCACCTGCTTTTGGTTGAGATCCAAGGTTAAGCTAGTCTTAAGTGCCACTGTCATCGCTTTATTGGGTATCGCTTCACCTTTAATACCGTTGCTGATAGCAAAATTCTCAATTTTAATTTGTGCCAAGTTTTCTGCCACGGTCAATTGCCCAGCGCCTTCGCTGCTCACAGAGATATCAGGTAATGTGGCGGTAAAACGATAAGAAAAATCAGCAAGCTGTCCCAACGAAAACTCACCAAGAGCAAATTTTTCAAGCACAAACAACTGCGTGGTTGAAGAGGCTTCATCGAACAGGTGGATCTGGGTATTGGTAATCGTAACGCCACCAATATTTAACCGCCTAATTTGTGTAGCACTGCCCGCTTGATCAGGTGCTTGTGATTCAGGCTTCGCGCCCTCTTTGCCATTTAACCCATCTAAACTAGTACGGCCATCTTTATAGGTGTCTAAATATACGGTTAAGCCATCTAAGTTTAGTTGTGAAATTTCAACCTCCTTACTTAGCAGCGGCATTAGCGCAACTTCGGCAACCATATTATTCACCTTAACCATATCGCTATTTTTAAAGCCAGTAGGGTTAGATAAGCTAATATCCCCCAGCGCAATACCTATACTAGGAAAGAAGGTCCAACTTAAATCTTGGTTAATACGCAACTCACGACCCGTTTGCTCTTTAACCGCATCCACAATTTGCGGCTTAAAATCATTCGGATCAAAAACAAGGGTTAAATATCCAACCAATAGGATAAATAACGACACAAAAGCAATAAGTATCCATTTTACTATTTTCATAACAGATTCCATCTGGAGTTATACCAACAACTTAAAGAAGATGTGACAATGACAATGCTTCATCGGTGACCGCAATACCATTGTCATCGGCATACAGCATCATACCTGGTTTAATTATAACGCGATCTATCTCGACAGTAACATTAACATCCCCGATATCGCGCTTATCTGTTTTAATCGGATTAGCACCAAGTGCTTGTATACCGATAGGCATTGTTTTTAGTGCTGCCACATCTCTAACGTAACCATTGATCACTATCCCACTCCAACCATTATCGACAGCACTTTGCGCGATCATATCCCCAAGCAATGCTCGCCGATTTGAAGCGCCGCCATCGACCACTAACACTTTACCCTCACCAGGTTGTGCTAAGACCTGCTTAACTTTTGAGTTATCCTCATGGCACTTAACCGTGACAATTTCGCCCCAAAATATGTTTTTATGCCCATATTGCTGGTAATGAGGGGCAAGTAAATGAAGTTGCTCTTCATAGTTATCGAATAGATCAGGAAGTAGGTCTAACATAGATGCCTCCATGGCAAAATTAATGGGTTCGCTCTCTAATTTACTATAATTAATAGTCAAAAAAATTAAAAATTGATGAATAAAAAATCAATTGCTTTTACTCACCTTGATCTCACTCTATAATCGACACTTAAGTAAAACCTAATGCCATTTCATACTGGTGTTCCGATTAATCCGTCAACCCATAGCGATTTAGAATGAACCAGACAGATGAATTAAATCACGCAATTGCCGCACTCGATAAATATGGTTATGACAAAAAAAATACCAGCGGACTAGAGCAAGCTCGCACCCATAATCAGATGGAAACCTACTTAACGTCACTTGATTATAATTTGAGAAGATTGCTCATATTACAAGAGGTGGTCAATAAACTTGTCGATGATGAGAAACATAAGCAGCGTCAACAAGAACTGTTGCAAACCTATAGAACTAAGATCATCCATCTCTCACGGGAGTATGAGATCACCTTTGACCAAGTGGTCGCTATCATGCAACAGCAAGCCGAAAAACGTTAATGGCCCAACTCCGCTACGAAACAGGCCATTTACATTACACTTTAAAGCTTGAGACTAAGGTCTCTAATTCACTAGAACCGGCTTTAATCATCTCGCTGGCATCACCAATTTGAACACTCTTTTGTTGATTTTCGAGGGAGATATCGTTGATTCTGGTCACGTTCATATTAAGCTCGGCGATCACAGCGCTCTGCTCTTCTGTCGCCGCGGCAATTTGAATATTCATATCAGAGATCTGTTTTATCGATGACTTTATCATTCCCAATGAATCAACCACTTCGGCAGTTTCTGAAACCGTTTCTGCCGATTGGTCCTTAGCACGTATTACCGAGGTGTTAACGCTCTCTATCGCATCTCTAATTGCATCGATAATACTATTGATCTCTTGGGTTGACTCTTGAGTTCGACTAGCCAGGGTACGTACCTCATCCGCCACAACAGCAAAACCACGACCAGCTTCACCTGCTCGCGCAGCCTCAATAGCCGCATTAAGCGCCAGCAAATTAGTTTGCTCTGCAATGCCAACGATAACATCGAGTATTTGACCAATTTTGCTCGAACTGACCTGTAGTTCCTGGGTCACTCTCGAAGAGACTTCTAACTCTTGTGATAGCGAGGTGATTTTTGCGACAGCACTATCAACCACTTGGTTGGTTCTATCGGCTTGACCGTCTGCATCACTTGCGCTATCGGCCGCAAGTTGTGCATTTGACGCGACTTCAGATGCCGCCATAGACATCTCATTGATGGCTGTCGCCACACTCTCGGTTTCAGCCTGCATATTACTAGTGACAGTACTTGCTTCAGCAGAGATATCGGCCAGTCCAACAGCGAGATCGCGACTATGGCTTACCGATGCAGAAACTGAGGTAACTAAGGATTGAATTTTAGTCACAAACGCATTGAAACTGGCTGCGACTTGTTGCAGTTCATCATTACCAGACGCTTTCAGCCGTAGCGTTAAATCCCCATCGCCACTGGCTATATTCTCAAACGCTGCGATGGTTTGTTTCATTGGTGCAGAGATGCTTCGTGATATTAGCCAAAGTAGTAAAATAACTGGTAGCCACACAATAATAGCGATAACAAAATATTTTAGTGCAAACGCCGTCATCTGCTGATCAATATCATCGACATATATGCCCGTTCCCACTATCCAGCCCCACGGCTTAAACCGCTTAACAACGCTCATTTTCGGGCTGGGTGCCGTTGCATTAGGTTTGTTCCACATATAATTAATTAGCGCATAATCGGAACTTGCTGTGCCAGTCACCATCTCCTGAAACAACAACACACCATTTGGATCTTTCATTCCGAGTACATTTGTGCCAACCAACTTCTTAGCAAAAGCGTGCTGGACCATATTACCTTGCCTATCTAAGGTCCAAAAATATTCATTACCACTGTAACGCAGCGTATCCAGCGCTTTTATCGCTGCAGTCTTTGCCTCACCTTCACTCATCATCCCTTGCTGAGCACTATCGTAGTAACGAGCAATCACTTTCTCACCCACATCAGACAATGACGACAACTTTGCCTGTTTTTCCGCCAGTAATAGCCCCTCAATGTTTGTTAACGCAAACATAAACATGACGATGGTAGCGACAATGGCTAATGCTAGCATCACGATTAATCGACTAGATATTTTGATCTTTCTAAACAAGTTGTTTATTGATTCCATCTTCCCACCTCGCCATAAATGCTGAGGACGCCATTCCTTTAAATCTTGTTCATCAAGCTACTTTTGTCAAAGGTTGCTAACAGTGATCCGCTGCTTCAGATCGCCCACCAATCTTCGGCAATATCTATTTAGTGATAGTTTAAGCACAAAAAATTAAGCGAGATCACAGTAACGCTCTAAACTTAGAAAACAACATCCGCTTTATACTCAAAGGGTTTAATGAAAAAACTTGCGATTTACACCGCTATTCTGCTCCTAGCCATCGGAGGCATTGGATCTGGATATTATCTATCCCAATCGGCAGACATGGAACCAACAGATAAACTACGTATTGCCATGTCAACGACACCATTAAGTGCACCGATTATTATCGCGCGCCAATTAGAGATTTTTAAAAAACATAAAATAGATGTTGAACTGATGCCATTTCGAGGCGGGCACCTCTGTTTTGAAGCCATGATTACGGGCCAAGCTGACTTAGCGACGAGTTCGGAGTCTGTCGTCATGTTCAACAGCTTTGAGCGGCAGGACTTTCGCCTATTAGCTAGCTTTGTTGAATCTGATAATGATCTAAAGTTGATAACTTATGGCACAGATGAAAAACCAGCGATTACCGATCTTAATCATCGTAAAATAGGGATGGTCAAAGCCAGTGCCAGTGAGTTTTTTGTTGATGCTTTTTTAATTATCACTGGACAACATGATCTCAATATAGAAAAGGTCTATTTGCCACCACAAGACTTAGGGCCTGCGCTGATCGCTGGAGACGTTGATGCTATTTCTGTGTGGGAACCCTTTGGGTATCAACTCAACAGAGCTCATCCCGATAAAATTTATCAATTTCCAAGTAAAGGGACTTATAACCTCTCTTTCAACTTGGTTAGTACACAACAACATGCTCAAAGCCATTATCGACAGCATGTAAAGGTATTAAAAGCGATAGATGAAGCGCAGTTGTTCATAGCCAAATATCCTTTGCAGGCGAAACAAATAATCAGTGAATACTTGAAAGTGCCGTTAAATGAGTTGGAGTGGACCTGGAGTGACTATGTGTTTCGACTATCCTTAAACAACTCTCTATTATCCAACTTACAAACACAAGGACGTTGGGCAGTCGCCAGAGAGAAGACCATAGCACTATCTGTGCCTGATTTTAGGACTTTACTCAATGATAAAGCATTACGTCATGTCTTAGAGAGTGGCAAGGAAGATTAACTCACCATGATAAACACGCGCTTGAAAATTATTTTGTTAATCAGTTTGCTATTAACCAGCATCATCATTGCGACTTTTATTGGCTTGAAGCACCTACAAGACGTTAACTTTGATCGGTTGGACTATATTATGCGAACAGAAAATGCAGTAGACACCTTACGAAGTCGGCTGTGGATACTGCAAGAATTCCAAGATGAAGAAGCATTAGCACAAACAAAAGCTGCCCACGACATTCTCAGTCAACAACTTAGTACTCACCACTTCAAAAAAATTGCAATCACCTCTATTTTTACCAATCTAATTAGGATGAATGACAATTTAGGAGCACTACTTACCTTCGCAGATAAAGGCCTCGCCACCACGACAAAACACGGTATCACAAGCACCAATGGTATGTTAACGGCACGATTTAATATGACCTTACAAGCCATGAGCGAGGAGTTAACCAGTGCGCAAAGCTTAATGATTCGACATGTTGCCCACCAGCAGAAAATTATTCTCTATTTTGCCATCTGTATCCTATTGTTAGGCTCGTTAGCGCTTTTACATCAAATCCAAGCAACCTTAAAAGTTTTTAACCAAAGCCTTCTTAGGTTAACTAAAGGGATCCTGCGCCTCAGCAAAGGCGATCTGCAGACAAAAATTATGATACAGCAAGACAATGAGCTGTCTGACGTCGCCGAGCAATTCAATAAAATGACATTAAGGCTCAACGAAACCACCATAAAAAAAGAAGCCCTTCAGTTTGAAGTTCAGCGACAAACTCAGCAACTTCAAGCACAACACGAAAAACTCAAATTCGTCGCTGAGCATGATGACCTAACCCAACTTTATTCTCGCAGTGCTTTCGAGCGTCAAATCGATACAGCCATCGCTCGGTGCCATAGAACAGGGATTCATGCCGCCTTGTTGTTTATCGATCTGGACAAATTTAAACAGATTAACGATTCTTTAGGCCATCACATTGGCGATCAAGTCTTAGTCGAGTGTGCAGCGCGTTTACTCAAATCAGTAAGAAGTTCTGATATTTGTGCCCGTATAGGTGGTGATGAGTTTGTTATCTGGCTTGAGCCTATCAGTGGGCTATTAGAAGTTAAATTGGTATGCGACAAAATACTGAAAAATTTGTCGCAACCCCTAAACCTACCTAGCCATCAAGTTCGGCTTGAGGCCAGCATAGGCATCGCCCTGCTGCCCAATGATGATGTCGCCCGTCAAGCCCTCATTAAGATAGCGGACGATAACATGTACCTTGCAAAGCTTACGACTGGTAATAGCTACCAGTTCAGTGAAAGCGCAAATAGTGCACTAAACAACCTTCACTTTCTTTGAAGCCACATTAGTCTTTTTAACTAATTTGGCTGACTTAAAACGGACAATCAACAGGCAAATAAATATCCCTAGATAAATAGAAGGCTCAATAACTTCAGACTTTACTGACCAGTAAAAATGAATGGGTGCCAGCAGTGCAAGTAGATAAATACTGTTATGCAGATTTTGCCAGCTTCGGCCCATTTTCCGCCGAATACGGTTAAATGAGGTAACAGCCAATAGCACCAAAATCAGATAGCCCGATGCACCAACCAAAATATAGGGACGTTTAACAATCTCACTGGCTAACAATTGCCATTCAAATAACAGATCTAAACTCAAGAATGAAAAAATATGCAAAGACGCATAGCCAAACACATAGAGGCCCAATAAACGCCTAGTTTGCATCAATACCCCGAGTTTAAATCGTTTGGCAATCGGCGATACCAGTAATACCGCAACTAAGGCGTTGAGTGCGCCCATCCCTGTATAATGAATAATATACTGCACCGGATCACCACCAGCACGTTCACTCAGCACAGTAAACAACAGATAACAGAAGGGTAAAATTGCCAACAGGTGAAACATCACCTTGATTGGCAGAAGGTGTTTTAAGGATAAACGCACGACAAACTACTCCAATCACAAAACCTAAGGGTTATCTTCGACAGACCTGCATAGCCTAATAAAACCGACTTAAATCCATACCTTTATAGAGGTGCGCAACTTGCTCCCCATAGCCATTAAATGGCTTTGTTGCTATCCGAGTTGCTGAAAATATACCGCCCTCACCGATACGGCGCTCAGTTGCTTGAGACCACCTTGGATGATCGACCTCGGGGTTCACATTGGCGTAAAAGCCATATTCATTGGCAGCAAGTTGATTCCAACTAGTAGGCGGTTGCTTATCCATCACTCGGATACGGACAATCGATTTAATACTCTTAAAACCGTATTTCCAGGGGACGACTAAACGGATCGGCGCACCATTCTGTGCGGGTAACGTTTTGCCGTATAAGCCCACGGCCATAAATGATAAATCGTTCATGGCTTCATCAAGGCGTAGCCCTTCGATATAAGGATAGTGAATACCACCGCCCATTAAACGGCTCTTTTGACCAGGCATCTGGTCAGGGTCAAACAAGGTCTCAAACGCCACGTGGGTTGCCGACGATTTAACCCCAGCCTTTTTAAGTAATGAGGCCAATGAGAAACCGACCCAAGGAACAACCATCGACCATGCCTCGACACAGCGTAAACGGTAGATACGCTCCTCGAGCGCAAACAGCTTAGTCAAATCATCTAAATCTAACGTTAGCGGGTTATCCACTAATCCTTCAATTTTTAATACCCAAGGATCAACTTTAAAACCTTGTGCATTATCAACAGGATCTGTTTTGCTGGTGCCGAACTCATAAAAATTATTATGGGTTATCACTTTTTGCATTGGGGTGAGTGTCTCTTTTAACCCAAATGCACTGTTTTTGGTGAAGTCGAGCACTTGGGTCACAAAAGGATCAACGGCTTTCTTTTCTCCAAACAGATCAAAAAGGCCGGCCTGAACATGTCCGGGGATACTTGCACCTATCGCACCAAGCCCTAAGGCTTTAATGATGTTACGTCTGTCATTAAACACGCCCTCCGGGGTGACACTGTTTTCTTTTTCATTCCAGCTAGAAGCAGACTTAATCTTGCCAAATTTAGTGCTTTTCACTCACACACCTCTGTGATTGCTTAACTCATACCTCAATAGATAGCACGAAGAGCCAAAAAATTTCACATAAAAAATAATTAACGCATAAGAGTTAAGCAAACACCCTTTGACCTATTGAACACTAAGGTGTCCCATGAGACGCTTAACCCATCTTAAATTACTGGTGTTGCTTTTATGCCTGTTGCCCTTTCCTTATCCGTTCCTGAAATCATTGCATTGGCCGGTGTCGCCTTTCTCTCCATTCTTATCGGTGCGCTGATCAATCAATGCCTCACTCGCAGCAGATGGCAGCAGCTGAAGCAACAACAGATTGATGAGCACGCCGTTGCGATTGAAGCACTCAACCAACAACAAGCACTAACTCAAGCTGCATTAGAAGACAAGCAACAAGATAATTATGCACTGCAGCAAAAGTTAGAGCACCAAATGACATTATTAGGCATGAGCCAAGCACAAGCCCTGCGATGCAGTGATTTAGAAGAACAATTGCAGCAAACACAACGTAAACAGTTAGAAACCCAACTTGCCTTGTCAAAATCCAATGCGATGCAGCAAACCTTAATGGTGAAACATCAAGCAGAAGCGCAAGCATTAGAGGATAGAATCGCCCAACTTAACGCCTCAGAGACGCGCTTAAGTGAGCAGTTTGAAAACCTCGCCAACAAAATATTTGATGCCAAAAGCGAAAAGCTACAGAGCCAGAGTCAACAACAGTTAGGCCATATACTGTCGCCCTTCAAGCAACAATTAGAGGGCTTTCGTCAGCAGGTGCAGGAGTCATATACCATAGAGCAAGCTGAGCGAAGTGCTTTCAAACATCAGTTAGAATCGCTAAAAGCGTTAAACTTACAGATGAGCCAAGACGCCATCAATTTAACCAAAGCCTTAAAGGGTGACAACAAGCAACAGGGCAATTGGGGTGAAGTGATCTTAGAACGGGTACTGCAAGAAAGCGGCCTGCGTGAAGGTCATGAATATGATACCCAACAAGACCTTAAAAATGATCAGGGTAAACGATTTAAACCCGATGTCATTGTTCACCTACCAGAAAACAAAGATGTAGTGATTGATGCCAAAATGTCACTAGTTGCCTATGAGCGTTATTTCAATAGCGACGATGAAGCGATTAAACTGACAGCCATTAAAGAACACTGCCAATCTATTCGAGCCCATATTAAAGGGCTCAGTCAAAAGGACTACCAGCAGTTGCATGGCTTAAAAAGCCTCGATTATGTGCTAATGTTTATTCCACTCGAACCTGCATTCTTGTTAGCGATTGAACATGATCCTAGCTTGGTTAACTATGCACTTGAAAACAACATAATGTTGGTTAGCCCAACCAATCTATTGGTCGCCTTAAGAACAATCAATAATATCTGGCGTTATGAGTATCAAAACCAAAATGCGCAGCGGATCGCCAAGCAAGCGGGTAAAATGTATGACAAATTGTGTGGTTACATAGAGGATATGGACAAAGTGGGCCGCGCCATCGACTCTCTGGATAAAAGCTACCAAAATGCAATGGGTAAGCTGAGCACAGGCAAAGGAAATTTGCTTCGTCAAGCTCATCAGATGCAGCAACTTGGTGTCGTCACCACTAAACAGCTTGATGCACAACTGGTGGATAAAGCGTTAGATGAGCATCAAGCGTTTGACACAAAACTGAATTAAAGGAATGTTAACCTGGTGGTGAGTCGCCACATTTAATAGGGAAAGTTAACTAGGAGTTAATAAAAATGCCATTGCCGTTATATCGCATTTTTGCTTATCGAGTTTTACAACTGTTTATAGCGATGTTGATAAGCACGAGTGCCAGTGCATCCGCGCTAACCGCACATCAACAGCAGTACCTCGAAGCCAGAGAAGCGTTATCACAAGAAAGAATGGCTGACTATCAATCACTGCGTCACACGCTCAAGGGCTATCCATTAACGCCCTATCTGGATTTTCATGCCAATATTGATGATATTTTATCGCTAGATGGCAGCACGGCATTAACCGCAATCGCCTCTTTTCAAGACACGCCTTTATATCAAACAGCACGTTATCGTTATCTAATGGCTGCTGGTAAACAAAAGCGCTGGCAAGACTTTTTGCTTATCAGTCCTGACGAACCTAACAACTTAGTACTGCAATGCTATTTCTATCGGGCCCAAAGAACCGCTGGTAAGCTTGAGTTGGCTTATAAAGGAGCTAGCAAACTCTGGCTACATGGACGCTCACGCCCCAAGGAATGCGATCCTCTATTCACGGAATGGGAAAAAGCAGGCTACCGCACTCAAGACTTAATCTGGTCACGTATGTTATTGGCTTTCAATGCAGGTGAATATGGGCTACTCAAGTTTTTGGCAAAAAAGGTCACCACACATAAAAGCGATGCGCAGCGCTTGCTCAGTGTTTATAAAGACCCAAGAACCTTAAGACACAGTAAACCGTTTCTCGCTAAAGCAAATATTAACGCCGATATTGTCGATGCAGGTATTCGTCGCCTAGCAAAAAAAGATCTTAACAAAGCGGTAAAACTCTACTTGATGTATCAAAAAGCGGACCGCTTTAGTGATCATCAAGGACGAAAACTAAGTCGTTATTTGATTAAACGAGCCCTCATACGACAAGAGGACTCACTGCAAAGCTTTATCGATAGCATGCTACCGCTGCTCGATAGCGATGATTTAGTAGAACTCAGACTCCGCTGGGCTATTCGCCAAGCCGATAAAGAAAAGTTACCGCAGCTTCTCACCTTACTTACGCCAGAGAAACAGCAAAAGGCACGCTGGCAATATTGGCTAACAAAATACCCGCAGCACACGAACGCCTTAACACAGCAAGGGTTAGTTAACCTAGCACAGCAACGCAATTTTTACGGCTTCAGTGCCGCCGATACCCTAAGCCTTGAGTTTCAACTGGGGCATCAGACAACCCTTAAAGATGCTGAAATATACACCAGCCTAGACCATGACGCAGGCTTAGCCCGCGTAGAAGAGCTACTCGCAATCGATAAAACCATCGATGCTCGTGCAGAATGGGTATTAATGCTTAATCGCCATCCAAAAGCCGTAAGGGCTCAATATGGCCTGCTCGCCCAAGCGCGCCAGTGGCATGATTTAGGCGTACAAGCGAGCATTCAAGCACAACTTTGGAATGATATGACGATGCGTTTTCCCTATGCCGCGGACAAAGCCTTTAAGCAAGCCAGCCAACAGGTCAATGTAGATATTAATGAGATCAGAGCAATTGCCCGCAGGGAATCCGCCTTTTATCCGTGGGCCACGTCAGGTGTTGGCGCACGAGGTTTAATGCAATTGATGCCTGCAACAGCGAAAGAGACCGCTAAAAAATCAAAACTAAAATACCGTGGTCAAAAGAGCCTGTATGACATCGACATTAACACCCAACTGGGTAGTCGCTACTACAAACGCCTGCTTGAGCAATTTAACGGCAATAGAGTACTGGCTACCGCCGCTTACAATGCAGGTCCACACAGAGTCAAACGCTGGCTAGCAGTCAGTGATGGTCAGTTAGATGTCATGAGTTTTATCGAATCTATCCCCTTCACTGAAACTCGAGAGTATGTCCAAGCTGTGCTGAGTTATCGCATCATTTATCAAATCAAGCAACAGCAACCACCACAGCTGTTTTCTGAGCAGGAGCTCGCATTTCGTTACTAATGTCGACTTAATCAGAGATGTGTTAGTGCAAATTAGCAGCAGTTAGATCACTGATTATCAAAGATTCCTTGATCACCGCCCAGCAAGTGTTAATAATTATCATTTAGATTAACAGCGACGCATCATGACAGATCTTGCAATGCTCACTATGGGATGCGAGTACCAACCTTTGGTTAATGCCCAAACTGGGACAATTTACGGCTACGAAGCACTCGCTCGTTTTGTTACACCCAATAACAACCCTATTGCACCCAATCAGGTATTCGATCGACTGCATCATCACCCTGCGTTGCTAACCCAAGTTGAACTGGCGGCAAAACAGTTACAAATTGCCCATTCAAATCCTAATTTGGCGCTTTTTGTCAACCTAGACCCACACGCAGTTGATCTTGAAAATCTTCCTCTTTTTATTCGTGAGTTTGTCACGCATAGACACCTTACCGTTGAAATTATTGAAAATACCTGCGTTAACGATGCTCAAAAATCTGAAAAACTGGTCACTCAGTTACATCTATCTCAGATTAACACCGCTCTCGATGATATTGGTGCCCCCCATGCCATGCTGTCGCTTGCACTGATGAGCCAAGTGAGTTGCCTAAAATTTGATATGAGTTGGCTTAACCAACTCGCGTGTAGCCAGCAACGTTATCTCATTCAATCCTTAGTTCAGTACGGTAAATTTGCGGGGAAATTGACTATTTTAGAAGGTATTGAAACCGCAAAGCAGCTCAATACTGCACAGGAACTGGGCATCGACTTAGTGCAAGGCTTTCTATTTAAAACGGACTTTGTCACAGCCAAACCTAGGATCGCCTTGAAACAACTTATCAAGGCACACGACAACACAGAAACCATTATTGGCTAGCCAAAACAGCCGTTATATCGCATAGTTAAGCGATACTCGAGATAATGAATATTGATAAATGTTGGCTCACTCTCTACAAGGACAGTTATGTCTCACCAAGCGATAACCGCGTTATTAGCGCAACTCGAACAGGTACTGTTAGGTAAACCACAGCAAATAAAGTTGGCCATCACCTGTATTTTAGCCAAGGGACACCTTTTGATTGAAGATCTTCCAGGCATGGGGAAAACCAGTCTGTCCCAGGGGCTAGCGCAAAGTCTGGGCCTGAGCCATCAAAGAGTACAATTTACCAGTGACATGTTGCCAGCGGATATCTTGGGGGTATCCATTTTTGATAAAGAACAATCTCAATTCGTATTCCATCCAGGGCCTATCTTTAAGCAGATGGTGCTAGCCGATGAGATCAACCGTGCTAGCCCTAAAACTCAAAGTGCACTGTTAGAAGCGATGGCGGAGCAACAGATAACGGTTGATGGCATTACACACCCCTTACCAAGTCCCTTCTTTGTGATAGCGACGCAAAACCCAAGCGAACAGTCAGGCACTTTTCCGTTACCTGAATCACAGCTAGATAGATTTATGATGCGCCTCTCTATCGGCTATCCCGACAGCGAAGCTGAATTGGCAATGCTTAAAGGGGAAGGCACGACTGTGCAAGGCAACCATCTGCCACAGTGTATCGATCCGATGACATTAAAAAATCTACAGCAACAAGTATTGGATGTAAAAGCCTCCGACGCGTTGCTCAACTACATCTTGGCGCTTATTAATGGGTCTCGCCAACTAAACGAAGGTTATGGGCTATCCCCTAGAGCCAGCAAATCACTGCTCAACGCAGCAAAAGCATGGGCATTCATCGCAGGCAGACACTACATAGTGCCAGAAGATGTGCAGGCGGTATTTCCTGCTGTTGCCGAACACAGGCTACGTCATGTCAGCCAGCAACAGGGAGAAGCGCTGTCCCATAAACTACTCAATAGTACTAATCCAATATTGTGATCAGTATGGACTTGAACCAGACAACAGACACCGTTTACCAACGCTGGTGGAAAAGCTGGTTATCTCGGCGGCTACCGCCACAAAATCGAGTGACATTAGCCCACAAAAGCATCTTTATCTTGCCCACAGGCTTTGGCCTTATCTGGTTACTGCTGGTGGTTCTGCTGTTCCTATTTGGTACCAATTATCAAAACAACTTGGTTATCGCGCTTAGCTTATTGCTATTGAGCCTATTTAATACTTGCATTATTTATAGCTATCGTAATTTAGCGGGAATGACCCTAGAAGCAAAAACAGGCCCTCACGTTTACGCTGGGCAAACCGTACTCTATCCGGTTTACCTTAGTGCCAATCAGGTACAACACCAAGTTACGCTGTCTTACGGCGACAACGAAACTCAAACTGTCGCCAATGTCACCGATAAAGCGGTGCAAACCTTAGTCCCCTTTGCCAGCCAACGCCGAGGGTGGACTCACCCCGGCAGGCTTAAAGTTGAATCTCGTTATCCACTGGGACTATGCCGAGCTTGGTCAAATGTCGATCTTGATAATGCGCAGATCGTTTTCGCCACACCTATCGCTAGCGTGACGCAATTGCATCAACATCTACAAGATGGCACAACTGAGCAACCCCTACGAGGCCGGTCAACTCAAGGTGTAGAGGAGTTTAAGGGATTAAAGCCCTACGTGTTTGGTGAATCTCTACATCAAATTGCATGGAAACAGCTCGCTCAGGGGCGCGGTATGTTAACTAAAGAGTTTGAACAGCCACTCAGTGCGCCAACCTGGCTAACGTTTAATGACAAACACCCGGATTTAGAACTTCAACTCAGTGAATTAACTTGGTCTGTTGACCAATTGAGCGAGCAAGAACAAGCCTTTGGATTAGTGCTTCCAAACCAAACATATATGCCGGCAACAGGCCAGCATCACCGTTTAGCATCGCTTAAAGCGATCGCGACGATAGATCACATTAGCACTAAGGGCAACCTCGGATGAGTCTCGCACAAGGGGAGATTATTGGTCGCCAGAGCCTACTCTGGCTACTCATGGTCAATACACTGGTGTTATTACCCCTGTATGACAAAATGACGCCATGGAGTATGGGAATATGTGCCATCTGTTTACTGTGGCGACTCGGTATCTTCAGCGGAAAAGTCGCTAAGCCGCCACGCTACCTCGTCACGGCGCTAGCGGTGGCATCGGCCATTACGCTTGCCCTAGTTACCAGTCAAATAGGGATGCTTAATGGACTAATTAACTTGCTTATTTTAGGTTACGCACTTAAATATATCGAGATGCGAGATCGTCGAGACGTGCGTGCAGTGGTGCTAGTGGGCTATTTTCTCATCGCCATCACGTTTATTGAGAAACAGAGCTTGTGGTTTACGATACAGCTCACTTTAGTCGCCACAATCAATACCTGTGTATTAGTCAGCCTCTATCGAAATAGCGATTCGCTGCGCAGTACAGCGCGCCTCGGAACACAACTAATGCTGCAAAGTCTCCCCCTTGCGCTGTTTCTGTTTGTCGTACTGCCAAGATTACCGCCACTTTGGCTAGTTCCTTCAGCTAACAATGCCACGACCGGGCTCTCCGATGAGGTCTCATTTGGTGATATTGATCAGTTAACCCGCTCTACGGCGTTAGCGTTTCGGGTCACTTTTGATGCCGAGCAACCAAACAACGCAGAACTGTATTGGCGCGCACTGGTTATGGAGAATTACGATGGCAAACGTTGGACGCAAGATGAGAGTATCAAAAAAATTGAAAGAGCGGCCAACGCCGCCGCGAACAGAAAACCACCCCAAGGCCCGTTTATTAGTTATGAAGTGATCACTGAACCCAGCCGTCAACATTGGTTGTATGGTATGGACCTCGCTTATAGCAGTGAAGCTGATATCCTCAACCTGCCCGATGGCCGTTTATACGCGGTATCGCGAGTCGACAAAAAACTCGAATACCGAGTCAGCTCCTTTAAAGAAGCGATACTCGACCGCCGCTTAGCACCAAACGTCAAAGCTCTTAACCTTGCATTACCCGAAAAAGGCAATCCAAAGACCCGGGCATTGGCACTGCAGTTCAAAAAAGATCACCCCGAACCCAAGGCGCGGTTAACTGCCATGATGCGCTATTTTAATGAGTCGCCCTACTTCTATACCCTACGCCCCCCCCAAGTTGGGCCGCAGCAGTTGGATGATTTTCTGTTTGAAAATAAAGCAGGTTTTTGTGTGCATTATGCCAGTGCATTTGCCTTTATGGCCCGTGCGACAGGTCTCCCCGCGCGGCTAGTGACAGGCTATCAAGGCGGTGAATGGAACCGAACCGCTGGTTATCTCAGTGTTTATCAATATATGGCACATGCGTGGGTCGAAGTGTGGCTACCCCAGTCTGGCTGGACCCGCTACGATCCCACAGCGATGATAGCACCTTCACGAATAGACGATGGATTTGATGCATTCTTTAACCCGCAGCAAAGCTACCTATTAGAAAGTCCATTTAGTACGCTCAGATTACGCCAATATCCACTGCTTAATAACCTGAGACTATCATTGGCTAGTATCGATTATTACTGGAGCAAATGGGTGTTGGGCTTTGATAATGAAAGGCAAAGCATGATCTTGAAAAAACTACTTGGGGATGTAACAAGCACTAAGCTTGCCATTTTCATGTTACTGATTTTAGCCACAATAGGTCTTGCAATCGCCTACAGTGTAGGGTTACTGCACTTTTCTCGGCAGCAAGATAAGGTGGTCGCGGGATTCGAACAGATCTGCATCATGCTAGCAAAAAAAGGGGTCTCTAGGCCCATCAATGAGTCTCCAAGTGACTATTACAAGCGGGTATTGCAACATTATCCAGGCCTAAGAGAACCCCTTAATCCCTATATCGATTGCTATATCACTCTTAAGTACAAGCCTTTGAGTGATGCTGGGCGAAAAAGGGTTTTAAATCGCTATAGACAAACTTTACATCAGGCTAGAATAGCCATATTACGTCTAAATAAAACTAAGATAGCACCATGATGTTTTTTCCAGCAAAATCATCTAATAATCAGCCGTTTTAATGGCTTTTATTGGACATGAACTAAGAAACACATAGAATGGTTTATCACAATTTGTCCCTAATCGAACATCGGCTTTAGCGGGATAAAAGGCAACGCGGATAAGGCACATTATGCTCTACTTGGTTCAATCAAATAGAATGGAATCTTTGGCAAAACTGCTCGCGGATGAGCTTAAAACGCCCATTGCAAACCAGCCACTATTAACTCCAGAGCAGATACTGGTTCAAAGTCCGGGGATGTCCACGTGGTTGCGTCTAGCCATTGCTGAACATAACAATATTGCTGCCGCATTAGAATTTCCCTTACCCTCAAGTTTCATTTGGCAACTTTGCCACTTGCTACTCAATGATGTGCCCAAAGAGAACGCCTTTACCAAAGCAGCTATGACGTGGAAATTGATGGATCTGTTGCCCCAGCTCATCCACCAGCCGATTTATGCTCCACTCGCGCACTATTTAGAGAACAATACGCTGCAAAGTCATACCGTCGACCACGCCTCGCTTAAGCTGTTTCAACTGTGCGGTCAAATTGCTGATATTTTTGACCAGTACTTAGTGTATCGTCCAGACTGGATTTTAGCTTGGGAAGCGGGAGAAAACACCCTACCGCCTAAACAGGAAATCCTTAACGAATCTCAAGCGTGGCAACCTGTATTATGGCGTGAGCTAATTCATTACAACCACAACCAATTAGCTCAAAGTACCTATCACAGAGCCAATCTCCATCAGGCACTATTCGATACGCTCGACGATCCAAATTGTCCACTGGATGGATTACCGCCGCGCCTATTTGTGTTTGGTATCTCATCCATGGCACCACAAACACTTGAAGTGATAGCTTTTCTCGCCAAACGTATCGATGTCATCATGCTTAACCTCTCCCCCTGCCAACACTACTGGGGAGATATTGTTGACCCCAGGCTCAGGGCTCGCATGGCACTGCAATACGCAGACAAGCATCAACTGGCACAGGACTGGGAAGATAAACTCGAGGTCGGCAACCCGCTGCTAGCTAATAATGGTAAAATGGGGCGTGAACTGCTCGACCTGATGTTAGAACTCCCGGAAGATAATACCGACTTTAGTTTTGAGTGCTTTGAGGACCCAGGCCACCACAACCTGCTCAGTGGCATCCAACATGATATTTTGGAAATGCAAACCCGCGGTGAGAGTTTAGGTCCTAACGGCGAGTTCTATCTTAGTATCGAAGGCCGACGTCCCCTTACGCCTACTGATGACTCAATTACACTGCGAAGCTGCCATAGCCCGTTACGTGAAATCGAAACCCTGCATGATCACTTGCTGACCATGTTGTCAAAACCAGCCGCATCAGGAGAGGTGCTCACCCCTAAAGATATCGTGATCATGATGCCAGATGTTGCGGCATACGCCCCCTATATAGATGCTGTTTTTGCGGCTAAAACAGGCAGCCATTATATCCCTTATGCAATAGCCGATCGTGGCGCGGCTCAAGAATCGCCGCTGATCAGCAGTTTCTTAAAACTACTGACCATCAACCAAAGCCGTTTTGCTCTCACTGACATCATCAGTATTTTAGAGGTGCCAGCTGTGCTGAGGCGTTTTGAACTCGATGATGAGGAACTCAGCTTGATTCGTCGCTGGCTTGAACAAGCTGGCGTGCGTTGGGGGCGGGATGCTGCAGGTCGAACAGCACAACAACTGCCTCCTTTTGAGAAAAATGCGTGGTCATTTGGTATCAAGCGCCTGATCTTAGGCTATAGCTTTAGTGATAATGCTCCGGTCTACCACGACAAGTTAGCCCTAGATGGCGTTGAAGGACAATCAGCCCAAGCATTGGGTAAACTCCTCAATTTTATTGAAGCGCTCGATCAGTTTATGTTACAGCTCAAGGACAGCAGTCCGTTACCCGAACGAATAGAACAGCTGCAACAGTTAGTGGAGCAGTTCTACGATCCCATCGACGAAGAGCTGCAACAGGTACAAACCCTACACGCAGCGATAAGTCGCCTCAACGAAGAGGTTTCACAAGCCATCTATCAAGGCCAATTGAGCATAGATGTACTGCAAAATTGGTTTGTATCGCATCTTTCAGAGTCCCGTGTAGGCCAGCGCTATTTAGCCGGTAGTGTCAATTTCTGTACTCTTATGCCAATGCGCTCCATTCCCTTTAAAGTTGTGTGTTTACTGGGAATGAACGACGGTGTCTATCCTCGCGTACAGCATCCAGTCGGCTTTGACTTAGTCGCACAATATGGCGCGCGCAAAGGCGATCGCTCTCGCCGTCTCGATGACAGATACCTGTTTTTAGAAGCCATACTGTCAGCCAGAGAACAGCTCTATATCAGTTATATTGGCCACAGTGAGCGAGATAATAGCGAACGTATCGCTTCGATGTTAGTGTCAGAATTAGTGGAGTATTGCCAGCTGTGCTATCTACCAAGCTATTTTGACAGGCAAACGGTCAGCATCAACGATATCCAAGCAATTGAGCAAGCCGTTAGTGGGCAGTTGATCATCATGCAACCGCTGCAGCCTTTCGATGAGCGTCTCTATCAAGACGGCGGTACACTGCAACAAAGCTATAGCGAGCAATGGTGTCCAACCACCGCAGGCGGCGAGCCACATTTAGACTCCGGGTTTATCAACGCACCATTGACTCTCACCGATGAGCAAGAAAGTAACGAATTGGAACTGTCGGCGTTAATCCGTTTCTTCCGCAACCCAGCACAGTACTTTTTTAACCGTTCGCTTAAATTAGATCTCAATCTTTCGATTCAAGCCGATGATAATGATGAACCCTTCAGTTTAAATCCACTGTCACGCTACCAACTGCAAAGTGGCCTCATTGACGATGCAATCCGCCAGCAGCAAGAATCACCCGACTCACAGATGTTGCACAAATTAAAACTGGCAGGTCAACTACCACTGGCACCTTTTGATGACCTACTGCTAAACCAATATTTGCACGATATTAAACCAGTTATTGGTCGAACCCTTTATTTAAAAGGTGAAAAGGCGCACTCGGTTGATATCACGCTTGAGCTTGGCAACACCGCCCAACAAACATTAGTGGGGCGTATCGATGCCATTTCGGCAAAAGGGCTAGTTAACTATCGACCTGGCACTGCCAATGCCCGGGACCTTATTAGGGTGTATCTGCGTCATCTGTGTCTCAATGCCTGCACCACGCCGCAAGCCAGTACACAAAATAGAACCAGTTACTTACTCGACATTGGCCACTTTCATGCCTTTGCAGCCATTGAACCGCACCAAGCCCTCAATCAGCTGAAAATATGGGTCGATTATTTCAATCAAGGACAAAGTGTACCGCTTATGTTTATTCCCAGAACCGCATTGGCCTATGTAGAAGCTGAGGGCGATCATCACGAGAAGTTACTGGCAGCACAGACACAGTGGCTTGATGAACAGAGTCAACTCGGTGAAGGGTTAGAACCTCACTTCCAACGCCTCTATCGCTTTCCCGATGATTTCGATGCTCAAGGTTTTGGCGAGATCAGTTCCACACTGCTCTCTCCCATGCTGAGTCTTTACCACAAAGCACCGTTAAATGAGTTAGTCGGCTATGTGGAGGGGCAGTAATGCAGCACAGTAAATCATTAGATACCTTAACATTACCGTTTGGCGGAAAACGGCTAATCGAAGCCAGTGCGGGCACGGGTAAAACCTATACCATTGCGGGCCTCTATGTGCGTTTACTACTGGGACACGAGATCTCGGCACCGCTAAGCTGCGAGCAGATCTTGGTGGTTACCTTTACCAACGCCGCAACGGGTGAGCTTAGGGATCGCATTCGCAAAAAAATCCAGCAGGCTTACAAACGCTTTATAGGCCTCGCCGTCGATGATGAGCTCATTGAGCAGCTGTACCAACAAACCCCAACAACAGAACTTGCCATTGCCCGCAAGCGTTTAGACTTGGCACTCAAATCCTTAGACGAAGCCTCAATTTTTACTATCCATGGCTTTTGCCAGCGGATATTGGCTGATATGGCATTTGAATCGTCGCTATTGTTTGAGTCAGAGTTTACCTTAGATGACAGCGATTTTTTGCACCATGCAGTACGCGATTTTTGGCGTGAAAGCTGCTATCAGCTGCCCAGCTACTTGGCACAAGTAATACAAAATAAGTTTAATGATCCAGACGGATTAGCAAGTCAGCTTCGGCCATTACTGGGGGCAAGCCAAGCGATTGCCACACCAACTCCCATCGAGTTTGCTGCTCTCTCGGCGCAAGTCAGCCAAAGTTTAAGCCGGCTTAAGCTGACTTGGCAGCGAGAGCGAGAGGCAATTGAAGCGTTATTGCATCAACTGCCTCTCAACGGTGTCCGCTTTGGAAAAAAAGACCAAGGTTACCCTAAGCTAGCCGCAATGCTTGATGCCATGGATAACTGGGGCAAATATAGCCAAGCTCTGCCCGATCTTAAAGTGCTCGATGCACTCTCTTTGCACAATCTAAAGCTTAACAAAGGCGGCGTGTTACCCACACCTGATGAAGCCCCGTTACTGGCTCACATTGAAAGTCTAAGCCAATTACTCGCTCAGTTGGTACCTAGCTTTCTTTTTACCGCCCGCGAAGGTATTTCAGCGCGATTTACACGGCAAAAACAGGAACGAAACCTGCTTACGCCTGATGATCTACTCACCACCTTGGCGCACGCATTAACCATGGACAGTGCCACACCACTGGCCACCAGTATTGGTAAACGTTTTCCTGTCGCGCTCATCGATGAGTTCCAAGACACGGATCCATTGCAATATCAGATTTTTAGTCAAATTTATGATCAAGATGAAACGGTGTCAGCGAAACTAAGTCTGCTGATGATTGGCGATCCTAAACAGGCCATTTACGCCTTTCGCGGCGCCGATATCCATACCTATATCAATGCCAGAAATAATACCGAAGAGCACTACAGCTTAGACACCAATTACCGCTCTAGCGCTAATATGATTGCGGGTGTGAACCAGCTGTTTTCGCAGCATTCAGATCCCTTTATCAGTGAGGCCATTCCCTTTGACTCAGTCGCGCCATCGCCCTTTGCAATCAATAAACAACTCATTGAGGCAGAGCACGACAACAGTGGACTGCGAATTAAACTACTCAGTGAAGACCCAGATAAAGGCCTCAATAAGGCCAGCGCTCGCAAACTACTCGCACAAGACTGTGCCAATGAGATAGCGCGGCTATTAACCCAAGCCCAGCAAGGCCAATGTCTGAATTGCGATAAACCATTGAAGGCAAGGGATATTGCTGTACTGGTGCGGGACAGAAATGAAGCCGCATATATTAAAACAGCGTTATCTGAGCGTAACATCGGTGCGGTATTTCTCAGCCGTGATAGCGTTTTTGCCACACTTGAAGCCAGAGAACTCGCACTTATCCTCACCGCAATTGCTAACCCAAAAGATGAGCGAACCCTGCGCAGTGCACTGGCCACTCATCTGCTAGGTTATAACTGCGAGGCGATTCATCGTTTTAACATAGATGAAGATACCCGTCAGACCTTGCTAGAGCAGTTTAACGCATTGCATCAACTTTGGTTGAAACGCGGCGTCATGCCTTGCCTCTTGGCTATGGCCAGCGAGACTAAGTTAATTGAGCGAATTCTCACACAACAAGATGGTCAGCGACGCTTAACTGATTTCAGGCACTTAGGCGAGCTTTTACAGCAAAAAGCCACTGAATTAGATGGGATAAGCGCTCTGGTTAATTGGTATGAACAAGCACTAATAGAGCACCAGGGCACGGAAGAGTCACAGCTTAGGTTAGAGAGTGAGCAAAACTTGGTGCAGATTGTCACCATTCATAAAAGTAAAGGCCTCGAGTATCCTGTCTGCTTTGTGCCCTTTGTCAGCTTAGCCAGAGACAACCGACGCAAGCCCTCGCCTATGCTCTACCATCATGATAATCAACTGCTATGGGACATAGGTCAAACAGACGAAGGCTGGGAAAACCATAAACGAGAAACCCTAGCTGAAGATCTTCGTCTTCTCTACGTAGCGTTAACTCGTCCGGTTCTGGCGTGCTATTTGTATATCGCTAACCACTCAAGGTTCACCAAAAAAGCGGGGATCAGCAGTCAACTTCATGAAACGGCCATAGGTTACCTGCTGGGGATTGAAGATAAAAACTGTGAGTTTTCACAATTACAGAATCACGCACTAAAGCTCGCTAGTGATGCAATTAGTGTCACCACCATAGACAGCATCGCAGAGGCCCAGCCCGTCGAATTCACCGATGAACTCGCCACGCAGTTAGCACCTAAAACCTTAGTGCGACCGACGATGATACCTTGGCGCGTGGGCAGTTACTCCGGCTTGGTCAAACACCTCGCCCATGAGCGAGTCCTGCCTGGCAGTGATGATGAGACCTTTCCTGAAGTTAGCGTTATTCGAGATGAGCAGCCCGCTGCCGCGTCGCGCTTTACTTTCGAGCGTGGGGCAAACGCTGGTAGCTTTCTGCATCTTGTTCTTGAACTTATCGATTTTACCGACGCAGATACCACCTTGAGCACCCAGTTGCCCGGCGCAATGGAGAAATATGCTATCGATGAGCAGTGGCAATCTGTGCTACATCACTGGTATCTTGATTTACTGGCAGCACCGCTTGATAGCAATGCTTGCCTTAGGTTATCAGACCTATCATCTACGCAAACATTAGTGGAAATGGAGTTCTATCTGCCCATTTCACGGCTCAGCGCCAACAAGCTTAATCAGCTATTGACCGAATTTGGCTACAGCGCGGGTTTAGAGTTTGAAAGCTTACAAGGCATGCTCAAAGGTTTTATCGATTTAACCTTCGAGCACAACAATCAATTTTATATTGCCGACTATAAATCTAACCACTTGGGCGATGACTTTCATCACTATCAGGTTGACGCTATGCATCAAGCGATCCGCAGCCACAGATACGATCTGCAATACATCATCTATACCTTAGCGCTGCATCGCTATTTAAAAATGCGTATGCCAAATTATGACTATCAGCAACACTTCGGCGGTTGCTATTACCTATTTCTACGTGGCATGTCAGCCCGCCACGCTCGATCAGGCGTCTATTTCGATAAACCACCGTTGGCGTTAATTGAGCGACTCGATGCCTTATTTGAATATAGCACCAGCGATATGGCCACTAGCGCTCATACATCGACTCAAGTGGAGCAGCCATTATGATCGCATTAGATAAACCGCTCGAGCGCTTACTCAAAGAATGGGAGCAGCAACGACTACTCACCGCTCTTGACAGGCATTTTGCCCTTGAAATGAGCGCTATGCATGCTGACAGCACGCCACTCTTTACCTTTATCTGCGCCCTGCTCAGCCGGCAGCTATCCTTGCAACATACCTGCCTACCACTTAACCTCATTGACAGTAGTAATCCTCTGGCTGAAGTCACTGCTCAGTGTCAGTTATTGGGTTCGACTGTAGAGTTAGTCGATGCCTTAAGCCAAAGTAGCGCTGTTGGCACGCCAAGCGATACAGGTAAGCCATTGATTTTAGATGGAAACAATCTTTACCTGCAACGCTATTATCAATTTGAATATCAGGTGAGTGAGCAACTAAAAAGGCTGTGTGTTCCCATTGATGTTGACGATATCCCACACACTCAAACATTATTGTCCGCATTATTTTCGCCAACAGCCCAGGCACTAGACTGGCAAAAAATTGCCACCGCCACCGCGTTCAGCCACAAACTGGCGGTGATAACGGGTGGCCCAGGTACAGGTAAAACCACCACGGTAACCAAATTATTATTGTTACTCTGCCAGCAGCAAACATTGACCATCAAATTGGTGGCACCAACCGGTAAAGCTGCTGCGCGCTTGAGTGAATCGATAAAGGCTTCCAAAGTACGCTTAGCCACTGAACTTGGGCAAAAGAGCGATCCGCTATCATTAACCGCGTTAGCCGCAGTACCTGAAGAGGCGACAACCCTGCACCGTCTATTGGGCGTGATCCCAAACTCCCATCGCTTCAGGCACCATAAGGATAATCCGCTGCGTCTAGATCTATTGATCGTCGATGAAGCCTCCATGGTTGACCTGCCTATGATGCATAAGCTGCTTGATGCCCTGCCCGAGCATGCGCGCTTGATTTTATTGGGCGATCAAGACCAACTGGCTTCTGTAGAAGCCGGCGCTGTGCTTGCCGATATCTGTGCAGGATTAAAACAGGTCTCTGCAGATGGCGTTAGCCAATGGCGAATGCGCTACAGCCCCGATAAAGCAAAGCTACTCAGCCAATTGACCGCTAGCGACTTAACCCCCTTTGTCAGCCCCGATGCCCAAATTGGCGATGCTCTGGCGATGTTAATGCACAGTCACCGTTTTCAAGGCGATGCCGGCATTGGCTTACTTGCTGGCGCCGTTAATCGCTCTGATCTGGAAGCTATTCTGCACGTTTGGCAACAGGGCTATCAAGAGCTTTTATGGATTGAGCACCAAGACACACCTCAGGGGAATCTTGGGTTGCAAGCACTGCTTACGCAGAGTGTTGAACATTACGGTGTCTATTTAAAAGCCATTGCGAGTGGCTGCCATACGCCCAGTGAGGTCATCGACAGGTTCAATCAATACCGCATACTGTGCGCCATGCGCGTGGGTGAATTTGGCGTCGAAGGTATTAATGCCAGCGTGAGCCAAGCACTGGCTCAGGCGCAACTTATTTCGCTAAGCCATGAATTTTATGCGGGACGCCCAGTGATCATTCAAAGCAACGACTACAATTTGGGACTATTTAACGGCGATATTGGGGTGATTTTGCCAGATGAAACCAATCACTCTCGGCTGATGGCCCATTTTGTTCAAGCCGATGGAAGCCTGTTAAAAGTATTACCCGCTAGGCTTCCTAGCCATGAAACTTGCTTTGCTATGACAGTTCATAAGAGCCAAGGCAGCGAATTTAGCCAAGTGGCACTGGTGTTGCCTCCACGACCGAGCGCTGCACAGCGTCAGCTATTGAGTAAAGAGCTGGTCTACACGGCCATCACTCGGGCCAAAAACCATTTTAGTTGTTTAGGCAGTCAAAAAATCTTTGAGGCAGCCTGTGCTCAAGCAACCCAGCGAGCCTCTGGCCTCGCTAACAGACTTTGGCAGTCATGAACCCAAGCACATTAACTGAGCTGCTGACGCAGTTCGGGAATAATCCACGCAGTAAACCAGCCTTTATCATAGGTAATGGTATTAACCGCTATGGTGCACCTGATGGCGCGATAAATGCGTGGGATACCATGCTACTGCAACTATACCAAGCCTTCGCCGATAGCGCGGTTACCCACATCCCGCACGGTATCTCCCTGACAGAGTTCTACGACTCTTTAACGCTTATCAATCACAGCGAAGATGTATCGCTGCAAAAAGCATTTTGCGCATTGATGGCAAATTGGCAACCCACGGCTCACCATAACGCCATTGTTGAATGGGCTAAGGCACACAATGCCCCTATCTTGACCACTAATTTTGAAGAGACCCTCAGTGCCGATCAGGGGCTCAACTTATATCATAGCAACCCTAAGCGATTTACCGATTACTATCCTTGGGGCAGCCATTTTGCACCACATAACCTTGATGATCCCACCAATGCCTTTGCAATTTGGCATATTAACGGCATGCAACGTTATGCTCGTAGCGTAAGGCTTGGGCTAAGCCATTATATGGGGTCGGTCGAACGAGCACGGGCACTGCTGCACAAAGGGGGCAAAGGACGACTCTTTGCCAATGACGATCTCAGCCATTGGAACGGCAGCTCAACCTGGCTACAGATCCTATTTAGCAATGACTTGGTGTTTATCGGTTTGGGGCTAGAAAGTAGCGAAATATTTATTCGCTGGCTACTGATTGAACGGGCAAAATATTTTAAAGCTTATCCCCAACGTCAACGAGCGGCCTACTTCATTTATGCACAGGAGGCACTGACACCAGGGCAAACCCTGTTCCTTAGTGCAGTCGGTGTAACCTTACTAAAACAAAACACTTACCAAGCCATCTATGAGACCCCTTGGGCAAGTTAGCTAAAACCTATTCCCTAGGATAGAAAACCAGCAATTGAGACCTAAGTAAGCGTGCAAAACTTGCATAAATTCCTCAGCGCGTCATAGTGGCCTTGGGTATAAATGTACTGGATATTATGGAGAAAAGATGCGTCCGACCAATCTATTGCTTTTGTGTGGTGGCGGTGGAGATGAACATGCAATCTCACTGTTGTCGGCTAACTATTTCGAAACCTCACTAGCAAAACTGCCTCACGTGTCTGTGTTACGAGTTGAGCTAGATGGCAATGGGCAGTATCGCACCAAAACGGACCAGCCCTGCGAGCTCACTAATCAAAAGGTGATCCGCTTTGACGATGAAAGCATCGCTCCATGGCCAGTCGATTATGTGATCCCCTGTATCCATGGTTTCCCTGGTGAAACCGGAGATATCCAATCCTACTTTGATTTGATCAAATTACCCTATTTTGGTTGTGACTCTGAAGGCTCAAGTAACTGTTTTAATAAGATCACCGCAAAGATGTGGTTTAGCGCGTTGGGGATCCCTAATACGCCTTACATCTTTTTAAACCAGCTGGATGATAATGCCATTAAACAGACAGAAGCCGCGTTTCAACAGTGGGGCTCAATCTTCGTTAAAGCGGCTTCACAAGGCTCCTCCGTCGGCTGCTACCGCGTCGATCAACAACAAGATATTAGCGCTGTTTTAACCGAAGCATTTAGCTTTTCACCTTATGTTGTTGTAGAGAAAACCATCCGTGCTCGAGAGTTAGAAGTAGCGGTATACCAATATCGTGGAGAAACTGTAGCCACATTGCCGGGCGAAGTGATCTGCTCCGCAGACACCTTTTACACCTTTGATGAAAAGTATGCTGCCAATAGCCAAGCCACCACCCAAGTCGTGGCTGATGTCAGTGACGAGATTGCAGAGCGTATTCGCGAGTATGCCATTAAGGTCTTTGATGGAATGAAGCTACGTCATCTATCAAGAATTGATTTCTTTTTAACGCCTGAGAATGAAATTTTATTAAACGAAATTAACACCTTCCCAGGACTAACGCCCATCTCAATGTTTCCAAAAATGTTAGCCAATCATGGTGATGATTTTAGCGAGTATTTAGCAGAAGCCATTGAACAAGGGGTAAGTCGGTAACTGACAGGTTAGTTTTTACCGCGAACCAACTCTTCTTAAACGAAAGCGATTCGCGGTTTAAATTTCTGTGCCATATTTCGCATAGAGTGCCGTCAAGAAACCATCGTGATACATGCTCAACAAGCTCGCTTGTAGCGCTTCAGCCTTTTTGAAATCCATCTCTTTATTGCAAGCCATCGCCCGTAACGAGGTGTAAAACACCAGCTCTGGGGTCAAGTTAACCCCAGCTTTTTTCATTAAGTGATTGGCACTCACTAACTCAGCCGCCCAAAAAGGAATCCGCTTACGCAGTAACTTGTTGACGTTTTGACGATTTGACGAGGTTAACTCGACCCGAAAACCAAAGTCTTTGAGATATTCACCGACACCACTCCCTAGAAAGCTGCCAATAACATAAGGTTTGGCATCCTCGAGTGTGGTCAAATGGATCTGCGACTCAGGCAAGTCAAACAGCCCATAACGAGACACTAATACCGGGCTTATCCATTGGAAATGGACTTCACGTTCTTGACTTCTCTCTATGGGTAATACACAAGTATTATTGTCGTGCTCGACACTAATGATGGCCCGCTTTAACGGTAGAAACTGCACCATATACTCAAGTTCTGAACGCTTGAACAGCTCATCAAGCACTTCAATCAACAAACCTTGGTTCTGCTCGCCATTTGTAAACGCAAAGGGAGCAACATCATAGGTGAGCACCTTAACGGGCTCAGCCTGCACCGCAAAGCTTGCCAGAATCAAGTACAGCAACGCGTTAACAATGCGTCTAGTACCATGCATTTATTGCCTCCTCAAAAGGCAAGGTCTTGCCTTTTGGCTCATCAAGATTCACCGGTTTAGGCGAGCCATTTTGTTGCAACCAAAATTGAGCCGGTTGCTTATCATTCAGTTTTGGTGCACAGGGGTGAGAGGAACGCTTTGAAAGCATATCCAGGTGTTTATCAACAGCTGTGGCAAATTGATCCAACGCTTGCTGGGAGCTTAACGTCCCCTCCACTATTTTTGAAATGTACTGCCACCAAAAACGCGATAACCCTGGGTAATCAGGTACATTAGTACCTGTCGGGGTCCAAACTTCTCGGGCATTGCTGCGATAGAACTCTACCAGCCCCCCTAGATATGGCGCCTTTTTCGTCATGACGTCCGACTGTATATCTGAATGGCGTATGGGTGTTAAACCCACTAACGTCTTTTTAAGCGAAACTGTTTTAGACACCACAAATTGCGCATATAACCACGCCGCTTGCTGTCTTTTTAAGGGGGTATTTTTAAGAAGCGTCCACGCCCCGGTATCTTGGTAACCCGACTTCATCCCTTTTTGCCAATATTTACCCACAGGCGAAGGAGCAACGCGCCATTTTGGGGTACCATCTTCATTCATCACCGCAAGGCTCGGATCAGTAAGATCGGCAACAAACGCGGTGTACCAAAATATCTGCTGCGCAATCACGCCCTTACCCGGCCATTCACCCGCTTGGGTAAAATTCAGTGAGCTCGACTCTGGTGGCGCATACAAGTTAAGCCAAGAGACAAATTTATCGATCGCATAAACAGCTGCTGGCCCATTTAATGCCCCACCGCGACTCACACTGGCACCGACAGGTCGACAGTTTTCGACGCGAATGCCCCATTCATCGACGGGCAGCCCATTGGGCAAGCCAACATCCCCAACCCCCGCCATTGACAGCCATGCATCCGACATACGCCAACCTAAACTGGGATCAGTTTTAGCGTAATCCATATGGCCATATACCCGTTTCCCATCAATCTCTTTAATATCATTAGTAAAAAAATCTGCGATATCTTCATAGGCTTGCCAATTTTGTGGCACACCTAACGCATAACCATACTTAGCTAAAAACTGGCGTTGGTAAGCGACATTGCTAAACCAATCATGGCGATACCAGTAGAGGTTTACAAACTGCTGATCAGGAAGTTGATAGAGCTTGCCATCTGGTGCGGTCGTAAACTTAATCCCCATGAAATCTTGTAGATCAAGCGTTGGAAGCGTAACAGCTTGACCCTCGTTGGCCATAAAATCAGAAAGTGCCACCACCTGTTCGGAGCGAAAATGGGTACCGATTAAGTCGCTATCATTAATATAAGCATCGTAGAGGTTCTGATTGGTTTGGATCTGCGCTGATAATTTTTGTATGACATCATCTTCGCCAGTTAACTCATGCACCACTTTTATACCCGTGAGCTCATAAAAAGCTTTTGCGAGCACATTGGCTTCATACCAATGGGTCAAGATACGTTCTGATACGACACGGATCTCCATGCCTTGATAAGGCAGACTGCTGTTGATAAACCATTGCAGTTCTCTTAACTGTTCATCCCGTGAAAGAGTGGAAGGCTGTAACTCAGAGTCAACCCAATGCTGTGCCACCAACGACTGTTCAGTCTCTGGTTGAGCAACCACTCGGGCACTATTTACACCAGCGCTGATGATTAAACTAAGCAAAAAAATAGATCGGATTGTTCCGCGCACCCAATAATTACCCCTACTTTTTAGTCTCATTTCATCATGGATGAAATTATAGATTAATGCCACTTAGTGGGGATAAATATTATTAAAGTGAATGTAAAAAAAGTTGTTTTATCTGATAGATATACATAGAGCCAGACACGTTAAGTAAGAATGATTCTGTGTCGTGACTCATCGTAGAAACGAAAAAGGAAGCGGTCGCTTCCTTTTCTCATCCAGGGTTTAGCTGAGTTAATTACTCGGCATCAATTAACCTAGTAGTACCAATCTCGATTTTACGCGGCTTAAGTGCCTCTGGGATCTCACGCTTAAGATCGATATTAAGTAAGCCATGTTCTAAATCTGCACCCACCACAGTCACATAATCTGCCAACTGAAATGTGCGCTCGAAACCGCGCTCGGCAATACCTTGATACAGATACTTACGCTCGGTATCTTGCTCGGCTTTAGTCCCTTTGATAACCAGTTTGTCACCTTCACTGGTAATATCTAATTCTTGCATCGAAAATCCTGCCACCGCCATGGTAATACGGTATCTATGTTCATCTAGCAGCTCGATATTATAAGGAGGGTACCCTGAATTGCCTTTGTTCGAAGCAGCATGCTCTGCTAGCTGGGCTAAACGATCGAAACCAATGGCACTTCGGTATAGAGGAGTTAAGTCATAATTACGCATCTGTATATCCTTGTATTAAGCAATATCAATTTTAAATGGCCGATATAGCAAACTTATCTGGTTTACTGGGTATCGCACCGAGTCATTGTTGAGTTAAACCTTGCAGCCCCGAAGGCGCTGAATGTTCATTTAACTTAGAGACCTCATCGAGCGTCTCATAATCACTATATGCGGATAGCGAAAATCCTTTTCAACCCATAAAGTGAAAAATTTTAAATTATTTACCTAAGAGTAAGACGGTAATAGATATAGCAGACATAAAAAAAGGCAGCCTATTGGCTGCCTTTTTTGCACACTTATCTTGTCGCTTAGAACTTACAAGCTAATGGGCTCTTACTGTTTAAGAACTGAATATCACCAGCAACTGGCGCATAATCTGCAGCCTTGATGTCACCAGTATTCTTAATGTAAGTATATAATACCTCTGCATCAACATAGCCAGTCATCACAGGCGTCAGTACGGGGTAACCGTCACCACCAGCAGCATTATAGCTAGGAACCGTGAACGTATATGTCGCATCAGCGGCATAACCTTTGCCATTGATGTCGCTGATAGCTACAGTCTTAGCTTCACAATCAACGTCCATCTTAATGCCAACTAGCTGTGGATATGCACCAGAACCTGTCTCGCCTACATCAACCGTTGCAACCACATTTAGATAATCGGTTACTTCAGCACCTGTCAATGTGCTTAGGGTGATAGAGTTACCAAATGGCTGCACAGTCAGAACATCTTTATAGGTAATTTCGCCAGGTTGAATTGAATCACGCACACCGCCCGAATTCATTACCGCAAAGTCTGCTGCCACTTTCGTGCGCTGAGCTTCAGCGAGTAAACGACCTAAGTTAGTCTGTTGATTACGAACAACACCACGGTCGCCTTCAAGTTTATCATCGGTAGAACCGATAACTTCTAATAGCTCTTCTTGACCTTTGTCCTGATACTGCTGCATCACTTCAAGCACAGTCGCGTCTGGCGTAATAGGCTCACCAATATGAACGCGATCACCTGCTTCGTTCTTCTCTTTCAAGTTTACTGGGATCAGCTTGTAGCTTGCTAGGTGTAGCTCACCATTGAAATATTCAAAGTTAGCTTGACCGACATACTTGCCCCATTCATGAGCCTGCATAATGAATGTGCCGTTTTGCACATCGGGCTTACACTCTCCACCAGGTGTAAATTCAGGGTCGTAGACATTGCCTTCCATACAAACAGGGTTTTGAGAGTGACCACCGATAACGGCAGCTAACTCACCTTCAGCCATAGCGCGAGCCAATGCAACATCACCAGGGGCATTGTTACCATTAACACCGTCTGCATAGTGACCCATGTGAGTCGTTGCAAAAATCAAATCAGCTTCATTCGCATCTTTAATCTGCTTAATAACTTTCTTAAGCTCTTCTTTAGGATCGGTAAATTCAAGGCCACCAATAAACTCTGGGTTAGCGATTTTAGCCGTATCTTCAGTCGTTAGACCGACTACAGCAATACGCACACCATTGACGTCGAATACTTTATAAGCATCGAAATAGCGCTCACCCGTTTCTTTGTCATAAATGTTAGCGGCTAACATTGGAAACTCAGCAAGATCACGTTGCATATCTACAACTGATAGCGGGTTATCAAACTCATGGTTACCAACAGCCATTGCATCGTAACCAATCAGGTTCATACCAACGAAGTCTGGACGTGCATCCTGTAGATCTGACTCTGGTACACCAGTGTTAATATCACCGCCGGAAAGTAGTAACGTTTCGCCACCGTTTGATTCAACTTCAGCGCGGATTTGATCAATCAACGTCTTACGAGCCGCCATACCATATTCGCCATATTTATTTTCAAAAAAGCGGCCATGGTTATCGTTAGTGTGAAGAACAGTAAAGGTCGTACACGCATCGCCAGCTTCGGCACATGTTGTCGGCGCTTTATCATCATCGCTGCTATTACAACCAGCAAGTGCTGCCAATACTGCAGTAGCGACTAGTCCTTTAAGTATTTTATTTGTCATTACATCAACCCCTAGATTATCTTTTTTATTAACCATCATATTCTTTGATAGCGAACGATATAATCTCGCTGACAAACATAATAGCAAATAATACCCATATTTGTGGCATTTTTATGAATAAACGTGAGCTAAATGTTTATTTTATAAGTCTTTTATTTCACTTTTTGTTCATGATACAGAACAAGCAACATACCAAACCCTTTGACGCATTGTGGCGACATAAAGACAATAAAGAACTAAAGCAATACTTCTAAACGCTTAGAGCAACACAATGACGCCGACTCGATTTTCCACAATACAAAACAAACATAACCGCCAAATCATCTAATAGCTTGCCAGCGATCACATTAAGTTAACTTTTACTAATCCATAATTTTTGAATATTGCACCTAAGCGACATAACCCCGCCAATTCTGGCCACTGAAGTGATAGGATTGTTAATGAAATAGGCGCAATGCTGGCTATAGGACCGCTGTTGAGAAATATCATCACTTGTCGAATCTAGGCATAAAAAAAGGATGCATTAACGCATCCTTTTTTGCCACAACACAAGTTAACTTATTGCATTAGGAACCCTAACCCAGCCTTCCATTAACACGCGTGCACTGCGACTCATACTCACTTTGTTTACTTGCCAACGCCCATTATACTGATGCGCTTGAGCACCCACTTTTAAAGTGCCAGACGGATGACCAAAGATCACACTTTCGCGCTCACCCCCACCCGCAGCCAAATTAACAAGCGTGCCCGGAATCGCTGCGGCAGTGCCTATCGCTACAGCGGCTGTGCCCATCATGGCATGATGTAGTTTGCCCATTGACAGCGCACGCACTAACAGGTCGATATTGGTCTGGGCAATTGCTTTACCGCTAGACGATATGTAGGCCTGCGGACCCGCCACAAATGCGACCTTTGGCGTATGCTGTCGCATTTGTGCTTGTTCAATATCGTCGATAAGCCCCATTTTCAAGGCACCATGAGCACGAATGGTTTCGAACATGGCTAACGCCTTCTCATCACCGTTAATGGCTTCTTGTAGCTCTGTGCCTTGATAACCGATTTCATCGGCATTGAGAAAAATGGTGGGGATGCCCGCATTGATCATAGTGACAGATAGATGACCAATCCCGGGGACATCTAATGTGTCAACTAAGTTACCTGTGGGGAACATATCGCCTTCTCCATCGGCAGGGTCAACAAAATCGACCTGTACTTCAGCCGCTGGAAAAGTGACACCGTCCAGTTCAAAGTCGCCAGTTTCTCGCACCGCGCCATCAACCATTGGCACGTGAGCAATAATAGTTTTTTGAATATTTACTTGCCAAATGCGTACTTGGGCAATTCCATTTGTTGGTAAGCGGCTTTTATCTACTAAGCCATTACTGATACCAAAAGCGCCCACCGCAGCCGTCAAGTTGCCGCAATTCCCACTCCAATCAATAAAGGGCTTGTCGATAGCCACCTGACCAAATAGGTAATCAACGTCATGATCGGCTTTTTCACTTTTAGATAAAATCACCGTTTTACTGGTACTGGAGGTGGCACCGCCCATTCCATCGGTGTGTTTACCATAGGGATCTGGGCTACCTATGACGCGCAGTAGCAAGGCATCTCTTACTTCGCCCGGTGTTTGCGCATCAGCAGGCAGATCATTGAGCGCAAAAAACACCCCCTTACTGGTGCCGCCGCGCATATACGTTGCAGGAATCTTTAGCTGAGTCATCTCACTTTCCTTTTTATGGGCTTTATGTGCTGGCTCTCATGGCGTAACAGCCAGCACAGTGCTATCAAGCCTTTTTTGCTTCTAAAAAATCTTGTGCAAAGCGCTGCAGTACACCACCCGCTTGATAGACGAGTACTTCATCGGCAGTGTCAAGACGACACGTTACCGGGATCGTAACACGTTCACCATTGGCACGATTCATCACCACCTTGAGCAAAGCTCTAGGTGTGGGTTCACCCACAACATCGAAGGTCTCACTGCCAGTAATACCATAGGTATGGCGGTTCTCACCGTTAACAAACTCTAACGGCAATACCCCCATACCAACGAGGTTGGTGCGATGAATACGCTCAAATCCCTCGGCAATAATCGCTTCAACGCCCGCAAGGCGAACCCCTTTAGCGGCCCAGTCTCTTGAGGAACCTTGGCCATAATCAGCACCCGCGACAATGATCAGTGGCTGCTTGCGATCCATATAGGTTTCAATCGCTTCCCACATACGCGTAACTTGGCCTTCTGGCTCAATACGAGCAAAAGAGCCCTGCTTTATTTCGCCATTATTCTGCACCATCTCATTGAGTAACTTAGGATTAGCAAACGTTGCACGTTGCGCCGTCAGGTGATCTCCCCTATGGGTCGCATAAGAGTTAAAATCAACCTCAGGTAAGCCCATTTTGCTCAGGTATTCACCCGCTGCGCTACTTGCCAAAATAGCATTAGAAGGTGAGAGGTGATCAGTCGTGATATTGTCGCCAAGTACCGCTAGTGGTCGCATTCCTTTAAGTGAGCGTTCCCCCGCCAAAGCACCTTCCCAATAGGGTGGGCGACGAATATAGGTGCTCTGTGGGCGCCAATCATAGAGTGGACTAATCTGCTCACCGTAATCGACTTTGAGGTCAAACATCGGCGTATAGACCTCTCTAAACTGCTCAGGTTTAACGCTCGCTTTAACAATCGCATCAATCTCTTCATCGCTCGGCCAAATATCTTTAAGGCGTATCGGCGTGCCCGACGCATCGGTACCCAATACATCTTTTTCAATATCAAAGCGTATCGTGCCAGCAATGGCATAGGCCACAACCAATGGTGGTGATGCCAAGAAGGCTTGTTTCGCATATGGGTGAATACGACCGTCAAAATTTCGGTTGCCTGATAAAACAGCCGTCGCATAGAGATCGCGCTCTATCACCTCTTGCTGTATCGCAGGGTCCAACGCACCGCTCATGCCGTTGCAGGTGGTGCAAGCAAAACCAACAATACCAAAACCTAACTGTTCAAGCTCACCTAAGAGTTTGGCATCTTCCAGGTAAAGTTGTGCCACTTTAGAGCCTGGGGCAAATGAGGTTTTCACCCAAGGTTTACGGGTTAACCCCAGCTCATTCGCTTTCTTGGCCAATAGCGCCGCTGCAATCACGTTACGTGGGTTACTGGTGTTAGTACAACTTGTAATAGCGGCAATGATAACGGCACCATCAGGCATTAAGTCCGCTTCATTTTCCACCACACCACTAATGCCCTGTGCAGCAAGGTCTGAGGTGGCGACACGGCGATGGGGGTTTGACGGACCCGCGATGTTGCGTACAACCGTCGACAGGTCAAATTTTAGCACACGCTCATATTGAGCATTTTTAAGGCTATCAGCCCACAGGCCAGTCTGTTTGGCATAGGTCTCTACTAACTTAACTTGCTCACTGTCACGACCAGTGATAGTCAAGTAGTCAATGGTTTGCTGATCGATATAGAACATGCCAGCCGACGCACCAAACTCTGGCGTCATATTGGAAATGGTCGCCCGGTCGCCTAAGGTTAACTCCGCTGCGCCATCGCCAAAGAACTCCAAGTAAGATGAGACGACTTTCTGACCACGCAAAAACTCGGTGAGGGCCAAAACGATGTCAGTTGCAGTAATACCAAGCTGTCGCTTCCCCGTTAACTCGACACCAATGATATCCGGTAGACGCATATAAGAGGCTCTACCTAACATAACATTCTCTGCTTCGAGCCCACCAACACCTATGGCGATCACCCCAAGTGCATCAACATGAGGGGTATGGCTGTCAGTACCCACTAAGGTATCAGGAAAGGCTACACCGTTAACTGTTTGCACAACCGGCGACATCTTCTCCAAATTAATTTGATGCATAATGCCGTTACCCGGTTGGATAACATCAACATTTTTAAACGCTTTCTTAGTCCAGTTGATAAAGTGGAATCTGTCTTCGTTACGACGATCTTCAATCGCTCGGTTTTTGGCAAAGGCGTCTTTTTCGAAACCTGCATGCTCTACCGCCAAGGAGTGATCAACAATTAATTGGGTTGGAACGACAGGATTAACCTCCGATGGGTCACCACCTTTTTCAGCAATGGCATCCCTAAGTCCTGCCAAATCAACCAGTGCAGTTTGACCGAGAATGTCATGACACACCACGCGGGCGGGATACCACGGAAAGTCTAGATCACGCTTGCGGTCAATAAGCTGGGTTAATGAAGCGTCGAGTGTTTCTGGATCGCAGCGGCGAACCAAGTTTTCTGCCAATACTCGCGAGGTATAGGGAAGTTTGTCGTAGGCACCTGCTGTAATGGCATCAACAGCGCTGCGCGTATCGAAATAGTCGAGTTGGGTTCCCGGAAGCGGTTTACGATGGGTAGTATTCATAACATCATCCATTGAATATAATTTTCATGGCAAATTGGTGCATAGAGAAGGAGCAAGCGCTACAACATAGGCCGCTTGCTCTGGCTGACTAACGCTCCGAGATCGGCACAACTTTACGCGGCTCAGCACCAACATAATCCGCACTAGGACGAATAATACGGTTATTGGCACGTTGCTCCATCACGTGAGCCGCCCAACCTGTAAGGCGTGAACAGACAAAAATTGGTGTAAACAATTTGGTGGGGATGCCCATAAAGTGATAAGCCGAAGCGTGGAAGAAATCGGCATTGCAAAACAGCTTTTTGGTGTCCCACATATACTCTTCACATGCCACTGAAATATCATAAAGAGAGGTATCGCCAAACTCATGAGCCAATTTTTCCGACCAAGCTTTGATAATGACATTACGCGGATCTGACTCGCGATAGATAGCATGGCCAAAGCCCATGATCTTCTCTTTACGCGCTAACATGCCTGCCATCTGCTCTTTGGCATCGGCAGGTGAACTAAACTTCTGAATCATCTCCATTGCGGCTTCATTAGCACCACCATGTAAGGGGCCACGCAGTGAACCGATAGCACCTGTAATGCACGAATACATGTCAGATAAAGTCGAAGCACAAACACGGGCAGTGAAGGTTGAAGCGTTAAATTCATGCTCAGCATAGAGAATTAACGACACATCCATCACACGGCGATGTTGCGCCGATGGGCTAGTGCCATTAAGTAGTTTTAAGAAATGACCACCAATTGAATCCTCATCGGTGACACAATCGATTTCAACCCCATCATGGCTAAATTTATACCAATAGCACATGATGGCAGGGAATGCCGCTAGCAGGCGATTGGCCGCTTGATGTTGCGTAGAGAAATCATTTTCAGGCTCTAAATTACCCAAAAATGAGCACCCCGTGCGCATCACATCCATTGGGTGAGCATCAGCAGGAATAAGTTGTAGCACCTTTTTAAGTGCTGGCGGCAGATCACGCAGCACCATTAACTCACTCTTATAACTATCAAGCTGCGCAGCGGTTGGCAACTCACCATTAAAGAGTAAATAGGCCACCTCTTCGAAAGTAGCATTATCTGCCAAGTCAGAAACATCGTAACCACAATAGGTTAAACCAGAACCTGATTTTCCCACGGTACACAAGGCTGTTTCACCTGCGCTTTGACCACGAAGGCCTGCGCCACTTAATTTCTTATCAACCATAACTTATTCCTATTATTTTTATCTGGCCCTAGCACAAGGCTAAAGTTGTAGGGTTTACATTGTTGCTGTTGTATTACTTGTTCTTACCTTCAGCAAATAGGCTATCTAGCTTCTGCTCGTAATCGTGGTAACCAAGATAATCATAAAGATCCATACGCGTTTGCATGGTGTCGACAACGGCTTTTTGATCACCATCGTTGAGAATGGCGTTATAGACATTCTCAGCCGCTTTATTCATCGCCCTGAAGGCACTCAGAGGGTATAACACCATGTCTGCTCCCCAGTCTCCTAGCTGCTGTTTATTCCACAGCTCAGTCTGCCCAAACTCGGTAATGTTAGCCAAAATCGGGACATCCAGTGCTTCGGCAAAAGCGCGATAATGCGCCTCAGTTTGTACCGCTTCGGCAAAAATACCGTCGGCACCTGCCGCAATATAAGCTTTGGCTCTTGTGATAGCCGCTTCTAATCCTTCTTGAGCAAATGCATCGGTGCGTGCCATGATAAAGAAATCGGGATCGGTGCGAGCATCAACCGCAGCCTTAATACGATCCACCATCTCTTCTGTTGACACAATCTCTTTATTAGGACGGTGACCACAGCGTTTTTGCGCAACTTGGTCTTCCATATGCACTGCCGCTGCGCCCGCTTTTTCCATGTCGCGGATAGTTTTGGCAATATTAAATGCCCCACCCCATCCCGTGTCGATATCCACCAAAAGCGGCAGATCACAAGCGGCGGTAATTCGCTGCACATCAACAATCACATCATTAAGTGAGGTCATCCCTAGATCAGGTAATCCATAGGAAGCATTGGCCACCCCACCACCGGATAGGTAAATAGCCTTATGGCCTATCTGTTTAGCCATCATGGCTGAGTAGGCGTTAATCGTGCCTACAATCTGCAGTGGCTTATTGTCGGCTAACGCTTGACGAAACTTTTTACCTGCGCTCATGCTCGATTCCTCTTAATGTTTGATTTATGAAAGCTTGCTATGAATATTATTTTTTGAATACATGATATGGCGACGCATTAACATCTCTGCCAACTCTTCATCTCGATTAGCTATCGCCTGTACGATATGCTTGTGTTCATCAAAAGCGGTTGTTACCCGTGGACCAGCCATACCCAGCTGCACTCGGTACATGCGGACTAAATGATAAATGCCATCAAATAGCATCGCGATAAGGTGCTTATTTTTACTGCCAAGTATGATGCGATAATGAAAATCCACATCACCCGCCTCTTGATAGTATGACTCCCCCTGTTTTACATCTTTAAAGTGGCTGTTAAGTAAGGCTTCCAGTTCGTTAATCTCACCGTCAGTCATATTTTTTGCCGCTAATCGTGCAGCCATACCCTCTAGGGATTCTCGTACTTGGTATAACGCTAAAAGCCCGTCAGCGGTTAACGCCACGACTCTTGCACCAACATTGGCTTTACGCTCAACAATATGACACGACTCTAACCGATTTATCGCTTCACGGATCACGGCGCGGCTGACGCCATACTTTGTCGACAATTCAGTTTCACTTAGCTTAGAGCCAGCCGTAATTTCGCCTTCGACGATATCTAACCTGAGTTGATAAAAGGTCTTATCTGCTGCGGTAACGGGCTGTTTAACGGGGCTTGTCATCAGATGGTTAAACCTAGCTAATTATTTACGTTGTCGACAATATAGAGTGATATAGGCAATAATTCAACTTTAAACGGCTATATTGTCGACAAAAATGTTAATAAGTAGACTAAAGTATTAACAAGCGTGCTAACTGCACTGATATGACAATTATTATGATGGGGAAATGAGCTTAAGCGGGGATTCATTCAGAGTGAGAATGCAAAGCAAAGATAACTCTGCTGGTAGCCCTTTTAATGTGAAGCTGATTGGACAGGCATTTATCAAAGAGGAACCCAAGGTGCAAACAACCTCCATTCTCAAGGTGAGATACGTCGCTCACGTCGAAGCTTAAAACGAAAAAGGGCTTCCATTACTGGAAGCCCTTTGTCTTAATGTGGCGGAGAGATAGGGATTTGAACCCTAGACGGGCTATAAACCCGTGCCGGTTTTCAAGACCGGTGCATTCGACCACTCTGCCATCTCTCCGAACGCGGCGAATATTATAAGCATCGAGGAGACTTGTAAACCCTTAAAAGTAAAAAACACCTCAACTGCACATAATTCAAACTAAACGTTATCTAAAACCGGGATCGATGACGTCGAATCAAGCCTAACAGTTCCAGGTGAAGCATAAACAACATAGAGAGACAGTAAATTTGTGTTAACATCTGACGATGTTTAAATAAAGCTCCCTCATATGAACGCCAATTCAATTCCTAACGCATCACTGTCTCCTGATTTTACCATCCCCCTTATTGCAGATATCGCTTATGACCCCAATGCGAGACTGTTAGGACAAGCAAGAACCTTAGATGCTTTTACATTGCTAACGAAAACCCAAGGACAGCACATGTACTTGGCCGATCAACGCAGTATTGACAGGCAACCACTCATTGCCGCACTGGTGGCAAGCCAGCCTGCACCAGCAAAGCTTTTTCTAAACCAAATAGTTGACGCTGAGAAACAGCAGTTACTATGGCAAGGTGAATCGAGTGATGCCTGCATTAGTGAAACTAACGCGACCTACCAATACTTAAGTGGCAATATTAAACGCCGAGATCTTATTGGTCACCTATCATCTGATGGTAAAGAGACCTATCATGGGGGCGCATTAGCTAACGCACACTATCTGTTCATCTGCGCCGAATCGCTCTGGAAACGAGAGCCTTTATGGGAACTAATCCTCGGTATTTCCAACACGGGACAATATACCGTGCACCCAAAACTGCCACCTATCCCACTGAATTGCAAAATTGTCTTGGTGGGTAGCAGTGCACTATATAGCGTGTCCTACGTAGAAGAGCGGTCATTTAGTTCAGCATTTCCTCTGTTAGGTGAACTTGTTGATGAGATAGCACTGCCTGAGCATACCGAGCATGACTACCTAGAGTGGTTAGTTGCATTGGCAAAAGAGAGTCATATCACCTTAGTCCAATCAGCTTTAGCCCCCATATTTGCTTTCAGTTCACGCTTAGCCGACCACCAAAAGCATCTGTCATTAATGACCGATCCCATGGTTCAGCTATTACAGCAAGCCTGCGCCTATAATGACACCGACATCATCGATGATTCCGCCATTCAATATGCATTAACACAGCAAACTCATCGTCATAATGCCTCGCAAAAACTTTCAGCACAGAGTTTCGACGATAATTTTATCAACCTGCCAACTCAAGGCACCATGATAGGCCAAATCAACGGGTTAACCGTACTCGATGCAGCAGAGTATTGTTATGGTGAACCTGCTCGCATTACCGCATCGGTTCACTATGGTGACGGTGAAGTTGCCGATATCGAAAGAAAGTCAGAACTAGGCGGTAACATCCATGCAAAAGGCTTAATGATCTTATCATCATGCTTGTACCGTATTTTTGGTAAAGATGCACCACTGCACCTCAATGCCAACATTGTTTTTGAACAGTCTTATCAAGAGATTGATGGTGATAGCGCCTCGCTGGCTGAGTATTGCGCGCTAATGTCAGCGATTGCAGAACAACCCATAGATCAGGGGATTGCTGCCACTGGCGCTATTGATCAATTTGGCCAAGTTCAAGCTATTGGTGGCGTGAACGAAAAAATTGAAGGGTTCTTCGACCTATGTCAACGACGGGGACTCACGGGTTCTCAGGGAGTGATATTACCCAAATCCAACGTGCAACAGCTGAATCTTAAACGTGAAGTTCTCAATGCTATCAGCCAAAAACAGTTTCATCTCTATCAAGTCGAGCATATTGATGAAGCTGTGACTATCCTCATGAAGCACCCTGCAGGCATTGCTGACGAAGATGGTCAATTCCCCGATGAAACCCTGTATGGGCTCGTGCAAGCTCGATTAGAAGGACTGGCGGGTTACCCTGATGACGATCGCTCCATTTTTGCCAAGTGGCTCGATAAATTGAAACTTTCTAGCTGATCGGAGTTGTTTAGCGTACACGTGTTCGCTAATCTTGGCAGCTCAAATTGCTAGAGTTGAAGTGGATAATGAATAAAGCAAACAGTTTCAGTAAAGAAGATTTAGTGGCTTGTGGCCACGGTAGCCTATTTGGCGCAAACTCACCTCGCCTGCCTATCGACAACATGTTGATGATCGATCGTATTATTAAAATTAATGAAGATGGCGGTGAGTTTGGTAAAGGTGAAATTGTTGCTGAGCTAGATATCGATCCGTCATTGTGGTTTTTCGCCTGTCACTTTGAAACTGACCCTGTTATGCCTGGTTGCTTAGGTTTAGATGCCATGTGGCAGCTTGTTGGGTTCTTCTTAGGTTGGGAAGGTGCTGAGGGCAAAGGACGTGCGCTAGGTGTTGGCGAAGTGAAATTTACAGGCCAAGTCTTACCCGATGCAAAAAAAGTCACTTACAAGCTGACTATTAAGCGTAAAGTCTACCGAAAACTTGTTATGGGCATTGCTGATGCGGTAATGGAAGTTGATGGACGTGAAATCTATTCAGCAAAAGATTTGAAAGTGGGTATTTTCACTGACACTTCAAGCTTCTAATTTCTCCATAGCTTAACGCGCATTAACTTTGTGCCCTACATAAAAATGCCCTCATTTATGAGGGCAAACTTCGCATTACTTATTAAACAGTCCGCTGAGACGACCATCAATACCTTCTCGCCACCCCCCCAACCACTGTGACTTAGAGTCTAACGTTGAATAAGGACAATTCTCCTTAGAGCGGCCACCAATCCCAGCCTGAAATCCTTTTGAAAAAGCTCTATCTAAACGATCTCTTTTTTGTCTTTTCATGCAAGCATCCTCTGTTTCTCAATCCTAGAAGCCGAAGCCTCACTCATAGAAATAGAACGTTTTTTGCTCGAGATCAATCAAAAAATCGTGATTATTGACGGTTATTTTTTAACCTTATGAGTTCATTATTTAAAAAAAATCGAGGCATTTACCTCGATTTTTAGTTCAATAAGTTCTAACTAGCATTAACGCGAAAATCGACGTCTAAACCAGATCAGTGGCAGTGCAAATAACCAAGCAAAGCTGGCAGCACCTTTGCGAACGTAATCTTCATTACCTGAGTTGTCATCATCTTTAACTGTACATGCCGCACCCGATGTTGAAGGTTTTAGCACCACCATACGTGGAATGTACGACGTTACAGGCTCTCCATTTGCATTTAATTCAAACAGAGGTAAACCATTTTCACCAATGATCAGCTTACCGTCTGTATCAAACTGATAAGAAGGCTTACGAATAAACGCTGTACCGACAATTGTGCCCTCTTCATTGATGCTGTTTGCCTCAACAATACGGATCTCACTACTGTATGTTAATTCTTCGCCAGTGCCGTCAGTGACTTTGACTCTATGACGCATCCAATTACCACTTGAGTCTTGCTCATAGCCCTTAGATTCGCAAACTAAAAGATCATTTAAGTCATTAAACTCGTCGGTCGTTTTATCAAATAAGAAACCCGATTTCACCCGTGGCTTTTCTTTTTCATGGGTGGTTTCTATGTAGCCAACCACTTGATTTTTATTGTTAATATCTCTTGGTCGAGAACCCAGATCAGAAATAGTCTCATAAAAGTCATTAGGGGTGACGTATTCTGGATTTTCAGCGTTAGTGTCTAAATAGAAGAACTTATCACGTGGATAGCCTTCTAAATACTGTCGGTAACTACCGACCAAAATACCGTTGTCGTTTATATCGTAGGCGATAGAAGACAACTGATCGTTACTCATCTTAACCCAATTATACTGGTAGCTACCATCATCGGCTTTGGTCCAATAGGCGGCGTCAAAGGCAAGTTTATCTTTATCGTTATTACGATAAACATGTGAACGCCCTGCCACTGTGCCTTGACTATTCAGCCCTAACCCTTGCGCGGTAAACACAGTATCAGATGTAGACGTCAGTCCTAAAGGTAGCTCAGTTGGTGTGACATCGGTACCATCAAACTGCCACAAGAATGCACGCGTTTGATACAAAATACGCTTATAGCCATTTGTGTCTGGATATTGGTCAATCTGAACACAAACATCTAATGGATAAGTCGTCGCAGTAATACAGCTGTCGATACGCGATGCACTGGATGATGCAATGTCGGTTGTCGCATAACCTGTCACAAGGTTATTATCATTGATCGCGGCGGCGACCGAAACACCACCTACCGTGACATTAGTATCGTCTTTGGTGTATACCGTATAAGGCGGCACAAGCGGCAGCTCTGCACCAGCGGCAGTCTTAATAAAGCCACGCTCTTCAAACTCACGATAATACCAATACTCTTGGTCTTGGTTCGTTGAATTTCTCTCACCAGTAAACTCTGTTTTTTGCTCAGGAGCCGTATAAGCCCCCACTTTATTACCACCGTTATTAATACCATAGTAATAAGCATTGATAGAGTTGATCGTCTCTGGCACATCTTCATCGGTATCTTTGGGTGGAGTGGTGCCAAATACAGACTCAAATGTCGGCAACCAACTGCCATCAGCGCCATTTCCGTCAGCGATAAAAGTAAAGTTGTTTGCCAAAATCGGCTTGTTGATCGAATAACTCACTAGCTCTTCAGGTGGTATGCCATCCTCAATATCGATGACACCGCCATCTTCATCATTAACCTCAAGCTTCTTTTTACCCTTTGAGATCCCGACCATTTTCTCGTCCTGATTGACGAACATGCCGTAACCATTTCGCGTGGCTTCAATGGTGCCATTAAGATCATAGTCTTCAATATTCTGGATCTCATAAACAGGTGCTGCATAAGCGGTTTGTAATGCGCCTATAACTCCTACAGCCACTAACGACAAGGCTTTCTCAAACTTCAACTTCATTAACTAAATTCCTATTATTATTTCGCTTACTTGAGGGCTTCTAGCTCTTCCCAACGCTCAAAACAAACTTCTAATTGCTGTTCTAGTTCAGCAAGTTCGCTTAAACGGCTGCTCACAATATCTTGCTCTTGAGCATAAAAATCTGGTTCACTAATCACCTGTTGTAACGTTTCAATATCGGCCTCAAATTGCTCCATTTTTGCAGGTAAGGCTTCAAGTTCGCGCTGCAACTTATACGACAGTTTCTTCTCTACTTTGGCCACTGTCGGCGCAACAGGCGCTGCAACTTGAGGTTGGACAGCATTTGTGGCAACTGGTTCCTCAGAATAAAATTTGGCTCCTTGAGAAACGGCATCTTGATAACCACCAACATACTCACTCCAGCCACCGTTACCGGTAAACCACCAAGAGCTGGTTACCGTATTATCGATAAAGGCACGGTCATGACTTACCAACAACAAAGTACCTTGATAATCAGTCAGCAGTGACTCTAACAACTCTAAGGTCTCAATATCAAGATCGTTTGTTGGTTCATCAAGAATGATGAGGTTTGCAGGGCGCAATAATAACCGCGCCAATAACAAACGGTTTTTCTCGCCGCCCGATAGTGCTTTAACTGGGGTACGTGCACGCATTGGCGAAAAGAGAAAATCTTGTAGATAACTCAAGATGTGGCGGTCTTGACCATTGATGGTTACTGTTTTCTTGCCTTCACCTACGTTATCTTCAACGGTCTTCTCAGGATCGAGCGCTTCACGATATTGGTCGAAATAAGCCACTTCAAGCTTAGTCCCTACCTTTATTTCACCCGACTGCGCTTCGAGTTGTCCAATTAGCAATTTTATCAACGTCGACTTGCCGCAACCGTTAGGGCCCACTAAGGCGATTCTGTCCCCACGCATCACTGATGTGCTGAAATTTTTAACTAGGTTTTTCTCTGGTAAATTAAAATTGAGATTTTCAATATCGAAAACAAGTTTACCTGAGCGCTCGGTGTCTGCTACGGCCATTTTTGCACCGCCTTGGCGATTGATGCGCTCCATACGCTCTGCACGCAAGGCTTTAAGAGCACGCACGCGCCCTTCGTTACGGGTGCGACGAGCTTTAACCCCTTGGCGTATCCACACCTCTTCATCGGCGAGCTTCTTATCAAACTGGGCGTTTTTCTCGGCTTCGACGCGCAACCACTCGGCTTTACCATCTAAGTAAGTTTGGTAGCTACCAGGCCATGAAGTCACGACACCACGGTCAAGGTCGACAATACGCGTTGCCATACGCTGAATAAAGCCCCTATCGTGACTGATAAATACGATAGCACCGCGATAACTCAGCAAAAACTCTTCTAGCCATTCAATGGTGTCGATGTCCAAATGGTTAGTTGGCTCATCGAGGAGTAATAGATCAGGTTCACTAACGAGCGCCCGGGCTAACGCAACTTTACGCTGCCATCCACCGGACAAACTGGTCAAGTTAGCATCGGCATCCAACGCCAACAATTCACAGGTCTGATTAATACGTGTATCAAGTTGCCAGCCATTAAGGTGGTCAATATCTGACTGAAGACGCTCCATCTGCTTAAGCATGCGTTCCATTTCATCTGGCGCAGCGGTCCCTACATCATGTGAAAGCTGGTGATAGCGCTCTAGCTTTTCTCCCACCTCTTGCAGACCTGCGGAAATATAGGCGTATACAGTGCCTTTCTCTGCTTTCGGTGGATCTTGTTGTAAGCGACTAACTTTGATGTCACTGGCGATATTAAACTCACCTTCATCAAGTAATACCTCACCACAAAGCACTTTCATTAAGCTCGATTTACCAGCGCCATTACGGCCAACAATACAAACACGCTCTCCTGGCTCAATGGTAAAATCTGCCTTTTGTAATAACGGCGTATAACCGTAGGCCAATGAACCATTGTTAATACGAACGAGACTCAAATTATGCTCCTATAAACTGCGTTAACTGTGCAATATCAAACGGCCAATTTAGTTCGGCATGATCACGCTGGCGCATCAATACTGGGATTCGGGTCCCATATCGCTCAGCTAAAACGTCTGATTCACAAATATCTTGTGTGTTGTACATGATGCCTAATGATGCAATTAATTCTTGGGCTTGTTCACACAGATGGCACATATCTGTGTGAAACAGGGTAAAAGCCGCCTCATTAGGCATGCTTAATCAACCAAGTATTATGGATTTGGGGATTACGTTTGTAGTCTAACGGTAGCGTCTTATTATCAATATTTTCAACTGACAGTCCCAGCGCAGACAGTGCGTCTATATCCATTTTAAATTTGCGCTTATTATTGGAAAAAACCAGCTCGCCCTTATCAGCCAGCAATTTCACCAATCCGGTCAACAAACTCACGTGATCACGTTGCACATCAAACGAATCTTCCATGCGCTTAGAATTAGAGAAGGTCGGCGGATCGATAAATATCAGATCGTACTTATCTTGGCTATTGGCTATCCATTGTAAACAATCACTTTGTACAAACTGATACTGACGACCAGACAAACCGTTCAAAGCAAAGTTCTCCTGCGCCCAGTTAAGATAGGTATTTGACATATCGACAGTGGTTACAGACTTAGCGCCACCTAGCGCAGCATGTACCGATGCTGTGCCTGTATAGGCAAAAAGGTTCAGTACATCGCGACCTTTTGACATTTCACCAACCAACTTTCGGGTCAAACGATGATCTAAGAACAGTCCAGTGTCGAGATAGTCTTTCAAATTCAGAATGAATTTAGCACCGTACTCTAAGGTGTGCAGTTCTAGCTTTTTCGCATCGAGTTTTTGATATTGATTGGTCCCTTTTTGGCGCTCACGCGTCTTAAGGATAATCTTGTCTGGATCCACACCAATAGCATTTGGCAACACCAACAAAATATCAGTTAAGCGACGTTTGGTGACGGCTTCTGGTATATCCTTTGGCGCTGAGTACTCTTGGATAACCACATAATCAACATAAATATCTACAGCAACGTTGTATTCAGGGATGTCAGCATCGTAAAGACGATAGCTATCTATGCCCTCTCTTTTAGCCCACTTGCTAAGTTGTTTAAAATTCTTTTTGACACGATTGGCAAATGACGTGGCAACTTCACTGACTTCTCCGCCTTGCTGAAGCACTTTACTGGGATCAATACGTCGTGTGCTTTGGGCATGCAGTGTATACAAGTTGAACGCACACTCTAATGCGCCGTTATACATCTTCATCTGCTTATCCGCTTTGAGCTTCAATGCAGATAACAGCTCGATATCGCTGTTAAGCACGGCAATTTGCCAACCGCCAAATTCACTCTTAAACCGATCACCCAGTTGGTAATAAAGCTGCAGCAATGAGGTCACTGTACCGAGACGCTCACCATAAGGTGGGTTAGTGATTAAATAACCACTGGTCACAGGAGGCTTAACATCTAGCGCGTTAGAAACGGAGAACTCAATCAACTCGGCAACACCGGCGTTTTGCGCATTACGCTTTGCCAATGCCACAAGGCGTGAGTCAATGTCTGAACCAAAGAATTTTACTTCGCAGCGATTCACACCTAATGATGCTCTTGCTTTGGCCTCTTCCAGAAGCTCGTCCCACACTTTGTCTTGATGACGCAGCCATTTTTGAAAACCAAATCGTTGTCGATATAAAGCAGGTGCGATATCACAGGCGACCATTGCCGCTTCAATTAAGATGGTGCCGCTACCACAAAATGGGTCAAGCAGATCTTGCTTTGATTGCGTCCAGCCACTTCTGACCAGCATGTTTGCGGCTAAGTTCTCTTTTAGCGGTGCTTCACCCGTTGTCGCGCGATAACCACGTTGATGTAACGCAGGACCAGAGAAATTTATCCCTAAGGTTATTTGGCCGCGGCGATAATGGGCATCAATTTTGAAATCAGCATCAACACGAGCAACATCGGGTCGATTCAAACCATCATCTCTAAAACGGTCAACTACCGCATCTTTTACTTTCAGCGCGCCAAATTGTGAATTTTTAATAAAACCACCAACACCATGAAAGTCGATGTTGAAGCTGCTTTTATTTGAAAAGTGCGTTTGCCAATCGATGCAGTAAGCAGCGTTATACAGCTGCTCAGGGGTTTCGCAGGGGCCTTTATAGATAACAAGTATGATACGGCTCGCTACACGTGACCAAAGGGTAATGCGATAAGCAAGCTCGAGTGAAGCTGAAAAATAGACACCCGCAACGCTCTCTTTCACTTCACTTGCACCAAGTTCAGCTAATTCAAGCGATAATGCGTATTCATAGCCTCTAGGGGCCGCAGCAAAAAAATTCAACATGGATAGATAGACACACTGTAAAAATCAATTCGCCATTATACCTTGTCCAAACATTAAAAGATAAAAAGTTATGCACACTGTCGATGATAATTCCCCTTATACGTATGAACACTCAGCATTTCGCTGTTTTAATGAACGCTTAGGCGACAATAGGTTATTCCTGCTTGCATTCGCGCATCCTTGTCGATATAGTTCGCCCCGCTTTGAAGCAGTGATGATTCCTCAGCAGTAGCACCATGTGCCACTAATGAGAACATAAGCGCTTTAAACAACGGACGCGGGATGGAGCAGTATGGTAGCTCGTCGGGCTCATAACCCGAAGGTCGTCGGTTCAAATCCGGCTCCCGCAACCAATTCTTTTAGTAGATAGAATTAAAACAACTACAGCGTTTTTTACGTTAGTAATACGGACGCGGGATGGAGCAGTATGGTAGCTCGTCGGGCTCATAACCCGAAGGTCGTCGGTTCAAATCCGGCTCCCGCAACCAATTCTTTTAATCAAAAGAATTCAAGCAATTCCCCTATTAAATATTCATTTTCGATTCAGACTTGCGCAAACTAATCGCTTTTGATTTTAATCTGTCAGGCAATCTCAAATCTGCCTGTTCGCTCGCTGGGCTCAACGTTTTACAGAATCAGCGAAGGTCGTCGCCTGGCTCTCAAATAAGTAATCTGGCTCCCGCAACCAATTCTTTTAATCAAAAGAATTCAAGCAATTCCCCTATTAAATATTCATTTTTCATTCAGCCTTGCACAAACTAATCCGCTTTTGATTTTAATCTGTCAGGCAATCTCAAATCTGCCTGTTCGCTCGCTGGGCTCAACGTTTTACAGAATCAGCGAAGGTCGTCGCCCGGCTCTCAAATAGGTAATCTGGCTCCCGCAACCAATTCTTTTAATCATAATAATTATGAATAGATCCTTAAGGACTTAGGCACCCTCTCTTATTGTTAAACAATCAAGCGAAATTGCTGTCAACAATATCTCCACTTCCGCCATGAACAAATTGAAAAGATGTTGTTAAACGCTATCAATATGCTCCCCTGCCATTAGTGTTCAATGGATAACTATCAGCTTTTGACATTATTGGCTTATTAAAAGATTGCAGATACCCAATATTTAGCCAATCATGTTCTAGCTAAATAAGCAGCTGTGGGGAATACACGGAAAGTCGCGGATGAAATAATCAGTCATAGGGGCGATTAGGAGGATTTAAATAGTGGGGCTCAGTGACCTATTATTTTGTCTTTACGTTAAAAGAAGAGGTGTGCCCTCTTCTTTTTTGATTAAGCTGCTGCACTTTTATGGCGAGAGATTTTGAGTGGTTGCAATCTGTCATTCATTACTTTGATGCAATCAAATTGGCGCAGGCTTTTACTATCTGTGAGCGCTAGCTCTGGCGACAATAGCATGACCAATGAGGATTGTATGTTGCTTTCGACGACCATCACTTGTGCATCGACACTTTGACAACGTAACTGAAACACCTTTGCCAGTTCGCTATATACGCACACCGCACTGCTATCAAAGTACCACGACTTAGGCATTTGCGGTTTAAGCATAAAGTGGGCAGCCGTTGCGTTGAGGCTTAATTGAACTTTCAGCGCATCTGAAACAGTAATAGATTTACCGAGGCGTTCAATAAAATCGATATAAAATTTAGCGTGCTCGACACTAAATTCCATCGTCGCCAAAGCATCCGGAATCAAAGCCTTTGTTTTATAGGGAGTCAGGAATTCCATATCCGAACCTAACGAAACGCTTAATACTCCATACGCGTCGTTATATATCCATTGCCAATCCCTTTGTGGCATCAATAACATAACGTGTACCTATTACTGTAAATACAGCTCGATAATAGATGATAATTCACACAATTACAAAATTTTTATCACAAATATGATATAGATAACAATACGTTATGTTGATCAAACGCGATCCAAAAACGATCGCGCGATCTCAATATAGGATCGAATTTAGATCCAGATTTATCTAATACGATAAGCGTCAACAATTTCTTTTATCAGTTGCGGGCCCTGATAAATAAAACCAGAGTAGATTTGTACCATGCTTGCGCCTGCATCTAATTTATCAAATGCATCATTAGCACTATTAATACCACCGACGCCAATGATTGGGATTTGCCCTTTCAAGCAATCAGCCAACTGCTTAATTACTTTTGTTGACAATGAATTCAAAGGCTTACCACTTAATCCGCCCGCTTCATTTGAATTCACTAGACCACTCACCCCGTCACGAGTCAAGGTGGTGTTCGTGGCTATCGCCCCATCGAATTCATTGCGAATAAGAGAATCTGCAATTTTCTCAACTTCTTCAAAACTGAGGTCTGGCGCAATTTTCAGTGCGATCGGAACATACTTACCGTGCTTCTGAGCCAGATCTTTTTGTTTAGCTTTTAGTGATCCCAATAGATCATCTAACAGATCGCCATACTGTAAACTACGTAAACCAGGTGTATTTGGTGATGAGATATTTACCGCAATATATGCGGAATACTCATACACTTTTTCCATACAGATAAGATAATCGTCTTTACCTTGCTCTACTGGTGTATCTTTATTCTTACCAATATTCACACCAACCATGGCACCTGATTTAGCCGCTTTCAAATTAGCCACTAAATTGTCCACACCTTTATTATTGAACCCCATACGATTAATAATCGCTTTGGCGGGCTTTAATCTAAATAATCGTGGTTGCTCATTACCAGGTTGAGGTCTTGGGGTCACAGTACCAACTTCTATATGACCAAATCCCATCGCATGAAAAGCATCTATACACTCACCATCTTTATCCATACCGGCCGCTAAACCCACTGGATTTGGAAAAGTAAGCCCCATAAACTCAACCGGTGCATGTTCTAGTTTTTGTGCATAGAAACAATCAAGCGGCGAATTAGAGGTTGATTTCAGACTGTTTATGGCCAGATGATGTGCTTTCTCTGGATCCATCTGAAACATGACTTTTTGTGCGATTTTATAAAACATGCATTCTCCTAGACCGAAAAAAGCCCCGGCTATTGCCAGGGCTTATTATTATAATAAATTTTTATGATTGACCTTCACAATGAAGGATCAATAAATTCAGCTCACGTAATGCGACTGAGAACTTAGCAAACTCATGGGTTTGCGAGGTCTTAAAGTCTGCAAGCATGTGGAACCATCTCTCCAATAAGCCCTGATTGGATTCGATCCACTGAGCAATAATGGTTTCAGCATCACAACTGTCGGTGCAGGTACGTAACACCGCAGAACTCAATGAACGCTGTTGCCAATCAAGCTCTTCTCTAAATGCTGCTCGTGCAAGGGCTTGCCAATGGTTCGCCACAGGTTGAGCACTAATCTGCTCGAGGAACCAATGCAGGTCTATACGAGCACCTAGCTTATAGTAGGCCTCTGCAACCAACGCCACAGGTTTTCCTTCAACTTGAGCAATTTGTGAAATATCTAGTGCCGAGAACAAGGTGCTCATGTTGACCACGTCAGTCGCCACTTTCTCTGGAACACCTTCTTTCACTAATGCCTTGATTTCAGCACATATACCTTGCACTTCGTCTTCGACCATATATTGATGAACGTTCTCTCTAAGTTCTTCAAATACAGGGCTGTAGAAGGCAACAGTCTGTTCAATACCTTGGTTACGATTACGATGGCGTAGGAACCAACGACAAGCACGACGTAGATTTCTGCGCAGCTGATGTAACATTTCACCTTGAACTACCGCTGGTACAATACCGTTTAGCGCAGTAATAGATTTAGTTAAGTCAGCTAAACCAAACACTTCACGAGCCATAGTATAACAAATGGCAGCTTCCGCTACTGAGGCACCTGTCTCATCTTGCATACGCTGGACAAAATTAAGTCCCATATCATTAACCAACTCATTGGCCAAAGATGTAGCGATGATCTCTGCACGCAGCGGATGGTTAACCATACGGTCACTGTATTTTTCTTGCAGTTGACGTGGGAAGTATTCAATTAACAACTGGCTTAAGAAACTATCATCAGTAATTTCAGGGGTTAATAACTGCTCTTTTAGCACCATCTTCGCATAGGCGACTAAAACAGACAGCTCTGGGCGCGTTAACGCTTTGCCATTGGCTAGGCGCTCGGCCAACTCATCGTCAGTCGGTAAGAACTCTAACGCTCGATCTAGCTTATCTTCTTTTTCAAGATAATGAATAAAGCGGATCTGCTCTTTAAGCTGTTCAGCACCACGAACTTGTGTAACGGAAATAGTTCGAGTTTGGTCTTTACAATCTTGCAGTACAATTCGGCTGACTTCGTCAGTCATATCAACCAACAAACGGTTGCGCTGCTTAACTGTCATCTCACCTTCGGCAACCATGGCATTCAGTAAGATCTTAATGTTAACTTCGTTATCAGAGCAATCAACACCACCAACGTTGTCAACAAAGTCAGTGTTCATACGTCCGCCATTGGCAGCGTATTCAATACGACCAAGTTGGGTACAACCTAAGTTACCCCCTTCACCAATAATGCGTGCGTTGACTTCGTTACCGTTTACACGTAATGCGTCATTGGCACGATCGCCAACCTCTGCATGGGTTTCGCTGCTTGCTTTGATGTAGGTGCCAATGCCACCATTCCACATCAGATCAACCTTCATCTTGAGTAACTCTTTGAGCAACTCATTAGGCGTCATAGATGCTTTCTTCGTATCAAGCATCTTCTTCATTTCAGGAGTCAAAGTGATTGACTTCGCTGAACGCAGGAATATACCGCCACCCTTAGATATCAGTTCTTGGTTGTAGTCTTCCCAGCTAGAACGAGGCAATTCGAATAAACGTGCGCGTTCTTTATAACTTGAAGCTGGATCAGGCGTTGGGTCGATAAAGATGTGCATATGGTTAAAGGCAGTAACTAACCGTGTATGTTCAGACAACAACATACCGTTACCAAAAACGTCACCAGCCATATCACCTACCGCAAGACAGGTAAAATCGGTCGTTTGGCAGTCGATACCAATTTCACGGAAGTGACGTTTCACCGACTCCCATGCACCGCGTGCAGTAATACCCATCTTCTTGTGGTCATAACCAAAGCTACCACCTGACGCAAACGCATCACCTAACCAGAAGCCATACTCCTCTGAAATCGCATTAGCGATGTCAGAGAAGGTTGCAGTACCTTTGTCGGCGGCAACAACTAAATATGGATCATCTTCATCATGGCGAACAACATTAACTGGCGGAACCACTTCACCTTCAATGATGTTATCTGAGATGTCGAGTAAACCACGGATAAATAAACGGTAGCACTCTTGCCCTTCGGTAAAGAATGCATCACGTCCACCTTCAGTCGGTAGTTGCTTACAAACAAAGCCACCTTTAGCGCCAACTGGGACAATAACGGTATTCTTAACTTGTTGTGCTTTTACCAAACCGAGAACTTCGGTACGGAAATCTTCACGGCGGTCAGACCATCGCAAGCCACCACGAGCGACTTTACCACCACGAAGATGGACACCTTCCACGCGAGGTGAATAGACGAAAATCTCAAACTTGGGCAGTGGACGTGGCATTTCAGGGATCTCTTCTGGAGAGAACTTGAACGACACATAAGGCTTATTGTTGCCTTTTGGCAGGGTCTGATAGAAGTTGGTACGCAGCGTTGCGTTAATCAAATCTAAATATCGACGAATAATACGATCATCATCGAGACTCGATACATCTTCAAGACGCAGATCAATCTGTTCCACAAACTTCGCTAGGGTGCGAGTTTTGAGCTTAGGATTGAACTTGCGAATAAACATTTTAACCAGTAGGTCAGCGATTTGTGGATAGCTGCTGAATGTCTCTTCGATGTAGGCTTGGCTAAATGTTGCATCAATTTGGCGCATATACTTAGCATAAGCACGTAATACTGAGACTTCACGCCCCGTTAAACCAGTAGCAAGAACTAAACGGTTAAAGCCATCGTCTTCTAACTGCTTGTTCCACACCTGTGAAAGCGCGGTTTGAAAGCGATCTTGGCTATCTGCCAAGTTATCGACTGCAGCGCCCTGCACTGTCATCAAGAAGTCGAGGATCCAGAACGTAGCGCCATCTGCAGTTTTCACTTCATAAGGGCGCTCGTTAATGACTCTAAGCCCGAAGTTTTCAAGCATAGGGAGTACGTCTGAAAGATGAATCGGTTCATCTTTATGGAACAGCTTCAAACGAACCTTATTGTCGTTAAGCGCAGTTTCTTGCGGCTGATAAAACAACATCCCCAGTTTATGGTCATCATCAAGCGCTTCTAGATGCTCAACATCAACAACAGTCGAACTGGGCAGCACGTCTTCTTTATAACTGCGTGGGAAAGCGTTGACATAACGCTTAACCAAACGATTACCCGACTCTTCACCTTGAGCTGTGATCAATGCACTATTAAGTTTATCTTCCCATGAGCGCGCAGCTTCAATAAGATTATTTTCGATAGCAGCCACATCCACATCCGTATTATTATTATCAACTTTAACAATGTAATGAGTACGCGCTAGGGTCGACTCTGAGAAGTAGGTAGTAAACTCTACGTCTTCTTTGGTATTAAAGTGTTGCGCCAAAATGCGCTGTGTATCTTCACGTAACTTGGTATTGTAACGATCTTTCGATACGTAAACTAAACAAGATAAGAAACGACCAAATCCATCTTTGCGAACAAACAATTTAAGTTTGTCACGATCTTGCATCTCTAGTACGCCACGAGCCATGCTGGCAAGTTCAGACTCACGCGCCTGAATGATCTCATCACGAGGCAGTGTCTCTAAAATGTGCATTAAGGCTTTATAGTCGTGAGAACGTGGCGTCAATCCTGATGCGTCCAGTACACGCTGAATTTTTTCTGCTAATAGCGGGATTTCACGAGGGCTGCGATTGTAAAGATTTGACGCGTATAAGCCGATGAAACGATCTTCACCAATGACATTACCTTTCTTATCAAAGCGCTTAATACCAATGTAATCGACGTATGCAGGACGATGAACGCGACTTTTCTCACTGCTCTTAGTCAAAATAAGCAAGCTATTATCTAGCGCTTCTTTGCGGGCGGTATCTGATAGCGTTGATAACAATAAGCCTTTATCAGACTTAGGCTTACCAGGTACGTTCATCAAACCTAGACTTGTGGCGTTATCGGGCACCAACTCCAAATCACCCTCAACTTTATTGAGGTCATAGCGACGATAACCCAATAGCGTAAAGTGATGATTATTTAAATAGCTAAGGAAGTTAACTGCTTCGTCCAAGTCGCTCTGTTCACCTGGATAAGGACGTTTGGCCAAATCTTTGATGGTAGAGGTCAATTTATTAGACATGATTTGCCAGTCACTTACTGACGCGTCAACATCACCTAAAACAGATTCAATCTCTTTGCCTAAACTCTTTATATCGGCATCGCTACTTAAGCGATCGATCTCAATAAGGAACACAGCAACCTTCTCTGTTCCCTTATCCGTTTCTTCACCATAGCTAACATGAGAAATGCTGCCATCTGTGCGCCTAACCGTCAGAGGCGTATGTAACATCATGTGGGTGGTTATCCCCATACGATTTAGCGCCATACCCACTGAATCGACCAAGAACGGCATATCAGGGTGAATAACTTCAATAATAGAGTGTGATGACTTCCAGCCATGCTTAGACTGGCTTGGATTAAAAACACGAATATGTGTATCGCCAACAGGCGTTTTATTGGCTGCGTTCCAAAGACTTAAGACTGCACCGTATAGGTCACTATCGTTGCGTTCATGCAGGTCATCTTTAGACATGTGGGCATATATGCTAGTCGCGAACTGTTCAACTTGCTTTGCTTGTGTATTGGGAACTTTTGAATGAATTAGGTTGACTACATTTTCAAGTAGTACTGAAGGCATTGCATCTTTCAAGGCCATGTTGCTGTTTCCTTTAGGGTCTATGGCAGCGTTTTTGTATTTTTATGGATGCTTGATCATATGACGGGCCAAATAGTGTGACCTAGGTCATAGCGCGAAGTTTATTACTAAATGTGCCACTTTTCGAGAAATATTTTAGTGGTAGATCCTCCTAAACGCACGATATGACGCGTTTTTGTGACCCTGGATGAAAAAACAATCGTAAAGTTAGCGTAACTATGCAAAAAAAGGGAGAGCCTAAGCTCTCCCTTTTGTTTAACTACCTTGGGTTTCGCCAAAATACCGCGCCAATGGCGGGTAAAATAATTATGGCCCCTAACATATTTACCAAAAACATAAAGGTCAGCAAGATCCCCATGTCCATTTGGAATTTAAGTGCCGAGAAGAACCACGTACTTACCCCAATTGCTAATGTTAACCCGGTAAAAATAACTGCACTGCCACGTTCAACTAAGGCTTGATGATACGCTTGCTGCACAGGCATACCGTCACGCAGTTTTACCGCCATGGTCGACAGAATGTAGATACCGTAATCCACACCAATACCAACCCCTAAAGCGATAACGGGTAAAGTACTTACAGCAAGGCCAATATCCAGTTGGGTCATCAAGGCTTGAGCCAGTGTCGATACGACGTACAGTGGTAGAATCACCGCCACAGTCGCTCTTAGTGAGCGGAAGCTGATTAAGCACAATACAAACACCGCACCATAGACATATAGCATCATCGGCAATTGTGCTTCGGCTACCGCTTCATTAGTGGCCGCCATCACGCCAACAGGACCTGATGCCAGTTTAAAGGTCAACTTATCGTTATTCATCTGTGCCGATAAGGTTTTCACTTTATCGATAACCAGCTCAATTGTTTCCGCTTTATGATCGGTCAAAAACAGGTAGACCGGCATTACAGAGCAATCACCGTTAAGTAAGCCTGAGGTTGTCGGTATCTGCCCAACAGCCTGCACTAAACTAGCAGTTGTTCTTGGGAGTACTTGCCACTTAGGATTCCCTTCATTGAAGCCTGCATTAACGCGTTTAGCGATAGATGCCAAACTAGCCGTAGACTCCACCCCATGCGTGTTAGCAACTTGCCACTCAAACTCACCAATTTGAGTCAGCACATCATGATAGGTACAGGCCTCTGGAAAGGCTTCAACGATGATAGTCATCACATCGGTAGTAATAGAAAAGTTTTCGGTGATGTAAAAGGTATCTTGGTTGTAGCGACTATCAAAATGCAGTGCTGGCGCGCCCCCTTGCAGATCACCAATTTTCATTTTATTGGCCTGTTGCAGGCCAACAGAATAAAGCGCAATGGTGGCAACAAGCACAACAGCTGCATATTTAGGCGTTGCAAAATAGGAGAGCTTTAACCAAATTTTATCAATGTTATTGTTAGCGTTCGCAGGCAGTGCTTTGACATTGGTATAGCTGATAAGCAGCGGCAGCAGAATCAAATTAGTTAAAATGATCACCGCCACACCTAATGACGCTGAGATAGCCAGTTCTCGAATAATCCCGATATCAATAGCCAGTAAGGTCATGAAGCCGACGGTATCAGACAGTAACGCTATGCCGCCTGGGACAAGTAGGCTTCTAAAGGCTAAGGCGGCAGCGGCTTTTGTCGTTTCGCCTTCACCGACGCGTCGCCTCACCGCATTAATCATCTGTACACTATGACTAACGCCAATCGCAAAGACCAAGAATGGAATTAGAATAGACATAGGGTCTAAACCAAACCCCACTACCGTCAGCAAACCTAACTGCCACACCACGGCAACCAAACTGCACGCTAACGGGAACAGTGTCAGTTTTATCGATTTGGAAAATAGATAGACCATGACAGCCGTCACTAAGATAGCGATCAAGAAGAACATCACCACGCCTTTGGCGCCCTCAGCGACATCGCCTGCCATTTTGGCAAAACCTATGATATGAACCTTAATCTGCTCATTTTCGTACTGGCCACGCAACTCTTGCTCAAGCTGCGCTGCAAACGCTAAGGTATCTAACGGTTCACCTGTTTGCGGGTCAAAATCCATCAACTGCGCAGTGACCATGGCCGCAGAATAATCCTCGGCAATAAGTCGGCCAACAATCCCCGCCTTCTCAATATTACTCCGAACGGTCTCTAACCCTTCAGGGGTTGTGGAAAAGTTGGCTGGGATAACGGGTCCCCCGGCAAAACCATCTTCAACCACCTCGGTAAAACGCGTTGAAGGGGAATAAAGTGATTTAACCTGGGCACGATCAACACCAGGAATAAAGAACAGCTGATCATGAACCTGCTTTAACGTATCAAAGAAGTTGGCATTAAAGATATTACCACTGGTGTCCTCGACAGCCACCATGATGCTGTTAGCACCACCAAACTGCTTCTGATGCTTAAGGTATGTCTGCATATAGCTATGATTAAGTGGGATGTTTTTAACAAATGCCGCATCCATCTTTAGATTACTGGCTTGAAACCCCAAAAATAGCGTAACTAACACAAAGGCAAAAATGACAAACGCACGTTGCCTAAAGAGAAATGATTCTAGTCCATTAACGATTTTATCTAACATGTCCGGGTCCCTATTATTCTTGTTCTAATTCTATGAAACCTTTTGTACCTGCAACCCATTGTTTTCCATCTGAGGTAACAAGGATAGTGACCAAATTTTCACCTTGACGTTGCGTAACCATTTTCACTGAATCATCTTGCTTAATATCAACCACGACCCCAGCATTACCCACTAATCTCAACACATCCTTATTCAGCACAATGCCGCCATTTAGCGTTGACTGCACAGGCATCTCTACCTCTTGCCAATCATCAAATCCACCGACACTTTTAAACAGATGACCCCTTAACCCCATGACATAAATACCATGGTGGCTAACAAGAATATTGAACAGTGAGCCTTCATAAGGAAATTCCAAACGCTGCCATGTTCGACCAAAATCTTGTGATACCGCAGCCAACCCGAGTTCACCAACCATCAATAATCGCTTATCATCAAGTTGTACCACTCGATTAAAGTGTGGCAACAGGGTACTGCTTTCACTCAAATAGAGTGCTTCATCTTCCGCCCTTAACTCCTCTAAATAGGCTTTATCTTCTTCAAATAATAATTCACTGTGAAATTCGCTTTCCCACGTGACGCCACCATCTTCTGTGCGATAAAACAAGCCGTATGCGCCAATCGCTATCCCCTGCTTTTCGTTAAACAGCAGTAGGTCCATAAAGGGTTTTTCAATTTCTGGCGAGCTCATCTGCAGCTGCCACGTTAACCCGGCATCTTTGGTATGTAGAATCGTAGCATCATGACCAACCGCCCAGCCAAGCGATTCATTAAATAATGTTGCCTTAGTTAAATGGGCTGAAGTGGGAGATGCTTGTTGTTGCCAGCCATCTTGATAAACAAATAGATGCCCTCGCTCCCCAACGGCTATCGAGGTTTGACCCGCTTTAACCATATCCAATACTAATGATTGGTTAGCTAAAGGCTGTAAAGATGAAACATTGTCTGAACCTGCATTAACAGAGGAGACGTTGAAGACAAGGAGAAAAGATAAACAGACTAACCGAAGCATGCTAAACGACATACAAACTTCCTTTTCGTAAAAATGAGGGGCCTAAGGCCCCTCTCCTGATGATTTAGCGAATACCTGCACGTCTCAACGCTGCAGGGGTGAAGTTTGCTTCACTTAAGCTAGCGTCAAAATTGTACATGCGACCTTCATTATCTAGCCCCATTGCAAGGTAACGACGAGACTGCAGGTCATGGATAACTTCTAATGTTGTCCAATGAGTTGGCACTTCATAGTAGTTAATCCCATGGGCAACCGCAACACGGTATAGCTCATCACGGTTATCATAGATATCCGTCAAAGAAACTTGCCACGAATCTTCATCAATATAGAAAGTACGGCTCTTATAGATATGACGCATGCCCTCTTTTAGCTGCGCTTTAACCACCCACACACGGTGTTTTTCCCAACGAACGTGCTCTGGGTTAATATGGCCAGGTTGCAGAATTTGGTCATATTTGAGCTTGTCAGAATGCAACTTGTAATCGTTATAAGGAATGTAGATCTCTTGCTTACCCACTAACTCCCAGTTGTAACGCACAGGAGAGCCATTGAACATATCGAAATCATCGGTAGTACGCAAACCATCTGACACGGTACCTGGGGTATCGAATGCGACATTTGGCGCTTTGCGCACACGGCGTTGTCCGGTGTTGTAAGTCCAAGCCTGACGTGGTAACGCTTCTTGGTCCATGGTTTCTTTAACCAACAATGCCGTTCCCGCTAAACGCGCTGGCTGTGTAACAACTTGCTTGAAATAGAACAGCGTGTTGGTCTCTTTTAGCTTATCAAGCGTCATCTCTGGGCGTGAATACTCAAAACGGATCTCTTCAGCCGTTTCGACCAAGGTGTAACCGCCACTCGCAGTCGGTGCTGCTTGGCTACGAGATGTCTCAACATCAATACCACGGAAGCGTAATACGTGGTTCCAGATAGCCTCTAACCCGTTTTGAGGAATAGGAAACGGAATACCAATTGATGCCCCCGAAATACCATTACCGTCAGCAATCAGTTCAGCACGTGATGCGTTAGCTTTCGTTGCATCAGACACAAACTGAGGCACAGAAGCGGTGCGACGAGTTTGATAAACATTCATCTTAAACGTATCTGGGTAAAGTTCAAAAAGCTTGCGCTGACCATCGGTTAAATGATCTTTATATTGATCTTTATTAGCGTTAGTAATAGTAAACTCAATCTTATCTGCCGCAAACGGATCGGGATGGTGCATCCCTTTTGAATACCCAGCAGGGGCTGAAGTGATCCCACCATCCCATGCTGGAATTGACCCATCAGCATTGGCCGCTTTTTCTCCGCCAAGTGGCGTCAGTTGCGAACCCAATTTTGCAGCTTCAGCGTCTGAAACTTTTGCATAAGCTGCAGGCGCGCTCAGTGCAACAATCACAGCTGCCGACAATATCCCTAATTTATTCATTATTATTGTCCTTGTGAATTAGATTGAATATTTGATGTTAAACGACACATAATCACGATCAGACATCTGATTCGTGGTGCCTACACCGCCAAAGAAAGAGTTATATGAGATATCCGCACCCCAACGGCTCTGATAATCAAAGTTAATGCCCACTGCGACCGACTTCTTACCTTCGGTAAATAGGAACATTGGATCTGGCGTAATACCGTCGACATCATGAGAGAAGATAATACGTGGTGACATGTTCACACCAGCAAAAAGGTTGTTATAGTCGGCTTTAGCCACTAAACGGTATCCCCACGCAAAATCGGTTGGGAATGGGTTAGTTTCTGGGCCATTGTGTACCGCTTCGATAATACCAGGCATATCTGGATTACCACCAGAACGCGCAGTACCAGGGCCATTGAGGCGTAATTCATCAAAACCAGGCATATCATGAATCCACACACCGCCCACTTCAGCAAGCATGGTTAAATTGCTCATGCCTAACGTTGGGCCAAACAGATGGGTGAATGTCACCTGAGCCTGAGTGGTGTCAAGACGAATAAAGCCTTCAGCGTATTCGCCAGGGCCATAATTCTGCACCTGTGAAATCCCATCAAGATCTGGACGTAGCCCTGCATTAGCAAGCTGCTGTGGCATTGCCGCGAACAAGAGTTCTACATCATCTATCTGTAATGGCTCATCTTGGCGATGGGCAATTTCACCGGCTACAGAAGTGTCTCCGACCAAGGTGTTAAAACTAAAACCATAAAGCTGAATATCTTCAGGGTAAACAATTTGTGCCTTGGAGAACGTCTCTAAACCAAGTAGTGTTTCACGGTCAACCGTACCTCCTGTCGCGCCAATCATGCCAAGTTGAGCTAAATCTCGCCCAATCGCTGCAGCCGTAAAATTAGCAGTGGTACCACTAATGAGAGGACGACGGCTATGGTAATTCATGTAGTACAAGCCAAACTCAGTTTCACCCAACTCTGGAGCATAATACCCAAGCTTAATACCATATTGACCAGAATCGCTGGCGCTGGCTTGATCTTCGATAAGCGTGGCTTTGGTTGGGTAGGCTAAGGCTAGCGAAGCTAGTGTCGCCGCATCGTACTGACCCGATGCAACCATCGCAGCAAGGTTATTATATTCAGACACTAAGAAATCAAGATTCATGTCAGGGTTAGCATTAAACCCAAGCTGAGCATTTTGGCCATAGCCACCGTAACCAGCAAAATCATTGGTAGAGAAATAAGACCCTGGAGTGGGTACCCAAACAGGTTCCCAATCATATTGGTAAAACGCTTCAATCGATAAAGAATCAGTAACCCCTAACGATGCCCAGATCATACCTTGAGGTCTAAAGGCTTCTTTTAGCTCGGCACCTGGCGCATTAAGAATATTCAAGTCGACCGGGTTAATCACACCAATGCCATGAGGAATAAGCGTACTCTCACCCCATGAAACAACTTGATTACCCACACGAACCGTTAATGGATTTGCACCATCGTTAAAATCAAAGTCGCCATAAATAAATGCATCGAGCAGACGAACGTCTTTACATTGTACTTTTGAAGCTTCTGAATCGGCGCAAGGATCATACTCTTTACCAGTAAGCGGATCGCTAAAACCATAGCTGCCGTTATTGGCTTTCTGATCATAGAAATACATACCACGGGCGAACACACCGAAGTTTTTATATTTTAGCGACAGCTCGTGTAAGCCTTTAAACACCATAGAAGTAACATCGCCTTGTGAATAGAGCATGTTACTTAAATCGCCGTTACTTGAATAAGACCCCGACTGAGCCCAAATCTCAGCAGAGGTATATTTGGTGTTGTTAAATGCAGAATAGTTAGACCAATCAAAACGCGGATGGTTAACCTTACCAATGTGATCATTCCAATTACGTTCTTCAACACGCCAACTCGCGCCAGCACTCCAAGTTGAATCGAACGAACCTTGAACTTCTCCCCAATCAAACGACACCGCTTGCGCTGTAGGTATCGCTGCAATACTCAACGCTGCGACGATCCCCAAAGCAAGCGTTGACTTATTAAAGCCAGTTTTAACGTTTTTCATTTTAGCTCTTCTCCGTAACCTGCTGGATTCTTTGTTATAGGAATGGAGGCCAACATCTTGTTAGCGTACAGGTAACACCATTGTTACAGTATTTGCAGGGGATGAGCAAGATGAAAAAAGAGAAAATTACCTTGAGATTTGTATACTTAAGCGCTTTTAGTGACTGTTTTTCAAACGTATGATTTAAATTATAATCAACAAACACTTAACTGGTACGATTACCCAAAAAAAAAGTACTAATAAACAGTCAATTAAAGCATTAAAAGGGATTATTGCTTAAGACAAAAAATATAATCAAACGTTTGAAGTATTAGCTCTAATAATTATTGGCGCGTTAATGATTGAAAGTTACCACTTTCATCTAACACCAATTTAAAATGACCCACTAAGCCAGACGGTGTTAAAAATGGTCTAAAGTGTCTAGCATGTATCCAGAGGGTTTTACCGCCCATTTCTTTTACTTCTACTTTATCAACATAACCTTGGTAGTAGCTCAAAAAATCACGATAACTAATCTGTATTGAAAAAAAGAAGGTCATAATATTATTAACATTATTGGAAACTTAAACGACGAAACATCCATGTCTCGTCATTCAATATTTAGCCTAACGCCTTGGCAACTTTCTCATAAAGATCTTTAGATAGATCGGGAAGTGCCAATATCTGCGCCAATGAATCTTTCATTTTTGTCTGCCTTGCACTATCAAACTTCTTAAATTGGATCAGCGGTGTAATAATTCGTGCCGCAACCTGTGGATTCAATTTATTCAATTTAATAATTACATCGGTTAACAGCGCGTAACCTTCTCCATCTTGTTGATGAAAAACCTCAGTGTTCGCAGCAGCGAATGCACCAATCAGAGAGCGCACTCGATTTGGATTTGAAAAACTAAACGCTGAATGCCCGGTTAGACTCTTTATCGCGGCTATTCTATCTTCACCAGGACAAGTTGCTTGTAAGGTTAACCATTTATCCATGACCAATGGCGTGTCCGCCCAACGAAGCTGGAAATCATGCAGCAACTGCTCGCGTAGTTCACTCTGCTCACCATTTAGCGCCGATAGGGCACCTAAACTGTCAGTCATATTTTGCGCATCATCATATTGAGATTTAGCAAGGATTTGGTGCTCATCGGATATTTTCAGTAGCAATTGCAAGCAAGCATTTTTAAGCGCCCGGCTCGCTGCTTCATCTATGCCTCTCAACTCACGATAGCGCGCTAACATCTCATCCTCACACCCCGTAGCAATCTCTTCTACTACGAAGCTACGAGCGAGTATCAACTCATCAAGTGCAACCTGAGTAACTTGCTCACTCAAGGTCGCAACGTTAGGAAACTGGAGGATCTCTGCTAATAGTGCTTTATCTAACCCTTCCTCTAACAAGAGCCCTTTGATTGCATCAATAAGGCGAGTGTCGATGTGCATTGCTCGGTTAGTATGGAGGTTGTCGACATTTTGCCAAACGGCTTGGCTAAATAGCGCTACTGATGCGTCCCATTTCGCCACATCACTGGAAGCAAAACGTATCAATAGTATCAACTGCTCGACACTGTAATTAAACGATAACCTGACTGGTGCTGAAAAGTTTTGCAACAATGATGGCACAGGCTTTGTTGGCATGTTTTCAAAGACAAAAGTTTGCCTCTCTTGCGTGACATTGAGAACTCGATTAAGTAATGAGTCGCCTTGACTACTGAGTAACTCAAGATCAAACGGTATATGCAACGGCAATTTTTCAGTCTGTTCGCCAGTGGGTTGGGTCTTTTGAGTTATATGTAAACGATACTCGCTTGATTCAACATCGTGCTCCTCTGTCACAGTCACTTCTGGCGTGCCTGATTGGCGATACCAAAGCCTAAATTGAGTCAGATCGACACCACTCGCATCTTCCATTGCCGCAACAAAGTCGTCGCAAGTGACGGCTTGACCATCATGGCGTTCAAAGTAACACTTCATACCAGCTTGGAAACCCGTTTCACCTAATAAAGTATGCATCATGCGAATAACTTCTGCGCCCTTGTTGTAAACGGTAACGGTATAAAAGTTATTCATCTCGATGACAGATTCTGGTCTAATTGCATGAGCCATCGGGCCAGCATCCTCAGCAAACTGCTGATTTTTCATAACCTTAACCGCATGAATACGATTAACCGCCCGCGAACCCACATCTGAACTAAATTCTTGATCTCTAAATACAGTTAAGCCCTCTTTAAGACTTAACTGAAACCAGTCGCGGCAAGTAACACGGTTTCCGGTCCAGTTATGGAAGTACTCGTGCCCCACCACAGATTCAATGCCATGATAATCATCATCGGTTGCAGAGGCCGTATCGGCGAGTACATACTTAGTATTAAATACATTTAACCCTTTATTTTCCATCGCGCCCATATTGAAAAAATCAACGGCAACAATCATGTAAATATCAAGGTCGTATTCTAAATTAAATCGTTCTTCATCCCACTTCATCGATTTTTTAAGTGATGCAATGGCATGGTGGGCTTTATTTAAATTGCCTTTATCGACAAAAACTTGCAATGCAACATCCCGACCACTGCGAGTTCTATACTTATCTTCAAGCAGGTCAAAATCGCCAGCAACAAGTGCAAACAGATACGCAGGCTTTGGAAACGGGTCAAACCAACGTACAAAATGGCGTCCCCCGTCTAGTGGGCCCGAAGCAACTCGATTGCCATTACTTAACAAATATGGAAATGCCTGCTTATCAGCTTCAACTTGTACCGTGTAGATGGCCAAAACATCCGGTCTATCGAGAAAATATGTAATGCGTCTAAAACCTTCAGCTTCACACTGAGTGCAGTATGCGCCATCTGACATATATAACCCTTCTAGCGCAAGGTTCGCCTCAGGGTCTAACAGAGTGACAATCGTCAATTCAAACGTGGCAGGCAGATCATTAATTATCAGCTGCCCCTTTTCTGTGGTGTAAGATACTGGCTCACCATCCAACAACAATTGGGTGATTTGTAAGTCGTCGCCATCGAGTATCAAGGTTGTCGCAGATTCATTAAGGCGCTTCACTTGGCTTTTCGCTGTGACCAAGGTTTCTTTGCCATTTAAAGAAAAATGAAGATCTACATGGGTAATTGTGTAGTCAGGACTTTTATAGTCCTTTAAATATTTTGCCTGAGCCTGTGTCATCACAGTTCTCCTTGATTCATAATTTTTTGTAAAAAAAACGCGCCAATAGCGCGTTTTTTATAACAGTTTTCTTTTTACTGCGATTGATTTTTAGCTAGCTTATCCAAATCCACCATATCTAAGGTGATGTAGACAGTTTCATCTAAAAACGCATCCGGTGCCGTCACATCCTCATCGGCATCATCAAGTGTTGCGTAGACTGCTAGCCCTTCAGCAGCACGACGCTCATTAAGTCTCGCTAACTGTTTACTGTCGTTAGTTTCACGCTCAGCAATACGTTCTTTTTCGACTAAAGAGACACTGGTTTCATTGTGGCTCTTTTTAAACTCGGCAATATCTTGATAGATGTAACCAAACTCAACATCTTTCTTAATACGTTTTTGATGCTGGCTATCTAGATGACTGATCAAATTAGAATTGATATCACCCAATGTGCCGTATTGCGCAACAGGAACTTTATCCCACGGCAACGCATTATCTTCTTCCGCTTCACCATACTCGCCCGGCTCTAAGGCACTAGGGAATGGAATATCTGGCGTGACACCTTTAAGTTGGGTGCTGCCACCATTAATACGGTAGAATTTAGCAATCGTATATTGCACGTGCCCAATTGGCTTATCATACATATCGTAGATACGACCTAAGCTCTTATGTTGTTGAACTGTACCTTTACCAAAGGTTGACTCACCAACAATCAATGCACGATCATAATCTTGCAATGCTGCAGCAAAAATCTCAGATGCCGAGGCACTATAGCGATCCACCATCACAGTCAATGGGCCAGCATAAGTAACTCGGCCATCATTATCTCGATTTTGCGAAACCTTGCCATTTGCATCACGAATTTGAACCACTGGACCCTGTTCGATAAATAGGCCTGTTAGCAGCGTTGCTTCAGTTAACGCACCACCACCATTGCCACGAAGATCGATAACCACGCCTTCAACTTTTGCCTCTTTGAGTTTAACTAACTCTTTGGAAACATCTTGAGAAAGGTTCATATAGAAACCAGGGATTTTAATCACGCCAACCTTACGGCCAGCATAATCACCAGCTGTTGGTTCAATCACTTCTGATGTTGCAGCACGGTCTTCTAAACGTATCTTGTCTCGGACAATCGTGACGTCCACAGGTTTTGCCGACGAACCGCCTTTCTTAGGCAAAATCTGCAACACCACCTTGCTGCCTTTTGGCCCTTTAATCAGTTCGACAACATCATCTAAACGCCAACCAATGACATCAACAACCTCTTTGCCCTCTTGACCCACACCAACAATGCGGTCTTCTGGGGCAAGTTTTTCGCTACTGGCAGCAGGGCCTCCTGCGACCAAGCTTTTAATTACCGTGTAATCTTCATCCATCTGCAAAACGGCCCCGATACCCTCTAGGCTCAGGTTCATTTCCATTTGGAAACGTTCAGCATTACGTGGAGATAAGTAACTCGTGTGCGGTTCAACTGTGCGAGAAAAGGCGTTCATCACCCCTTGGAATACATCTTCACTCTTGGTCTGGCTAAGACGTTTGATAGCATTGTTGTAGCGCTTCTCAAGCACTTCAACAATTTCATCCCAAGTCTTGCCTGTCAGCTTAAGGTTCAATGCATCATATTTGACTCGTTGACGCCAAAGCTCATTGAGTTCGGCTTCATCTTTGGGCCATTGGGCTTTTTCGCGATCATATTGATAGCTATCACCAGGCGCATTGAAGTCTATCTCTTTATCGAGCAAGGACAGAGCATAAGCAAATCTGTCGTAACGACGCTGCTGAACCAGATCAAACATCTTATAGGCTGCGCTCAAGTCACCGCTTTTTAACATATCGTCAAATTGGGTTGAATAACCTTTAAAGCCATCAATATCGCTTTGCAACAGTACATTACGGCGATAATCTAATTGCTTCAAGTAACGGTCAAAGACTTGCTCAGAGAAGGCATCATCAAGATCAAAACGATGGTAGTGCGCACGAGTGAACAGACCTGTCACTCGCTTGCTAGCTACTTTATGTTGCGGTTCCTGAGTCAGTGAGGGCAACTCGCTGGATGGAATTGTAGGCGCCAACGCCCAAGCTGAAAATCCTACAAATAGGCTGGCAATTGAAGCTGCCAGAGTGAGTTTTCGCATCAACAAGTTACTCCTTTGACTATAGAACAGTTATAGCAGGATATGTTCAACCCGTACTTTAACGGTCAATCCTGAATCTAACTGTACTTGAACATCTTCTTTTTTGATGTCCAATACAACACCTGCAACAGGTGATTTACCTAGTTTGACATTCACACGCTGATTTGGTTTCAACTCAGTCAACACTGCAGGGATAAATTCTTTTTCAACAACGGCCGCTTTTGGTGCTTTTGGCGCTGTCGGTTTTGTACGTTTTGGCGCAGGCTTCTTAAATGGCTTCTTTTCTGATTTAGGTGCTGTACCTTCAGATTTAGCCGCTGCTGCTTTCGCCACACGCTTTGCCTTTGCTTTTTCTTGACTCTCTTTAAGTGTAGCTTGAGCATGATCGATGTGCTCTTGCTCTAATTCACCACACTCAACACCATCAAGATCGACACGCTGTGCCCCAACTTTGACACCTTTAAGGTAACGCCAGCTACTGGTATAGCGACGCAAGGCAATTCTCAATTGAGTTTTACTGACTTTAGAATCATCAGCTAACCTTTCAGCCAAGTCCTGAAACAATCCAATTTTTAGAGGTTTAGTTTCACCTTCAGCGATAAAGCATAAAGGAAATGTTTCATATAAATACGCAAGAATTGCGTTGGTGTCGGTCAACTTTTCTGTTGATTCCATCATTACTTCCACAGTTTAAAAGGGACTATCACCACACTACAGTTGTCGTAGCGGGTGCGTCGTTCATATTTGTTAGACTCAGTCAAAAACACGCCCAAAAAATTGGGTAAATCGATGTCTTCACTGCACAATCCAACATACCTTATCAATTACATTTAACAAACGCCAAGTATTCATTTCAACTAATGAAATGTAACTAGGCATTTTTATGTTCGTCGAACAGCCTATTATAAGCGTGCCAGAGACGATTGCGACCACCAATTACGCAAAATTGGTGGTAGTTTAATCAAATAAAGCCTTTTCGAAGCTTTTTACGCTTAACTCAAGACCGATTTGATCCGCTTCATCGAATCTTGATAACGATGGGCTATCAATATCTAATACACCGATAACCGCTCCGTCACGATGAATTGGTATCACAATTTCTGAGTTGCTAGCCGAATCACAGGCGATATGCCCTGCAAATTGATGCACATCGGCGACACGTAACGTTTTATCCATTTGGGCAGCCGTGCCGCATACGCCTTTTCCCATAGGTATGCGTGTACAGGCAACTTTACCTTGGAAAGGACCAAGAATGAGTTGTTCACCCTCGGTTAGGTAAAACCCCGCCCAATTAATGTCATCTAAGTGTTCATTAATAAGCGCAGAAAAGTTCGCCATCGCCGCAATAAGATTATCTTCGCCGTTAAATAACGCCTCAACCTGACGAGCAAGCGTGGTGTAACATGGAGATGTCATACAATTTTCCTAACAATTATTCTTTAGCTTCAGCTTTTTTAGCCGTTTTTTTTCGCTGGCAAAGGTTTAGCCGCTGCGCCACCTTTTAACAGTGACATCAGTTGGTCCTTATTTTCGGCCATATAAAAACACATTTTTTCTGTTGTCGCTTCGTCTAGCCCTAAATTCGATGACTCAAAAAAAGGTAGCAGATTGTCCGCGATATCGAGCATCTTATCGTAGGCATCAGCCTCCTTCTTAGATGTGAATGTCATCTTCTCAACCCCTTCTCTGACTACGACAAATTTTGTTATAACTGCCATGCCTGCCCTCACACTGTTTATTTATACAGTTGTAGAATCTCACAAACATAAGTTCTTATGCAAGTGTTCAAAATAATCTGATAGAATCTTTTGCTATACGTTAATCAAGTTCAATCAATACTATAAGTAACATTAAGTGGTGTAACTACCTATAGTAATAGGTTGTAAGCGCATTTAAGATGGCCTATATCAATAAAGCCTCTGATTCAAACAACCTAACGATAGGAAAAAAGCCATAATCATTATGGATAAAGATGAGTTAGACAAGAGTATCGTACTTTGCCGTGCTTGCGATTTGGCAGTGAGAAAACGAGCGCTACCAACTGGCGTGAGGGCACTATGCCCGCGATGCCATACCAATCTTTATGATACCCCTTACTGCTCTATCAATGGCATGCTTGCGCTGTGTTTAACCGCTCTGTTTCTCTACTTTCCAGCCAACTTTTATCCGGTATTGGAGCTGCATTTTCTTGGCAGTGTGCGTACAACAACGATAATTGAAGGCGCGATGTCTGTTGCGGATCAAGGCTATTGGATTGTCGGGATAGCTGTACTCACCGCAGCGGTCATTGCACCGGGCTTGCTAATAGCGTCGGTCCTGGCGCAAATTTTGATTGTTAAATATCAACTTAACAATCCTTTTTTTAGAGATATCTACAAGCGCCTACTAAGGTACCATGGGTTATTGTCACAACTGACAATGCTCGAAATTTATATGATCAGCATCTTCGTTTCCGTGTTTCAATTATCAGATTACACAGATCTGTATTTCGGTATAGGTACGTTTTGCTTCTCAGTGCTATTTGTCATGGTGATATTTTTACAACGCGAATATGATATCGAACATATGTGGAGCGTGCTCGATGAACAGTAAAAAAGCCGCTGTTCAAGGTCAATCATTGGGCTTAACCTGTTGCCAGACTTGCCAAAACCTTTGCCCTAGCACTGATGAGTGCTGCAACCGTTGTGGCCAGCGTATTGCTGCACGGGATGTCACCAGTCTACAAAAAAGTTGGGCATTATTAATTACCGCTGCCATTTTATTGTTCCCAGCAAACCTTTACCCTATCACTATCATGACCAGTCAGGGACAGGTACGCAGAGACACAATATTCAGCGGTATTAATCATCTCATTCAGTTAGATCTATTGCCTATTGCGATTATTTTATTTACTGCCAGTATCCTTGTGCCTATGTTAAAAATCGTTGGCCTTGGGATCTACTTAACGGCGATTAGTTACGAGCTACCAATCTCTAAGAAAAAACTGATGGCAGGCTTCCACATTATTGAATGGATAGGCAGATGGTCTATGTTAGATCTATTTGTTATCTCCATCACCGCTGCGCTGGTCAACATGGGGCAGTTACTCGATGCAAAACCAGCTCCTGCGGCAACAGCCTTTGCGTTGGTGATTTTGTTGACACAACTGGCAGCAAAAGTATTAGACACGCGTTTACTCTGGGACCGATTGGAATCGAAAGATGACAGAAATTGAAACACCTAAAGTCGTAAAGAAAAAGCTTTTTTCTCCTATTTGGCTATTACCCATCATCGCCCTAGCGCTGGGTGCATGGTTAGGCATTAAGAGCATTAGGGAGTCAGGCGTCGAAGTGCAAATTCACTTTCCCAGTGCAACGGGGATAGATGTCGGCAAAACCTTAGTACGCTATCAAGGGTTAACTGTGGGTAAGGTGGTGGATATTAGCATCGACGATGACCTTCAAGGTGTCTATGTCGATCTACTGATGGATTATCGCTCCACCCCTTTTCTCAGAGACGAAACCAAATTTTGGCTAGTGACTCCCAAAGCATCGATCACTGGTGTCGAAGGACTCGATGCACTGTTTTCAGGTAATTACATTGCTATCCAACCGGGAGACGGCGATTACAACAGCGAATTTATTGCAGAAACCCAAGCCCCGCCCGTAGCCCCTGGCGCAGACGGTTTGATGATAACCTTGACCAGTCCAAGTCTTGGGTCACTCGATGTCGGTTCACAAATATTTTATCGACAGATCCCAGTGGGTAAAATTGTCAGCTACCAACTGGTCGATGATGAGCGAATTGTCTTCAATGCCTACGTACAGAAACAGTACGCGCATCTAGTTAAAACGAGTTCTCATTTTTGGAATGTTTCTGGACTGTCAGTCGATGCTTCTTTATCTGGCATATCAGTAAAAAGCGAAAGTTTATCGGCCATTCTTGCTGGCGGAGTCAGCTTTTCATCTAATAGTGAAGATGATAGAGCCATCACTAATCAGCAGTTTACTCTTTATGATAATGAGGATACTGCACTCGGTGGAACTCAATTTACTCTACTAGCAAAAGATGCCGACACCATTCAAACGGGTGCCACTATCGTTTTTCGCGGATTAGTAATTGGCCGAGTAGATAAAAGCGTTTTAGTTGAAAATGGTGTCCAGTTTCACGCCACTATCGATAGCGAATACGCCCATTTAATCGGCGCTAATTCTCAATTTTGGCCTAGCGGCGCCGATATCTCTTTATCAGGTATCAAGCATGCAGCTCGCTTACTAACAGGCAGCGTGTTGAGTTTTAGCCCCGGCACTGGTGAGCCACTAGCCCAATATACCTTACAAGAACAACCACCAAAGCTTGATATTGAACCGCTGGTACTGACATTGACCGCAGAAGAAAACCCTGGTGTCAAAACGGGTGCACAAGTTCGTTTTAAGCAGCTACCAATTGGTCAAGTAACGCAGGTTAATTTCAACCATGACTTTAGCGGCGTTAATTATCAAATTGAGATCTGGTCTGAATATCAAGCATTGGTGACACAAGGCAGCTATTTCACTCCTGAATCGGCGCTTGCCATTGAAGCGTCTCTTGATGGGGTGTCGGTTAACACCCGCGATCTAGATACCCTAACCATAGGTGCTATTAGCCTTGTTCAAGGAAACAGTAATAAACAAAGCCCTTTGACCAAGCCACTACACCTGTTTGCATCAGCGGACAAAGCTAAGCAGTATTTCAATAGTATTGAACAACTTAACATCACACTGGCAAGTGCAGATGGCGCAGGCTTAGCGGCCAAATCACCTATCTATTTCAAAAAAATGCGTATTGGCGAAGTTAAAAAGGTCACTTGGCAATCTAACAGTGAAGATTTCGCCATCACCTTGGCGATTGAGAAAGAGTTTAAGCAACTTATTAGAGAAAATACGGTATTTTGGCGTAACAGCGCCATGTCGATAGATGCCAGTTTAAGCGGTGTAAAAGTTGACGTCGCACCACTAGACGGTGCCATAAAAGGCAGTGTTTCCCTAGGTTTATTAGAAAATGGTCAAATGGGTAACCAACATCACTTATATGGATCAGAGGCATTAGCCTTAGCAACAGCTGTCCCCATAAGACTCACCTTTTCAGCAACCACCAAACTAAGTGCCAACGCGCCTATTCGTTATTTAGGCCATCAAGTTGGTCAAGTTGAGTCGGTTTCACTCAATGCCGATCTCAGCAGTGTTGATGTCAACGCTTACCTTTATGGTAACTATGCTGACAAATTTGTGGCTACGGATGCCCAATATTTCTTAGTTGATGCGCAAATTTCACTATCTGGCATCACCGCGGCAGAAACACTGCTCACCGGTCCATACGTATCAGTCTTACCAGGGCAAAGCGCTGAGAGCGTCAATCACTTTAGTGGATTGATGCAAGCGCCTGCAGCCCTCCCTGGCGATGATCTGGTCGTCACTTTAAAGGATAACAGCCTTGGTTCTGTCAAAGTTGGTACCCCAATCATATTTAGAGGGTTAAAAATTGGCGAGGTTAAGCACTATCGATTAGCTGACGATGGAACCGGAGTGATCATGGCTGCTCATATCTCAGACAAGTATCAACATCTAATCAATACATCGAGCCAATTCTGGGACCTCTCGGGCATAAAAGTTGATATTGGGCTATTTTCTGGCGCTCAAATAGATACAGGTTCCTTAGAAACCATTTTAGCTGGCGGTATAGGTGTTGCGACAGAGCAGGTTTCATCTACCGAGAATCAACTATCTCGCAACAACGCGTTTGTACTGCATTATAAACCAGAACCCGCTTGGCTAACCTGGGCCCCGGCCCAAACTAAATCCAACTAAATTTGGTTAAGGCGACACGACATAGCTATTCTTATAAGTAGTCGTGTCAGCTAGCGAATAGGCAGCACAACACTGCGCCTTTTCGCTCACTTTAACGCTAGGCAAGGAAATGAGCGATATGTCAAAAGATTTAATGCGCCAAGCCGCCATTAATCTCAAAAAAGCGGTACCTTTGATGCTCAAACATCAAATCCCAACGACACCAACCAACTACGCATTGTGGTACGCCTATGTGGGAGAACAAGACCCACAATTGAATGAGAAAATGGATGGTATCGTCGCCCAGTACAGCACTTGCCCTCCCGTGAACGCCCACCTGCTCTATCGGGACCATATTAGCGATCCGGTAGAAGTCGATGTTATCGACATGCGCCAAAACCTCGAAGCGATGACGGTAGAGTTAGCGCAGTCACTTAAAGACACCAATCACGACGCGACTCGGTTTCAGAAACGAGTCGATAACAACTTCAATAAACTCAACAAGATCGAAGAGGAAGGTGTCAGTCTTGAAAAAGTCTTGGGCTTAGTACGTAACTTAGTTAAAGAATCAGATGAAATTCGTCTCAGTACTGAATATTTCACAGGGCAATTACAAAAAGCACAAGATGAAATAGAAACACTACGCGCTGAGCTAAAGCGATCTGAAAAAGATGTTTATCACGATGCATTAACAGGGGTATTCAACCGCCGAGCATTTGATCAGGATATAGATGGTATGCTCGCCCAAGCGCCCGAAGGATGCTGTCTCATTCTTATTGATATTGATCATTTTAAGAAGTTTAACGACACCTATGGCCACCAGTTGGGCGATAGCGTACTGAAAGCGGTGGCAAAGCGTCTCAACGAATCTTGCAGAGACGGCACAAAAATCTATCGTTATGGGGGGGAAGAGTTTGCCATTCTTATCCCCAACAGCCACAAACGCAAAGCTCGCCACCTGGCCGATGCGATGCGTCGTTCACTTGAAAAAGTCACCCTAAAAGATCGCCGTAAAGACCAACGTATCGATAATATTACCGCCTCTTTTGGTGTTAGCGAATGGCAAACTGGCGATAGCGCGGTGACGTTGATTGAGCGATCTGACGCATTCCTCTATGAAGCTAAACGCCTAGGCCGAAATAGAGTCATGCCTATCTAGTTTTACCAATGACTCCGCGGGCAATGAAGCGGAGTCGATTGGTAACGCTATCACCACAAATCGCAGCTTGCTTCGCTCTGACAGCTCCTCAAAGGGGTAGCAGGTAATAAGCGTTAGTTGCAACCCATCGGCAGCAAACAGCAGCTGTGTATCGTGCTCTTCAACAATATGCGTGTTGCTTACTCGATAAAGGCGCTCAGCCCCGCCGCTATCTTGTAACTTGATTAGTTGGCCAACGGTAACCCCTTTTAGGCGGGCAAAATGGGTGTCTCTATGGCCCGCAATAATTGTATTGCCCCAACGATTCACCTCACTATTCCCTAAGATTGCCGCAGGGCCAAATGCTAGGTTGCGCCCCGAAGCGCCCGCCAAAACAAAGAGTTCCCCCCCTTGTTGGGCAGCAGATTGATGGACAAAACTTAGCTTAGCGACAGGAAATGTATCCGCCCAACTCCAGGGCTTATGGGCCAGATTATCGACCAATGTTCGCTGCCAGGCTTGTTCGATCAGATACTGAGCAAAATGCGCTTTGGCCTGCATATATCCTCCTTTAATCATCAGTAACGATGCGATAACCACGCCCACGATGACGTAACGTCGTCGCACAACACTTAACCCAGTTGCCATCAGCGGGTCACTTCCATACTCAATTTAAAATGATTAATGAGATAACGTCTTACGCACGAGGTATAACTCAACCAATACACTAAAAGTAACAACATCATTAACCCACCAATGGCCAAATATAAACGACTACCCGAACCAGTTTTAGGCCATTTAGCCTGCGTCGCCACGGGTAACATCGCACTAGCGCTGGCGTTACTCACCGTTTCACTCGATGGCCGGCTCGGCGTCTTATCCACCGCGACCAAGCTGGTATAGGGACTCACTAAATGGTAAGCCAAAGCAACTTGCGTCACTTGCCGTTTAACCAATTCGTGATTGCTACTGTTTTGGCTCAGCAATAGCGCTGCGATTTTCTTTCGTGCCCAAACGAGATCCATGCCAGCCGCTTGACTAGTTCGTGTTATCGCTACACGGCGCTGCCAAAATTGCCCATCAAGTTCACCCGACACAAGCAGCTCATCACTGCGAAATTGATGCTGTTTTGCTCGCAACCTTACCGCAACTAAAATGGGTTCATTAGCATACAGATCGCCAATATTCACTGGCCAATAGTCAGGGATTGAGCCATCACTGAGCGCTATTTCAACATTGCTGATCACAGGGTTTTCAATCTTTTCAAGTAATAGCCCGATCTCGTTACCTACTTCTGATAAGTTGCCAATGTAGGTATAGGTGCCACGACCGACTTGGGCCGCACGCTCCATAAAGTAACCATTTGGCGCAGCACCGATACCAATGGTGAATAGTCGACTGCGACCAATATGCTGAGCAATCAGATTAAACAAGCCTTGTTCATTGGTCACTGCACCGTCAGTGATAAACACCACCTGCCTTAAAGCGCTATTGCCACGCTCTTCAGTGTCATTTTTTGATGCGAGTGCAGTCGCTAAAGCTGGTGCCATCTCTGTACCACCGTCAGCGGTAAGTGCATTCACAAATTGATGGGCCAAGCCCAGGTTAACAGCCGTCGCTGCTAACGGTGTTGGCGACAGCACACTAACACTGGAATCAAAGGCGATTATATTAAAACTATCTACGTGACTTAAACCCGCCAAGGCATGCCGGAGTGCACTTTTAGCTTGTAATATTGATTCCCCGTTCATGGAGCCTGACGTGTCGATGACTAAAATTAACTCTCTGGCCATCTTATGACGCGACTCATCCTGTGGCGGCATCAACATCACCAAACCGTAATCACTGATCGCCTCATTCGTTGCTTTGGCCGTATCACTGCGACCCGCTAGTAGAGATGCTGATAGTTCATGGGTTGATTCGGGATAATGAGTCTTTCCAGATTGGCTAAATGCAAGCGCTGTGGGTTCATCATTAAGTGCAGGCTGCCAGCGCAGCACAAAGTCACGTTCGCGGTTAACCACCTTAGTTAAACGCAAACCAACTGAAGAATCGTGCTGTTCACTACGCGACATCTGATGATATGGAGTAGTAACAGCTAAAAGTGGCATGCCAGCATCCAAATTAACCTTAATATTGACCTTGCCGCTGCTTTGCGAGCCCCCATCTTGATTGTCATGATTAAGGTTGTCGTGACTATCGGCTAAGTGTTGAGACAATACGCCCATCTCCAAGCCATCACTTATCGCACTTTGTGGTAACGTCACGGCAGACACCTTGGCGCTGAGCGGCGAATATCTAGGGGTGATTGCCATGGGAAAGCGCAAACTAAACTCCCCTTGGCGATAACGCACAATTTGCTGATAACTGATTTCAACCACAACTCGCTCACCAGGTGCTAAATTGGCCACTTGTGAGGTAAAGATATTAGGCCGCTGCTGGGTGAGTAGACTCGCCTTTTTCCCCACAGCTTTGGCTTGTTCAAACTGCTTCTTAGCCGCGCCTTTGGTTTTCACCTCTCCCACTATCACGCGTGTGCCGATAGTCAATGTCATCGCATCGACCGCAGCATCCTGCGGCAACGGAAACTGATAGGTGCCATTGAGCCACTGATCACTGTGATTGACGAATACTTGTTTCACGTCAACCCGATTTAACCAGCCTGAGATCTGCATCTCAACATCGGTATTGATAGGCAAGCCTATTTGGGACGATTTCAACGGACTACCGTCTACTGGTGTATAGCTTAAATAGCCCATCCCCAAAGGCTCATCATCTGGCGTAGCCCAAACCGGTGCGGTTAATAGCATGCTTGCTGCCACCAGCAACAAATGGCTGAGCCCTCTAATATTGTCAAAAAAAGCCCCCCTTGGGGGGCAAAGGTTGGTTATGTTAAAGCGGTTAATCCACTTGATATCCATATAAACACTCCGCCCATCCATCATTATTAGTTTGCTGCGATAGCCGTTTCACTAGGCAAAAGTTGGATCATCACTCGACGGTCGAAAAAATCATTCTCAAAGCTCTGCTCATCTTTAACGGGTGCCGTTGCGCCATAAGCCTTTGCAGCAAGACGCGAGGCGTCAACGCCCTGCTTAACTAAATAACTGCGTACCTCGGCAACGCGTTGCTCCGACAAGGCTTGGTTATAGGTAGATTCACCTCGTCTGTCTGCATATCCGGTTAGGTCTAAAGTCAGCTCAGGAGACATAGACATCACATCAGCAATCTCATTTAACTGACTAATAAAATGGGGCTCAATTTCCGATGAGCCTGTTTTAAATTGTACATTAAGACCCAGTGCAAGCTCTTCGATACGTACTCCTTGACGTTGTTTAAGGCGCTCAAGTTCCACTTTTGCGTTGGCATATTGCTCACTGACACTTTGTAAGCGTTGCTGCTCACTATTGAGCTGCGCGATTTGATTTTCCTTTTGAGCAATGTCTGCCTGCTGCGCTTTAATCTCACTGTCATCAGCAACCGATTTACCTATAATGCCACCAGTAAACGCACCAATAATGGCACCAACGGGACCGGCAACCACGGCACCCAGCACAATGCCGGAGCCCACACCAATGAGTGCTTCTTGATCTGAACGTTCAGTTGACGTTACTGCAACATCTGTTGCGCTATAGGCCATTGAACTACTAAGAAGAGTGCTAGTAATAAGGGCTGCAATAATCTGCTTTTTCATGTTGTTTTCCTCGATATGACAAATAACTGTTTTAGTTAAGAACCCTGAGGTTCGTTTCAATGAGGTTATTTAAACCCAATGAAGTGGCGCAGACAGGGAACAAAAAAGGCAGTTTGGGTATCAATTGTGGCAACAAAAAGGCAATTACCTTGAGGCTCTTTTTTCCAGCAATAATTGCTGTATAGTCTCAATCAATTAGTCAGTTAAGCAGTGAATGAGATAGGCATGAAACGTATCGCCATCGTTGAAGATGAAGCCGCTATCCGCGAAAATTACAAAGAGGTATTACAGCAGCAAGGCTATAGTGTACAAGCGTATGCCAACCGCCCTAGTGCGATGCAGGCCTTCAATAACCGTTTGCCAGATCTGGCCATCATAGATATTGGCTTAGAACATGAGATAGATGGCGGTTTTACCCTATGTCAATCGCTACGGGCCATGTCCAGTAGCCTGCCAATTATCTTTCTTACTGCCAGAGACAGCGACTTTGATACGGTTTGTGGTCTACGCCTTGGCGCCGATGACTACCTCAGTAAAGACGTTAGCTTCCCCCACTTAATCGCGCGCTTGGCCGCACTGTTTCGCCGCTCCGAACTACAAGGAGCTAGCGATCAACAAGATGATCTGATTGAACATGGTGATCTGACTATCGACGCTAACCGCATCCAGGTCTATTGGAAGCTACAACCCATTGAGTTAACCGTCACTGAGTTTTGGATGGTACACGCCTTAGCTAAGCGTCCAGGCCATGTTCGCAGTCGCCAAGCGTTGATGCAGGACGCTAAAATCTATGTCGATGACAGCACCATAACCTCACATGTAAAACGGATCCGTAAAAAGTTTATTGCCCAAGACTGTGAATTCGATTGTATCGACACCGTCTATGGCATGGGCTACCGTTGGGATAATCAGGGCTAAAGTATGTACCACCCTCCAATAGGCCTACGTCCAAAAGTTGCCATACTCTCGCTATTTCTGTTGTGCTTGCCATGGCTGGGATATCAATATGTATGGGAGATGGAAAAGTATCTGCGTCACGGCCAAGAAAAAACCTTAGAGGGCACCACACAAGCCTTGGCGACCGCCCTGCATGAGCGGCCAAAACTGTTCGACAAACAAGCCAGCTTTCTATCACAGGTGGAGCAAGGCCGTGATCTATACGCCTATCCCCTAGCAAGTCCTATTCAACTCGACGGCAAACTTAACGATTGGGCACCTTACCGCCACAAAAGCATCAATTACGGCTTGGCACATCAAATCTTTAAGGCCGATGAGAATGCGCCACTTAACATCAACTTTACCCATATGGTGGGCAAATATGCTGGTTACCTCTACGGCTATTTTGAAGTCACTGACGCTAATGTGGTCTACCGAGGTAAAAACAGCCTTAGCATCGACAGTAACGATCACTTGGCCATCGCCACCCTAGCGCCCGATGGTAAGTTCAGGCGCTACATTGTGGCCACAACGCAAGATGGTTGGATCAGTGCGTTTGAGCTACCAGAAGATCCCAGTTTAAAAATTCCAGTTGTCCCTGAGGTCAAAATTCAGGGTAAATGGCTAAAAACAGACCGAGGTTACAATATTGAGTTGCGAATCCCCCTAGAGATGGTGGGCAGCAAGTTAGGCTTTGCGATTGTCGATGTTAACGATAAAAAGACTCGCAAAATCGAGGCTATTGTGGGCACATCGGCTACCGATACCGTCGATAATTTAGGCACGGTATTAGTGCCTTCTCCCGAGATTGAAAGCATAGTCAAAGGGATGAGTCATAATAGCTCACGTATTTGGGTGGTCGACAAACATGGTCGAGTGTTAGCGAAATCAGGGGATATTCACACCTCCACTAATGTCTGGGCACAAGCTGCAAAAGAGACGGTAAACAACAGCTACTGGGAGAACTTTAAACAGCAATACTTGCACCCTCTCTATTATCGAATATTGACCACGCCACCAAAAAACTTCGTCGATTCACTGAAAGATTCGACCGTGTTAGAGGGCAGTCACATTCGCAAAGCCTTAGATGGGAAACTGGGGTCAACATGGCGTTTGACCCCTGACGGTAAGGCCGTTGTACTTGCCGCAGCCAGCCCAATCTGGATTGATGACACTGTCATGGGTGTCGTCATTGCCGAAGAGACGACTCATGGCATCAGAACCTTGCGCAATAAGGCATTAGAAAAACTGTTTAACGTGATCTTGACCGTGATGAGTATGGGCACCTTAGCACTATTTTTCTTCGCCTCGAGTATCTCAAGCCGTATCCGCAAACTGCGTGATGAAGCAGAACAAGCCATCGACAGTCAGGGCCGAATTAAACAAGGCATTCATGGCTCAAAAGTGCGTGATGAGATTGGCGATCTATCCCGAAGTTTTGCCAACATTGTCAGTCGGTTAGGACAATACACCCACTACTTGGAAAATATGTCATCTAGGCTATCTCATGAGCTTCGTACGCCTGTAGCCGTGGTAAGGTCGTCGCTGGAGCACCTTAATGCTCAATCTCTGCCAGCCCAACATCAAAAATATGTCGATAGAGCCCAAGAAGGGGTTAGCCGCCTCAATATGATCCTCAACAACATGAGTGAAGCCACTCGACTGGAAGAGGCGTTAACGCATGCAGACAGAGATAGCTTCCCGTTAACTAAGGTCATTTCTGGCTGTATGCAAGGCTATCAGATGACCTACACCAAGCAACAGTTTGAGTTAGTGATCACCGAAGCGCCCCTAGTCATGTCGGGGGTACCTGAATATATCGCACAATTAATGGATAAGTTGATTGCCAACGCGATTGAGTTTAGCCAAGAAAACAGTCCAATTGTGGTGAACTTACAGGCCAAGGGCCGCACAGCACAGCTTAGCGTGAGTAATACGGGTCCCGCCCTGCCTGAGAATATGAGTGAACAGATATTTGAGTCTATGGTCTCGGTCAGGCCTCAGCAGGTGCAAGACAAGCCCCACTTAGGCCTTGGGCTATATATCGCCCGCCTGATCACCGATTTTCATCACGGGGAAATTACTGCCAGTAATATTGTCCAAGATAATCAGGCGACCGGCGTCACGATTGGAATCACCCTGCCATTAAGTGCTGCATAAGTTATCCTGATCGCGTTTAACGGGGTGACAATTACTCACTTTCATTTAGCCATTTAGATGTTAAGATGGCTAAATTAGATATAGATTAGCCATGGAATCGTCACAATGAAAAAAGAGACTCAAATTGTTAGTGTTGGTCGCGATAAAAAGTGGAGCAAAGGGGTAATAAATCCCCCTGTATTTCGTGCATCGACTGTGGTATTCGATACCATGGAAGAGATGCGTTTTGCTATCCAGAATCGTGCCAATGGCGAGATGTTTTATGGCCGCCGTGGAACACCTACCCATTTTGCGTTTCAAGCCGCTATCGCCCAACTCGAAGGTGGTGAAGGCACGGCACTTTATCCATCGGGCTCCGCGGCAATTTCAGGTGCCCTGCTCTCTTTTCTTCAATCTGGCGATCATCTACTTATGGTCGATAGTGCCTATGAGCCAACCCGCGACCTATGCAATAAATTACTAAAAGGTTTTGGTATAGAAACCACCTACTACGACCCTATGATTGGTGAAGGGATCGCAGAACTCATTCGCCCAAATACTAAAGTGTTGTTTTTAGAGTCACCCGGCTCTATCACCATGGAAGTTCAGGATGTACCAACCTTAAGTAAAATCGCCCACCAGCATGGCATCGTTGTGATGCTCGACAACACATGGGCATCTCCAATCAATTCTCGTCCATTTGAGATGGGGGTAGATATCTCCATCCAAGCGGCCACCAAATATATTGTTGGCCACTCTGACGTCATGATGGGCACAGCCACTGCCAACGCAGAACACTGGGAACAACTGCGCGAGCATAGTTACCTCATGGGGCAATGTACGTCTCCAGACGATGTCTATCTTGCCAGCCGTGGTCTGCGCACGCTGGGCGTGCGCATGGCACAACATGAACAAAACGCCTTAAAGGTGGCCAACTGGTTAGCCACTCGTCCAGAAGTTGACCATCTGCGTCACCCCGCCTTTGAATCTTGCCCTGGGCACGAGTTTTTCAAACGCGACTTCAGCGCAGCCAATGGGCTGTTCTCATTTGTACTCAAAGAGGGCAACCTCAAAGCGGTAACCGCATTTGTCGAAAACATGGCGCATTTTAAAATGGGGTTTTCTTGGGGCGGGTATGAGAGCCTAATTCTTGGGGTATTTGGTATCGACAAGCTGCGTACAGCAACTCAGTGGGATAGCAGCAAACCGTTAATCCGTTTGCATATTGGTCTTGAAAACCCCGAGGATTTAATTGCCGATCTCAGCGCAGGGTTTGAACGGTTTAATCAAGTTATCGCTAAATAGTTACCACGGCGCCAAGTTAATTGGCGCCGTCACTCCATGGCAGTTTATTTATCAACATCCACATCATCATAGCGCCCTTCACTCACCGCTTTGCTGTCAAGTAGCCTAATTTGCACCTCGACATTGTGTTGCGAATCCCCATAAGCGATGGCATGCTCTTTCGTAATCCGTCTGGCTTGGTAAAGGGCCAAAACCGCATTATCGAATGTGGTGATCTCTTTTTCTAAATTACGTTCCAACGCATCACGAATTTCGTCTACTTTAGCCTGTTTAATCAGCTCTTTTATAAATGGTGTATCTCGTAAAATTTCCACCGCAGGCCAGCGTTTACCTTCAAGCCCAGGGATCAACCGCTGACATACAATCGCTCTAAGGTTGTGGGACAGATCGATGAGTAGCTGCTTATGTTGCCGCTCAGGAAAAAGATTAATCACTCTATCTAAGGTTTCTATGCTGTTGCTGGCATGGATGGTCGCTAAACAGAGATGCCCCGTTTCCGCGTAGTTAATTGCATTGCGCATGGTTGATTCATCTCTAATCTCACCGATAAGGATCACATCAGGCGCTTCTCGCATGGCACTTTTTAACGCACTATCGAAGCTTTTAGTATCTTCCCCGACCTCCCTTTGGTTAACCACAGATTTTTTATAGGTATGAATAAACTCTATCGGATCTTCAATAGTGAGAATATGTCCATGTTGTTGTGAATTACGGTGATCGATCATCGCAGCCAATGTGCTGGACTTACCCGAGCCTGTGGCACCTGCGACTAAAATTAACCCTCGCTGCAGCATCACCAGCTGCTTTAAATATTCAGGTAGATTAAGACTGTCGAGTTGCGGCGGCTCACTGCGCACCAGCCTTATCACCATAGCGACTTGATTACGTTGACGAAATATACTGACGCGAAAACGCCCGACATTCTCTATGGTGACCCCGATACTAATATCCCACTGTTGCTCGAAGGTGTGCAACTGATGGTCTTTCATTAAGGAGTATGCAAATGACTTAACCTGGGCAGCGCTTAATGCTTGCGCTTCATTTAACGGAGATGAGATGCCTTCAACTTTTATTAACACTGGAGAATCAGGGGTAAAAAACAGATCCGATGCGCCTTGTTCGACCATCAGTAAAAGATAAGATGAGATATGCATCCGTTGCTCCCCTATGACCCAGTGCAGTAACGCCGCACATTGACGGCGCGTCTACACCAAATATAGTTGAACCTCAAACGCTAAGCGATAAGTTAACCAATTGATTAAAGGCAACAAGGGCGTAAAGTGCCACTAAGGTGTTGTCACCACCTCGGCTGATTGCCACGCATTCGTTCCGTACAGGGGCACTGTAGAGATGGCATGTTTATGGCTACCGTTGGTCTCTTTAGTTGAGTAAGATAAATAGATAAGCGTTTGATTCTCTGCATCATAAATACGGCGAACCTTCAGCGCCTTAAACAGAATACTCAATGACTCCTTAAACACCACTTCACCATTTTTACTTCTATCTATACGCGCAATATCAGCCTTATCTATCGGTCCAGTTTGACGACAAGCAATGCCCATATCCGATGGATCAGCAAAATCAAGATTGGCCTCAATACGACTAATATGACAAGTTACCCCTGGTATTTTTGGGTCATCACGGGCATCGATGATCACATCTTTAGTGGTAAACATGCCAAGACTAACTTTGCCAACATCATCACCACATCCAAACAGGCTGATCATTAATCCGATGAATAAGCCTAACTTAGCGTACTTCATTTTTCTCTCCTTGAAAATCAATTAAAAACTCTCTGAGACCAACGAGTTAGACCAGCGGTCACACTACCAAAATGATCACCCACCACGATTTCAATTTCTGGGTAAATGGCAGCAATCTTATTATAAATCGCAGGACTTTTTGCCGTACCGCCAGTAACATAAATAATGTCAGGCAGTTGGCCTGCTTCATCAATGGCTTGAGCCATCAAGGCCTGTATCTGGGCAACAGGCTGAGCAATGGCGTCGATAAACATCTGCGTGCTCACCTCAGCATGAAGTGCAGGACAGATATAATCAAGCGCCATGGATATCTCACCTTGCTCTGACAGCGCAATTTTAGCCGACTCTGCACTGCGCACAATACGGTAACCGAGCTGATCACGTTGCACTTTCAACAATCGATTTAATAGATCGGCACGCTCTGCATCCTTAATCAGCTCTTTAATCATATTACTGCTGCTTAAAGTGGCAAATTCTCGTTGAGCGCTAATGTCATTGACCGCCACCGCATTCCAAAAAGGTTTACTCGGAACAGGTAAGCCGTTAACCATCATAGAGCCTAAACCCAAGTGATGCATAAACGCCTTCATCGACAACGCGATATCCAGATCGTTACCGCCAATACGTTGACCACTGTGCCCCAAAAAGTCCTCACTTCGATCGACTTTATCTATATGTGCTGGACCCATGTTCACCACAGAACAATCTGTAGTACCGCCGCCCACGTCCACCACTAAAACGGTTTTATCACTGTTTAGACTCGCTTCAAAGTCCATGCCGGCCGCCAAAGGCTCAAACAAAAAAGCGACATCTTCAAAACCCGCGCGAGACGCTGCTAAACGCAAAATATCTTCTGCTTGACGATTACTCTCTTCACCACCAATGCCCTGAAAATTCACCGGGCGGCCAATGACCGCATGGGTAATTTGCGCCCCATTGAGTAATCCGTCGGCTAACTGTTTGATGTGCAACATCATCATAGTGACAATATCTTCAAACAGCGCGACCTGATCGACTCGCAAGCCTGTCGCCCCCAGAAATGACTTTGGCGAGCGCACATAAAAGCCCTCTTCTGGCATATCTAAATACGCCTGCACCGCTTGCTCACCAACAAACACGGCTTGCTCATCGGGATCTAGGTCTAGTTCTCTCCTTGCATGACGAGCACGGCTTAACTGCGCTGCACGGAGCTTGCTATACTGGGCTTTTTTATCTTGGCTTAGCTGCTGCAACACCGCTTCACAAATGAGATCGCGATCTAAAGCATATAAGGTTGAAACCAAATAATTTGAATCTTTAGACAAAGGTAACAAACGTACCTGCCCTTGCTCCATGATCCCCACGGCACAATTGGCACTGCCATAATCAAATCCAACAAACATTTCTCGGCTCCACCCAATAAAAAGCCGTGAAAAATAGCACACTGACATTAAAAGACAACTAAAGCGACGCAAATAGGTCAGCGTTTACATTACTTGCCGATAATTACCACAGCCATGCAAGCAAGTCAGCTATAAAACCTCTAATGGGTGCAATATCAACTAAACTTAACCATAAGCGATGTCTGAGGAGCCCTTATGTTTTCCATGTTTACACGCTTATTATTTACTCTTGGCTTGCTCGGTCTAGCCCTATTCTGTTACGGCCAAGTGAGTCCCCAATCTTCAGAAGCAACAAGTCATCAAACCATTACAGTGCTTAGGTTCGAAGGCGCTATCGGCCCCGCAGTGAGTGAATATTTGGTAAATGAAATTGTCCATGCCAATAATCTGAGTCAAACTGAGCAGCCCACCTTAATCCTTATAGTGCTCGACACCCCTGGTGGCCTCGTCAGTAGCTTAAGAGACATCAACCAAACAATCTTGGCCTCACAAATACCCATTGCCTGCTTTGTCGCCCCCACTGGTGCAAGAGCCATGAGCGCAGGGACGTATATTCTTTACGCTTGCCATATTGCAGCCATGGCACCCGCTACAACCTTAGGAGCCGCTACGCCGGTACAGATGGGCAGCCCGTCATCGAGCTCAAAAGAGGACAGCAATGACGATAGCAGCGCCATGGAGCGAAAAGTGCTCAACGATGCCATCGCCTATATTCGATCGATAGCGCAACTTAGAGGCCGAAATCAATCCTGGGCAGAACTTGCCGTAAAAGAGGCTGCTACGCTCACCGCTGCGGAGGCATTAGAACAACAGGTGATAGATCTTGTCGCCGATAATGAAGATCAACTTATCGACAAGCTCAATGGCTGGCCACTCACCCTCGAACGAAACACCCAAAAACTCAATCTCAGCAATGCCATTTTGGTCGAACATCCAAGTGATTGGCGGAATCAACTAATCGCAACAATCACCAACCCAAATATTGCCTATATCTTGATGCTTATTGGCATCTACGGCCTAATACTTGAATTTTACAGCCCAGGCATTGGGCTGGCAGGGATTACTGGCGGGATAGCCCTAATTATTGCCATGTATGCGTTTCAGATGTTGCCGCTTAACTATGCTGGATTGGGCTTGCTACTGCTAGGTATTGTGTTACTTATCGCAGAATCAATGGTTCCCAGCTTTGGCCTATTTGGTCTCGGTGGCGTCGTTGCCTTTTCAATCGGCTCACTTTTTTTACTCGATACTCAGCAGCAGTTTGCCATCTCTTTACCACTCATCGCAGCAGTAACTCTTACCTCGACGCTCTTTTCGCTGTGGGTACTATCCACGCTTTGGAGCAATAGACGTCGGCCTGTAGTTAGCGGTGATGCAGCAATCATAGGTGCTGTAGCAACAGTAGTTGAAGGCTTTGAACAACAAGGCATAGTGCACCTTGCAGGCGAAGAGTGGGCGGCCATTAGCGACACGCCTACTGAAACGAACCAACAGGTTAGAGTGATTGAACGCGATCACCTGACCCTCAAAATCGAACCACTGTTAGTCATGCCTAACGAGGAAGATACTCATGGAAACCCTAGCCTATAACACCAATCTATTTTTTGCTGCCTTGATGTTTTTCATCTTGGTGGTGCTATTTAGTACCTTTAAAATTTTAAGAGAATATGAGCGCGGTGTGGTCTTTATGCTGGGACGATTCTATAAGGTCAAAGGTCCTGGATTAGTGATAGTCATTCCGCTTGTGCAGCAAATGGTTCGTGTCGATTTGCGCACCGTAGTGATGGATGTGCCCACTCAAGATGTTATTAGCCGTGATAACGTATCGGTACGAGTTAACGCTGTGATCTACTTTCGGGTTATTGATGCTCAAAAAGCCATCATTAACGTCGAGGATTACCTGCAAGCGACTTCACAACTGGCTCAAACCACATTGCGATCGGTACTCGGGCAGCATGAGCTCGATGAGATGTTGGCCAACCGCGAAATGCTCAATACCGATATTCGCGCTATCCTCGATAGCCGCACCGACAGTTGGGGAATAAAAGTTTCCAATGTAGAGATTAAACATGTCGATCTCAATGAAACCATGGTTAGGGCTATCGCCAGGCAAGCCGAAGCTGAGCGGACAAGACGTGCTAAGGTTATCCATGCATCCGGTGAGATGGAAGCCTCGGCAAAACTGGTGGAGGCGGCAGAAACCCTCGCTAAAGAGCCCAACGCCATTTTGCTTCGCTACCTACAAACATTGACTGAAATAGCCTCTGAAAAAAATTCGACCATTTTGTTCCCATTACCCATGGATCTGCTTAGTGGTGTTTTAGATAAGGAGCAAAACCCTCAATCCACTCCAGCGAAAAAACCATAAACCACGAGTGTTTGACACAAAAAAGCGCCTTCTCGGCGCTTTTTAATGAGTTATCTTAATGTGTGAATGCTTAACGTCTATGACCACTTTTTGCCGGTCTCGATGGCTTGCCACCGGTGCGCGATGCCGGTTTAGAGCCGCCTCGTCTGGGCGCACTTTTCTTGACATGCTTACTGTTTTTATTACCAGCGGGCTTGCTGCCACTCTTACTACTATGACCACCGCTGCGAGGCTTACTATTTTTACTACTTTTGGTTTTAGGGTTGGCCTCAGAGGAAGACCCTTCAGAGGCTTTCAATAAAACCATTAACTCATCGTCGGTGAGATCGCGCCACTCACCCACAGGTAAACCTTTTAAACTGACATTCATTATTCGCACACGATCTAACTTAGTCACTTCAAAGTTGAAATGTTCACACATACGGCGGATCTGGCGGTTTAACCCCTGGATCAGGGTGATCTTAAAACTCAGTGGCGATACCTTAGTGACCTTGCACTTTTTCGTCACTACACCAAGGATAGGCACACCGCCACTCATCCCAGCAATAAAGTCATCAGTAATGGGTTTGTTCACCGTCACTATGTACTCTTTTTCATGCTTATTACCAGCACGCAAAATTTTATTGACTAAATCACCATTATTAGTCAGAAAAATCAAACCTTGTGAGTCTTTATCCAAGCGACCAATGGGGAAGATTCGTGAGCTGTGGTTAACAAAATCCACAATATTGTCTCGTTCGGTGCCTTCAGTGGTACTAACAATACCCACGGGTTTGTTTAAGGCGATAAAAATAAAATCTTCTGCATCTTTTGGTTCAATCAATTGCCCGTTCACCTTAACAATGTCACCAGCAGAGACCTGATCACCTATGGTTGCACGTTTACCATTAATGAACACATTGCCCTGCTCAACATATCGGTCAGCTTCTCTTCGCGAGCAGATGCCACTTTCACTGATATATTTATTTAAACGGGTTGACGATTGATTGAACATAGGTGTTACTGGCCTTTTTACTGTTATCAAGCCATTATTTTAAAGACGTTTTAGCTTCTTTAATACAACGGCTTAAAAGGTGAATAATCGAGCGGTAATGTCTGCGCGAATTAAAGGCGTAATTAGAACATAGTTGCTTGTTGAAATATACCCACTTTACTGCGCAGGACAATGGCCATAAAAGTAAAAAGCGAGCATTGCTTAATGCAATACCCGCTTTTGTTGCTTACTTTAAAACCGTTAACAGAAGTCTTGCTGACAAACCAAAAAACTAACACCAAAACAGCTAACCACACTCTGCTAACCCTGCCGTAAAAATGAGTTGTCGCCCGATGCAACAAACTGCTAGCAGTAATATGAGTATAGCCTTCTATGGCGTTTTTACCTCTTTTACTCGGCTTATTTTTCAGTCTTGGTATTTTGACTTTGTTTTAACTGTGCTTTTTGCATGCGTCTTTGTTCAATTACGCTATTCACATCGCTGCCGATATGAGATTCGCCACGAGATTTAGCCAACTGAACTTGACGTTCACGCTCTTCAAAACGTGCTCGCTGTTTATCAGAAACCTTATCGATACAGTGTGGACAGCTCACGCCTTTGACATAATGCTCACTGGCTTTATCCGCTTCGGTGATCGGTAAGCGACAAGCATTACATTGATCGTACTCGCCTTTCTCAAGGTGATGATTTACCGATACTCGATTATCGAATACAAAACACTCGCCTTCCCATAAGCTTTCTTCTGGTTTTACCTCTTCAAGGTATTTAAGCACGCCACCTTCCAAGTGGTAAACCTCATCAAACCCTTGCTCTTTTAGGTAAGCGGTCGACTTTTCACAACGAATGCCACCAGTACAGAACATCGCCACTTTTTTGTGCTGATTTGGATCTAGGTTATCTTTGACATAGGCAGGAAATTCACGAAACGTTTGCGTCTTAGGATCAACCGCATGTTTAAAGGTGCCAATACTCACCTCATAATCATTACGCGTATCAATCAGTAACACGTCGGGATCAGAAATCAGTGCATTCCAATCTTGCGGTTTCACATAGGTGCCCACAACTTTACGAGGGTCGATACCCTCAACACCCATGGTCACAATCTCTTTTTTGAGCTTAACCTTAGTCCGATAGAACGGCATCTCATCATCAAACGATAACTTATAGACGATATTGTCCAGCCCAGGCTGGCCATCCAACCACGCAAGTAGTGAGTCGATTGCACTTTGGCCGCCCGCAACGGTGCCATTAATCCCTTCACTGGCAAGCAACAAGGTACCTTTAATCGATAAGGATTCCATCTGCACCAATAACGGCTGCTGGATCTGTTCAAAGTGGGGTAACGCAACAAACTTATATAACGCACAAACGACGACTTGGGACATATTAACCTCTAACTGCTGGCTGAGGCTTAATCCCCAGTGCATGGTGGTGTGCAACAAAAAGTGACTTGCAGCACAAAATTGGCGGCGATTTTACCTAAATCACAGTCAAACAAACAGGGACAAAAAGTAAGGGTATATAGCCAGACAGAATAGAAAGTGGTGATTATGGTTTGCCATCACGGCCAAAGCAGTTAAAAATAGCGGCCAAAAAGGAGAAGTTGATGCCCCACCCCATACTGTACTCATTTAGACGTTGTCCCTACGCTATGCGCGCCAGACTGGGAATATTGCTTGCTCAGCAAACCGTTGCGTTAAGAGAGATAGTGCTTAAACATAAGCCCGACGCGATGCTAGAAGCTAGCCCTAAGGGGACCGTCCCTGTGTTACTGCTTGAAAGTGGTCAGGTCATTGATGAAAGTTTGGCAATCATGCAATGGGCATTGGCATGCAACGACCCCCACGATCTGCAGTTAAGTCAAACACCAACACTACAACAACAAGCCATGGCATTGATCGCGCAAAATGATACTGAATTTAAACCTTGGTTAGATAAGTATAAGTACGCGGATCGCCACCCTGAACATGACGAAAGCTATTATCGCGCTCAAGGTGAGCAATTCATCCAAGTCCTAGAGCGCCAATTGGCACATAGTGGTGCGCTGACAGACCAGACTAAACATCTCTCCCTGATTAACGACCGTCACAGCATCGCGGACTATGCCATATTCCCGTTCATTCGCCAATTTGCTCATGTCGATTTAACCTGGTGGAACTCCGCCCCGTTTCCACTAACACAGCGATGGCTGAGGCAGCATATAGAGAGCCCTTTATTTATTGCTATCATGGACAAATATCCTACATGGCTGGAAAGCGGTAAAAGCCACACCTTTGGTCCCAATATAGCGATTAATGAGTGCCCATGAAGGGGACAATTTTTTATATTGTCCCTTTTTAACACTGCAAATGGCGCGCTATGGCTAGTGAATCATCATAGGTATACACACTAGGAGTAGACCACTCATCAAATAGTTAAATCGCGCCCGTCTTTTCGGTGAACTAAGCTTATGACGAATGCCAGCACCTAGAAATACCCACGTAAATGAGGCTGGAAATCCGACCATATTAAACACCATCATCCCTGCAACAGCGCTCAACCAATAAGCATCACCGGCAAGTGTAAACGCACTACATAGGGTAACAGTGGCCATCCAAGACTTAGGGTTTATCCACTGAAATAGCGCCGCCTCTGATAAAGTCATCGGCTTAGCATCTTGAGCACGGATCTCATCACTTGTAGGCAAGCGAGCAATTTTCAGGGCTAGATAAAGCAGATAGATAAGCGACAGATATTTAAGTCCAGTGTGGAACTGTGGCCACTGCTGAAACAGCGCACCAAGTCCCAACAGCATAGCTAGGTGTAAACTACTTGAACCAATACGGATCCCTACCACATGAGGCACAGTTTTTTTGACACCATAATTAGCACCTGATGTGGCCAGTAACACATTGTTTGGTCCTGGCGTCATTGTCATGGTGGCACAAAACAGTGCTGCCGACGTCATTAAAGCCATTAATGATTCATCTATCATAATTAGTCATGCCTCCACACTACCCAGCAAAATCGTACGCATACAATTATTGACACAAAGTCGATTCCAGCTCATATTAGCTTGATAATTATTTGGTTCAATGGATTTATTGTAATGGGTACAATTTGGACGCCAAACTTAGCCGACTTTAACGGACCAAAATATCAACAACTTACGAGTGCAATCGAAGCCGCCATTCAATCCGGTGAAATTGGCCTACAGCAAAAACTCCCTCCTCAACGACGCCTAGCCGATGTATTAGGAGTGACGGTCGGCACGGTGACCCGTGCTTATGCACTGGCGGAGCAAAGAGGTTATGTTGAAGCAAAAGTGGGGGATGGTACCTATGTAAAGTCCCATCTGACGGCCGATACATCCCAACAGGTCAACTTGGCCACCTGTCAGCCACCGCTTGGCGATCAAACCAGTACTTTAAGTGATATCCTCGCTGATTTAGCCAAAGAACCAGCCAAACTCACTGAGTTAATGGGCTATCACGCTAACCCGCTCAATCATCATCAACGAGTGTTTCACCGATGGTTAACCTATCAAGGGATTAGCCATCACCCTGAGCAAATTCTGTTTACCCATGGTGCGCAGCAAGGCATATTCACGCTGTTAAATAGTTTACTCCAACCTGGAGAGGTATTACTGCACGAAGCACACTGCTATCCAGGGATAAAGGTTGCTGCAACCCAACTTAATATCAACCACTTTGGTATACCATTGACCAGTGAAGGGGTAGATCTGGAAGCGCTGACAACATTGGTTAAACAGCATCAACCAAAAGCTATCTATCTAACACTCAATAATCAAAACCCAACCTGCATTCAATACAGCATGGCACAGCGTATCGCCCTGCTGGACTTAGCGGTAGAACACCAATTTTATATCATCGAAGATGATGTCAATTACTGCCTCCCTGAAGAGTGGCACTTACCTTTGTGGCAGCAAGCACAACAACGCTCTGAAGCTGCCAGTCGACAAGTTGTCTACCTGTCGAGTCTATCGAAACGCTTTGGTGGCGGATTAAGACAAGGGTTTATGTTACTGCCCACCTCGATTATGGCGAACGTGAAATTAGCGCTGCATAGCCAATGCTGGATGGTGTCGCCCTTAAATGTTGAGATTGCTGCCAGAGTCATCACCAGTGGCAAACTCAGTGGCGAACGAGATACGCTGATCCGCGCTCGGCAGCAGAGATGTAAAGCCGTATTTAATGACTTAAGGCTTAAACATCGATGGCGAGGCTTAAATGGCTGGATACAGATGCCTACGCCAATCAAAGCACACCACCTAGTGACAGCGTTGGCCGCTAAGGGAATTTTAGTGCGCAATGGCGATGATTTCGATAATCACGATAACTATGTCCGCATCAGCATAGGCGGTGTTGTTAACGACACGGTTTTTGAGCAGATACTGCAGGAGATAAAACACTGCATCACTAACTTGCAGCACAGTACATACTCAGTGGTCTGATCTAACTTATAAGGTTCACAGAGGCAATAAATAAAGGCTACGGCATTAGGCGCTAAACATTTAGCGCCAAGCATAATCCCATGAGCTTTGCCAAAGCGAAGCGCGGATCACTCGTTCACACGCTGTCTATCAGTGCCAAGCGCACTGCACGCTCACAATGCAGCGCCGCAGTGTCATAAAGTGGTACGTCGGTATCTGTTTGGTCGACCAAGAGCGCTATTTCTGTACAGCCTAAAATTATCGCTTCAGCTCCTTGCTCCTTCAATGCGGTTATCACCTCAAGATACCTGGCTTTAGACGTTTCACTGATAATGCCGCAACAAAGCTCTTGATAGATAACATCATGAATGACTGTTTGCTCAGAGGGCGTCGGGACTAACGTTTCGATACCAAAATGGTTTGCTAGCCGGCCTTTATAGAATGCTTGCTCCATGGTGAAACGGGTACCTAAAAGACCGATACGTTTGATCCCTTGCAGCTGTAACACCTCAGCCGTCGCATCGACAATGTGCACCAAAGGAATAGACACCGCATGGGCAATTTCATCAAATACTTTGTGCATAGTGTTGGTACAGATCAATATAAAATCTGCGCCCCCGCGTTCCACAGAAAGCGCCGCCTCACTCAATATCTTAGCGGTACCGCCCCAATCGCCCTGATGTTGCATAGCTTCAATTTCAGCAAAGTTGACACTGTTTAGCACAATTTGAGCCGAGGTTAATCCACCACATTCGCGTTTTATCCCTTGATTGATTTTTTGGTAGTAGGTTGCTGTCGACTCCCAGCTCATGCCGCCTAACAGGCCAATTGTTTTCATGAAAATCCCTTAATTTCTGTTATTGACCAAACGCATACCAATGCAACCTGACAACTTTAGCGCGGCAGTCCCCTAACACCTCGCCAAAACTTCCAGAAAGACCATAATTGAATCATGACCATCCCATGATGCACATTGGCAACAGTTTTTTGGCTTAATATCCAATATATTTCATAAGCTTGCCTAAATTGCTCAATATTAAATGGGTGCCGCATCGAGGCGTTAAACGACAGCGAGTAGATAATGAGTATGCGGACATCTTCAGGCAATTATCTAGGGTTTGCAAGCCGCGCACAGGCATAAAATAACAAGGGAGTGCCAATCGCACTCCCTTGTTATTCAGTTTAATATAACGCCTAAAACAACTAAGGCTATTTTTAGCGTATTGGCGGCTTATAAGGCCAATTGATAGACACTTGTCGTTCCACTGACTTCATTGCCGATAATCAGTAACGGCTGCCCTGTTGGGCTACTTGCCGCACTGACAAATTTCATTCCCTCAGGGCCTAAGTCACCCGCCAGCTCCGGCGTACCGCTTATATCATTGCCATCAATGTCAAAATCAACCTCAAAATTGCGATTGATAACATAGTCCACAAACTGCACAGCAAATGGATTAGTGACATCGTAAATCATAAAGCCAGAAGTGCGCTCTAAGCCAATGAAAGCGTAATACTTATCACCTATCCGTCCTATCGCTAGAGCCTCTGGTTCAGCCCCTTTATCATCGCTGCGACTGTCGCCCTTGTTTTGTTCATTACTGTTATTAAAGTTATCAGCTAAGACAGCCGAGGTGATCCGCGCAAAATCGCTACCGCTGTCAAACACCTGTTGACCATTTTGATCCCAAATTGAGAATGAACGTCCACCATAAGCAAGGATTTTGTCATGATCACCATCACCGTCCTCATCGCCCATTGAGGTGGTGACCTTGAGTCGTGCCAACTGGGTCTTATCTTTCACCGCTGCAAATTGTGGATGGTTGGGATCTAAGACTAGATCTTCTGCCCGGGCCTCTTCTGAAAACCCCTTATAGTCACGTGAATCCCCTTCATTAGCCGTCACCACAAACTCGGCTCCATGCCAAGAGTAACTGGCGATAGTATCTGGCTGATACATGCCATAAACACCATCATAGGTTTGGAGGTTAACCCTATCGTCCTTATCACTGGCATCGATAGCGTTATGAGCTTGACCAAAGTCTTTGAGCCCTAATGGAAAAAATGCTATCGATTGTTAAACTATCTAAATTTATTACCGCAATCGCGTTGTTCTCTTGCAAACTCACAAAGGCTTGCTTGTTATCACTTGAAACCGCAATATATTCAGGCTCTATATCTTGTGCAACTGTCGCCCCAGGGCCGTTGATTTTAATCAGTGGACTCAAGGCTTCAGCGCGGCTAGCACCAACATTAAATGCGCTAAAGTCGATGAAGCTAGCTGTTTTAGCGACAACGCCATCATCAACAGCAATCACAGCGATAGAACCCTGTGGATCGACACTATAGTCATCATTTGGCTCACCCTCATTGGCAACAATCACTCGCTTTCCATCATGAGTGAATACCACATTATCAGGCAGTGCTCCAACCTCTACCGCATGTTGATAAACGGCGGTGCCAGTATCATTAAGCAGATAGAAAGCAATCACTCCGTTGCCTTGCTTACTATTACCTAGGGTATCGGCGCGTTCTACCGCCACAGCTAGCAAGTTGTCATAAATGGCTAAGCTATTAACGCCGCCAAGCAGCGTTTGATTGACATCCTTAGCCACATCTAATGAGCGAAGCTTAGCCACGTTATTCAATTGTAGGCGGTCAGCATCTACTATCGGTGACGTAGCCAAATTTGATGCATCGAGGATATCAACCATGCCGCTGTTAGCATTGACCACAAAAATCTGTTTAGACGCGGCATGAAAATCAACAATTTCTGCAGCACTTTGACCAAAATCTCCCGACTCGAAGCGCCCAACTAGGTTAGCATGCAATCCGATACCGCTTGATGTGCAAAGGTACTGAGTCTGAGCAGTATCAATCTCTGATTCGTCAAGCACTCCGCTGATATTGCTGTCTAAGCCTGTTTGAATCATCTGGCCACCCAGCGCACATTGTGGGTCACCTATTTTTAGTGCGGTAACCTTCACTAAACTGGCCACACCATTTTGCCCATCCACCCCATTTTTACCGTCATCACCGCTGCAGGCCGTTAACGTTAATCCGGCAATAAACGATGCGATTACTGTCATTCTCATTATAAAATTCCCACTTTTAATAAAGTTATGCCCAAATTCACGCCAAAATGACGCGATAAATAGAGGTAATCTAAGTGGAGATGACGACAGCTAAGTGACATTGAGATGACGTTTTGAAGACAAATTTATCGGTATTGTTCCCGAATTTTTACACTAATCGCGGCACAAAACAGCAAGCTATTCACTGAGAATCAACAAATCGCTCATCGAAAACCAACAAGCGCAGCAGTATAAAGCTTAAGCAAATATTTGTTACAAATCAGCTCAACAATCGATGGGGCTTTATGGATAAATCATTGGCCACTTTGGCTATAGATCCCTTACAATTAAGCTTCATTTCAGGTAACAACTCTCTTCCCCTTGTTATCAGCATATTTTCGTCATCAATTCATCACAAGAGGTATGAGTGAAGTCAACGTCGATCCCGAACCAAACCAATACAGCAAGCGTATTAAATTTGACGCTATTGATTCCTATGCTAGCGGCAATTGTGGCCATCACTCCCCTTGCGATTGATATGTATCTACCCGCTATGGCGACACTTGCTAGCAGTTTTGATTCAAGTATCACCACAGTGCAGCAATCTTTAAGCCTCTATCTTGCTGGGTACGCTCTGGGCATGTTGACGTTCGGCCCCATTGCCGATCGCATTGGTCGTCGGCCTCTGGTTATCATTGGCCTGAGTGGTTTTATGCTCGTTAGTCTAGCACTTGCGTTTGTGAAGAATGTTGAAGTGTTCCTTAGCTTGCGGTTTTTGCAAGCCTTCATTGGGGCAGCTGCAACCGTTGTTGTACCTGGGTATATCAAAGAGATCTACGGGGATAATACCGCCAAAGGGATGTCCTATGTTAGCTTGATCATGATGCTAGCCCCCCTACTGGCCCCCAGTGTTGGTAGCCTAATTTTAGAGTTTGGCGAATGGCATCTTATATTCTTTATCTTGGCATTCTATGCACTTTTTTTACTTAGCTTAGTGGTATTAAAGCTGAAAATGCCCAGTGATAGAGACCAAGGCAGTCGCAGCCAGAAGTCTTTTTTTGGTGCCTATGCCGTGGTCTTTACTAAGCCAGGCGTCAAACTGCATATTGCCAGTGGCGTTATGACCTCATTTGCTTTTTTCTGCTACTTAACTGCTTCGCCTTTTGTGTATATGGAAGTGTTTGGTTTAGATAAATCCCTGTTTGCGATTTTATTTAGCACAAATGTGGGCGCGTTAATGGCAGCGAACATTATCAACAGCCGTATTGTGGTCAAATATGGCTCGCGTCGAATGCTCAAAGCAGCCACGATTCTAGCCACTCTTGCTGGACTCGCGCTACTCAGCGTTAACCTATTAGAATTAAGTTTTCACTACACGGTTGCCATGCTCATCCCATTTATGGGCTTCTTAGGGATAATGTCAGTCAATGCTGATGCGATTGTGTTGATGAAGTTTCAACAAGAAACCGGCACTGCAACAGCGGTAATAGGCACATTACGCTTTGGCTGCGGAGCATTAGCTGGACCACTACTGGCGCTGTTTTACACAGGAACTGCCGTGCCCTTTTCGGCGTTAATGTTAGGCGCGGTGTGCTTGGTCGGTCTATTTCAGTTTTTCGCCCATCAAGCACAAAATTAGTGCTTATAGCCCAAAAACAGGTGACCTTGATGTTTATTACGTCACCTGTCCTCCACGACTTAATTTTAAGTCTCTTACTTTCAGCGCATTACTAGCAAGTGGCTGGGTGCTCCCACTCGGCTAATATCCACGCAAATCAAAGAAAATCAGGCCAAACCTTACAAGGTTTCGTTTTTAAAATGATGATTTTTATTCATCTTATAAATTTTTTTAAAGAAAATGCTTGTATTAACAACTCTTTTTTATATGATGAAATTCTGTTCATTAGATAACAGTCACCCCAAGCCTACAGGCGAAAAGCAAATTTCAGGGTGGTTAGCGAGTTTGAATTACCCTTCAAACTTAATTATTCAAGCGATTACCGTCGCTGTAGCAAGATACTGCATACCGTAGCGGTAACTTATGAGGGATCACCAATGGAGAAGTTATCCGGCGCCAGCATGATCGTCCGTTCTTTAATCGACGAAGGCGTTAAACACATATTCGGCTACCCTGGTGGCTCAGTGCTCGACATCTATGATGCACTGCACCAGAAATCTGGCATCGAACATATCCTAGTTAGACACGAACAAGCCGCTGTGCATATGGCTGATGGCTACGCGCGTGCCACGGGCGAAGTTGGTGTGGTACTGGTCACATCAGGCCCAGGCGCAACCAATGCCATCACAGGGATTGCCACCGCTTACATGGACTCCATTCCCCTTGTGGTGTTATCTGGTCAAGTACCAAGTAATCTTATCGGCAATGACGCATTCCAAGAGTGTGACATGATTGGTATCTCACGCCCAGTGGTGAAACACAGCTTCTTGGTCACCGACGCCAAAGATATTCCGGGCATTATCAAAAAAGCATTTTATATTGCTGCAACTGGCCGCCCAGGTCCTGTCGTGGTGGATATTCCAAAGGATTGTTTAAACCCTGAGATATTGCATGAATACCAATATCCTGAAGCAATCAATATGCGTTCATATAATCCAACGACCACAGGTCATCGTGGCCAAATACGCCGCGGCTTGCAAGCGCTACTCAGTGCTAAAAAACCTGTACTTTATGTCGGCGGCGGTGCCGTGATCTCTGGCTGCGACCAACAAATTTTAACCCTATCTGAAAAGCTGGGGATCCCCGTTGTCAGCACGCTGATGGGGCTTGGTGCATTTCCCGGCACCCACGCGAATAGTATCGGTATGTTAGGCATGCACGGTTGCTATGAAGCCAATATGGCCATGCACAACTCAGATTTAATTTTTGGTATTGGGGTACGTTTCGACGATCGAACCACCAATAACGTTGAAAAATATTGCCCTAATGCAACCATTTTACATATTGATATCGACCCTTCCTCTATTTCAAAAACCGTAAGAGTCGACATCCCCATCGTTGGCTCTGCCGACAATATTCTAGACAATATGTTGGCATTGCTCGATGAAGATGAACATCTCAAAAATGATGAAGGTGCCATCGACTATTGGTGGAGCGAGATCAATCAGTGGCGTAGCCGCAATAGCTTAAGCTATGACAAAACCACTGACCGCATTAAGCCACAACAGGTCATTGAAACCCTGCATAAACTCACCAATGGTGATGCTTATGTGGCCTCTGATGTTGGTCAGCATCAGATGTTTGCCGCACTCTATTACCCGTTTAATAAACCTCGTCGTTGGATTAACTCGGGTGGCCTAGGCACCATGGGCTTTGGTTTACCTGCCGCCATGGGTGTCAAAATGGCCAAACCCGATGAAACCGTGATCTGCGTGACGGGTGACGGCTCGATTCAGATGAATATTCAAGAGCTATCAACTGCGTTGCAATACGATACACCGGTGAAAATCATTAACCTCAACAACCGCTTTTTAGGCATGGTGAAACAGTGGCAGGATATGATCTATTCAGGCCGTCACTCTCACTCTTATATGGACTCTGTACCTAATTTTGCAAAAATTGCAGAAGCCTATGGTCATGTTGGCATGACAATTAGCGATCCAGCTGAACTTGAGGCTGGCCTTGAAAAAGCGTTGGCTATGAAAGATAAGTTGGTCTTTGTCGATATCAGTGTCGATGAAACTGAGCACGTCTACCCCATGCTGATCCGTGGCGGAGCAATGAACGAGATGTGGTTAAGCAAAACGGAGAAAAGCTAATGCGCCGTATTATTTCTGTATTACTTGAAAACCAACCGGGTGCTTTGTCACGTGTCGTCGGCCTGTTCTCACAACGCGGCTACAATATTGAGACGCTGACTGTTGCACCAACAGATGATGCCACCCTCTCTCGACTTAACATCACCCTCGAAGCAGATGAAGCTGTGTTGGAACAGATTGAAAAACAGCTACACAAGCTGATTGATATCCTAAAAGTCTCCAACATTACTGAAGCCAGCCACATTGAGCGTGAGCTAGCCTTAGTAAAAGTAAAGGCAAAAGGTGCGGGACGAGAAGAAGTGAAACGCACTGCCGATATTTTCCGCGGTCAAATTGTCGACGTTACCGCTGAGCTATACACCATTCAGATGGCGGGCACCTCAGATAAACTCGATGCCTTCATCAGCGCTATTGGTGAGATCACTAAAGTGATTGAAGTCTCTCGGTCGGGTGTTGTCGGTCTTTGCCGCGGTGAGAAAGCAATGCGAGCGTAAACACATAGTGCTTAATGCAAAACGCCAGCAGTGAATGCTGGCGTTTTTATCTGGCTAAGATTGATAGCTTAGTCAGAGCGACTAGAACTATCAATATCAGAGTGATATTACTTCAATGTCACCACTTCACCCGTTAATGCCACACCCGCAATCATTGCCCCTGCACCACATTGAAAGGTCTCTTCGCTTGAGGTTAAGTTATTTTTATAATTTGATTTAATGTTAACGACAGCATTACCACCTTGCTTTTTCGCACTCTTTTTAAGTGCAATCATTGCCGACAGAAATACCCATTGGCAGGCTTCTTGATCAGACTTATTAAACGCATTGGTTTTTTTGTTAGTCTTAAGCTCACCAAATTTGTTAACGGTTTCACCATATGCTTGCTCACCAAAATAAAATTGAACGTCGTTACCCAACTTCGTTTTTGCTGTTTCAGTGCTCAATGCATCAGCAATCGAATAGCTACCAACATCATCTCGAGCTGATGCAATTGATGAAATAAGTGCAAGAGAAGATAAAGCAAGAATGAAAATTTTTTTCATGTTAAACAATTCCATTTATGTCATTTACTGATTGGTATTATGGTTTTTAATCAAAGATACATTGGATTAAGAGCGATACTTATTATGCCAAGAGATTATACCAGCACAACATTATTAGCTAAATGAATCCAATATGGCCCTCATAATGTCTACCATTTTAACATCTTGTGGCCATCATTGAGATAGCCAGATTAAAAGATATGCCAAAAGCTTACCATGTGAGACAATCGCGCCATGAGAGTTTATCGTAAGTTTCACAAAGCACCGGTAAGAGTCTTACGCATCAGCCGTAAGCGCTTTGGGCTGCGTTTAAAACGAGACATGTTAGTGCTCAAAGATGCCCTGTCTCAAGAAAAGCAGGAAACCAAAGATATGTTGGTAACCTATAAACGTTATACCCGTAAGCAAGCCAATAAAGATGAGCTTAAACTCGCCAATCAGCAATTAGCCGACTTAATCAAAGGCCTTGGTTTAGGCATGTTTGCCGTATTGCCATTTGCGCCAATCACTATTCCGATTGTGGTTAAATTGGGCAAGGTTGTAGGCGTTGAAGTATTGCCAAGTTCTTTCAATAATTTATCAGAAAGAAAAGCGCATTTAGGCAGACTAGCTCAACAACAAAAACGCAGTGTAGAAAAAGCCAGCAGTAAATAACGCTCGGCTTTTACCCTGTGGCTTCCGCGTGCTAGTCTTAGGTAATTTTTGACCTAAAATAAGATGAAGCCCCATGACTCAACACCTCCTATCTGGTACTGAAGGAATCCCCCTTTCAATTATTGCTGCCGATGAATTCACAGCATGGCTTGAACAACAACCTAGCGCTCAGCAAACTTGGTTAACTAACACTAAATTTTCAGGCAAAGGCCTCAGTGTTATCCCTGGCCCAGACGGCAGCATTGCACAGGTGATCTACGTCACCCCAGAGGTCGATTCATATTGGGTATGTGGCGATATCGTTAATGAACTGCCTGCCAACCAATACCGCCTTGATGCCAATGAAACGCAGATGAAAGTTGCTGCATTTAGCTGGGCTCTTGGTGCCTATAAATTTGATCGCTACAAAGCCAATGACAAACAGTATCCACAATTGGTGATCAATAACCCACAAATCGTCGAGCAAACCGCTAAGTTGGTCCGCTCTGTCGCCATGGTACGTGATCTGGTTAACACCCCCGCGGCCGACATGATGCCACAGCACCTTGGTGAGCAGATGGAAGCCTTAGCCGATGAGTTTGGTGGTCAAGTCACACAGATTGTTGGGGACGAGCTGATCGCACAGAACTACCCCACTATCCATATGGTTGGCCGTGCCAGCGAAAATTTACCCCGTCTTATCGACTTAACCTGGGGTGATGAAAACGCACCGAAAGTGACCTTAGTCGGTAAAGGTGTATGTTTCGATTCTGGCGGGCTAGACCTTAAACCAGGCGCAGGCATGCGTTTAATGAAAAAAGATATGGGAGGAGCTGCCCATGTTATCGGTCTGGCACACCAGATCATGGCCAGCAACCTGCCAGTTCGCCTGCGAGTCTTGGTGCCTGCCGTTGAAAATGCGGTATCGGCAAATGCATTTCGTCCTGGTGATGTGATCACCACTCGTAAAGGTTTAACCGTTGAAATTGATAACACAGATGCTGAAGGACGTTTAGTCTTATGTGACGCGTTAGCTGAAGCCAGTGATGACAATCCTGAGCTCCTTATCGATTTCGCTACCTTAACGGGCGCAATGCGTATCGCCTTAGGCACCGAGCTACCAGGATTTTTCAGTAATGATGATGACGTCGCGCTTGGATTCACTGCAGCGGGCCTAAAAGTAGAAGATCCGGTATGGCGCATGCCATTGCATAAACCCTATATGGAGCTAACAGGCAGTGATATTGCCGATCTCGCCAACTGTGGTAAGACACCATTTGGCGGTGCAATCACCGCAGCGCTTTACCTTGAGGCCTTTGTTGATAAGAAAATCAGCTGGAGCCATTTTGATGTTATGGCTTGGAACAATCGTAAACTCCCAGGGCGTCCTGTGGGTGGGGAAGCCTTTGGTATTCGCGCGGTATTTGAATACCTACAGCAACGTTTCGATAAATAGCGGTAATTAACACGCCGACTCTCGCTAATCTTTAGCGTTAATCGGCGTTCATAAAAAAGCCCAAGGAAGTTTAACTTCCTTGGGCTTTTTTATTATCAGCAAACGCGATTAGGCATCAACACCCTTGCTGCGTAGGAACTCATCATAAGTCCCCTTGAAGTCATTGACCCCATTCGCGGTCACTTCAATAATACGGGTCGCCAATGATGATACAAATGCGCGGTCATGACTGACAAAGACTAATGTACCTTCATACATCTCTAGTGCATTGTTCAGTGATTCAATCGATTCCATATCTAAGTGGTTGGTTGGCTCATCCATCACCAAGATATTTGGCTTTTGCATAATCAGCTTACCAAACAACATGCGGCCCTTCTCACCACCAGACAGGACGCGAACAGACTTCTTGATATCATCAGAACCAAATAGCATACGACCTAAGTAACCACGGACACTCTGATCATCATCTTCAGGCTTACGCCATTGACTCATCCACTCAAACAAGGTCATGTCATTTTCAAAATCAGACTCATGATCCTGCGCATAGTAACCGATTGCCGCGTTTTCAGACCATTGAATGGTACCGCTATCTTGGGGGATGTCATGGATAAGAGTACGTAACATGGTGGTCTTACCCACACCGTTCTCACCCAATACCGCAATTCGTTCGCCCACTTCAGCAATCAGGTTGACGTCTTTGAATAAAGGATTTTGATCAAAACCTTTAGTCAGATTTTCAACCACTAGCGCGTTACGGAACAGTTTCTTCTCCTGTTCAAAGCGAATAAATGGATTCACACGGCTAGAGGCTTTGACTTCTTCCAATTTGATCTTGTCGATCTGTTTAGCACGAGAGGTCGCTTGCTTAGCTTTAGATGCGTTGGCCGAGAATCGAGCAACGAAACCTTGAAGCTCAGAGATCTGGGCTTTTTTCTTAGCGTTGTCAGATAACAAACGTTCACGAGCTTGGTTTGCCGCCATCATATATTCATCATAGTTACCAGGATAAACACGTAATTCACCGTAATCCAAGTCAGCCATATGAGTACACACTGAGTTCAGGAAGTATCTATCATGCGAGATGATGATCATGGTGCTATTGCGCTGATTAAGCATCTCTTGTAACCAACGAATAGTGTCGATATCCAAGTTGTTGGTCGGTTCGTCGAGGAGTAACACATCTGGATCGCTAAATAACGCCTGAGCCAATAGTACACGTAGTTTAAACCCTGGTGCTATTTCACTCATCAAGCCAAAATGTTGCTCTAACGGAATACCAACACCAAGTAGTAACTCACCAGCACGAGATTCGGCGGTATAACCGTCCATCTCGGCAAACTCCATTTCAAGATCAGCGACTTTAATACCATCTTCTTCGGTCATTTCAGGTAAAGAGTAGATACGGTCACGCTCTTGCTTTACTTTCCATAGGTCGGCATGCCCCATGATAACGGTGTCAACCACGTTAAACTCTTCATAACCAAACTGGTTCTGGCTTAGCTTACCTAAGCGCTCATTAACGTCTAAAGAGACATTGCCAGAGGTTGGCTCAAGTTCGCCGCCTAAGATTTTCATAAAGGTTGATTTACCACAACCATTAGCACCGATAAGACCGTAACGGTTACCGCCGCCAAATTTGACTGAGATGTTTTCAAACAGTGGCTTAGAGCCAAACTGCATGGTGATATTAGCTGTAGTGATCAAAGTGAGATTCCGAAAATTAGTTAAGCGTAGCGCCTGCTCCCTTAAATCCTACGCCGCAAACAAACAGTATAAACACCGTCTGTGCCTGGCTGATTAAAAAGCGCGCTAAAATGGACAAATTAAAGCGCGCTACTATAGCGATTTAGCCCCCAATTAGCAACTTTAACTGCAGCGGGTAACACTAGTGGCTCTAATTTATGCACTAATTTATAGCACTGGGGATGTGGTTAGCTTTCCCTACAAAGTTTGCCATAACACGACAGTCTAATAAATTAACGGACTTGGGGATCCATGACAGGTAAGTGTTCGCTATTGTCTAAGGTGAGCGTTTGAATATTACCTGCGGGCTTAAAACCAAAAACTTGGCCATAAAACGACAGTTCAGCTTCTAGCGCCGCAATCTGATTGGCCGGTTTTTGCAATCCGTGCCCTTCATCCTCATAGCTAAGCAGTGCGCTTGGCACGCCGCGGCTCTTTAGCGTATAAAAGATGGACAGTGATTGATCGGGTGGCACGATAGGGTCGTCCAACCCGCGTATGAGCAGCAAAGGCTCGGTCAGTTGCTCGAGGTGATAGAGTGGCGAACGATCGCGATACACGCTTGAACCCGGTTTTAAATCGCCAACCAATTGATCTAAATAACCTTGTTCAAATTTGTGGGTTAACTTATCTAAAGAATCTAAGTCACTAATACCAGAATAAACCACGCCGGCACTAAAGGTGTCGTAAAAAGCCAGTGCCGATAACACGGTGAAGCCCCCTGCACTGCTGCCACGTATTGCCAGTTTTTTGCCATCGACCCATCCACGTTCAACCAGATAATTCGCCGCCTGCACAGCATCTTCAACATCGGCTTGACCCCATAATCCATAGAGGCTGCGACGATAATCACGGCCAAAACCCGAGCTACCGCGATAGTTAAGATCTAACACCGCAAACCCGCGGCTGGTCCAAAACTGAATGTCGCGGCGAAAACTCAAACTGGCACTGGCAGTTGGCCCACCATGCATCATCAGCAACAGCGGTGGGCGCTGATCTGACGGCGAGAGATAGTTAGGGTTACGTGGGCCGTAATAATACCCGTGCACAGGTGTATCACACTTGGCAGAAGTAAAACTGATGGTTTGTGCACGTGCAATATAATTGGGGTCAACCACTGGTAACTGTGGTGCATAAACAAGTTCTACACCGCGCCCCTTAACGCGATAGATCCCCTTTTCTGGGGTGGCTTTATTGCCGACAAAATAGACACCATCAGAACCTTTAATTACTTGCCTCACATCGGCAAATTCCGCAGCAATCGTGCTGACTAAGCCACTGTCTAAATCAATTCTGACTAGTTCTGTCTTACCTTTGCTTTTGTAGCTCGCGATAATGGTATCTTCAGATTCAAATGCATAATTATGATTACCCATCATCCAATCAGGCACCGCAAACTCGGCCGACTCTTGCAGTACTTTCTCAAGGGTTCCCTCTGCTGTTATACGGTAGATGTTCCACCAATTATCGAAATCAGCAATAAAGTAAAGCTCACCGCTAGGGCTATATAAAGGTTGGGTGATGGAGCCAGAGTGCCCTGCAAGCAACTGTTTAGGTTCACCAACGTCCCCTGCGGGTGTTAAGTCCGCCACCCACAACTGAGTGATGTCCCAGGGCATATTTGGATGTTGCCAGCTAATCCATGCAAGCTGGCTGTTATCGGGGGAAACGCGCGGCGAAGCGTAAAAATCTTGTCCACTGAATAAGGTTTGCCCTTCATTTTTAAAGTTAAGGTTAAGTGAAACAAGACTAGAAGTTGGCGTACCTGGTTGTCGATGATCTTCACGCACGCAGACGAGCCGCGACCCTTTAGGGTATGAGACACAATCCGCATGACGAGTGCCATTCGGTGTTAAGGCAACAGGCTCTTGATTCGGTGCGAATCGATACAGGCGTTGATCATCTCGCTTAACCGCAAATAAACTATTGCCAATACCCAGTAACGGCGCGCCGCCATATTCATGAACCCGGGTTTTAACGTCAAACTGGGCGCTCACGGCTTCTGTTAGCTCACCTTTCAGAGCCAGTCGTTTAATACCTACTTTCCCCTCATTCTCACTGTCTGAAAGTGAGAAATACAGCGCTTCATCAACACTTTGCAAAACACCTATCCGATCAGAGGGACCATAGACATCCTCAGCAGAGATAGTCGATATCCAACTGCCATAATCCTCAATCATTCGGCCGCTACGTTGGTCAACAGCCTGTTTTTCATCGGTGTTTTTTGGGCCGCAAGCAAGAATAAAGCTCCCTGCAAATAGGGCAAACAGAGTGAGAGTTAGATAGGAGCGAATACTTAGTACGCCTTGCACAGCCACCTCAATACTTACGCCACTTGCACTTATGGGCCTGTGACTATTGTATGGCTAGGACATTCAGCCACAAAGGGATAAATTTAACTTATTTTACATAAACTTAAACATATAGAAAGGTTATATAACCGCACATTCCACTAAACAGGCCTACTTACGCTTAAATGGCAACTTCTGCTTCAGCCAAAGCCGAGTATTAACTTGTTGCTGCGGGTTTAAACCGAAATAGATACATAACCATGGTGAGATCAAAATATACCAAGGTAAAGTGGCGCTACCTTGCTGTTGAAATAGTAGGTAGAAAAATCCAACGTAGATGACCAATACTCCAACAATGCCAATCAGTAGCATCAGACGCTTAGTCAATCTCTCTATCCACATACCTTTGCTCCTTTGATTCTTGGTCAATCTGAGTGGTTTTCATTATTACCCATTTAACTGCGCATTTAAATCATTCAATAAAAAACGGGCTAATGCCCGTTTTTGTGTTTAAGCGTGACCACTATTGTCAGCGCTTTTAAATGCGAATGCCGCCATCAATTTCAAAGACTCTACCGTTAACATAATCATTTTCGATAATGAATTTTACGGTCGAGGCGATTTCACCCGCTTGGCCTAAACGCCCAACAGGAACCATCTTCTCTAGACGCTCAAGCGCTTCAGGTTTCATTGCCGCCGTCATTTCGGTTTCGATCACACCAGGGGCAACCGCCGCACTACGAATATTGTACCGCGCAAGCTCCTTTGCCCAACCAACTGACATCGCTGCAACGCCCGCTTTAGACGCGGCGTAGTTGGTTTGACCTATATTGCCCGCCTTAGCCAAACTGGAAATATTAATGATCACGCCTTGCTGCTCAGACTCAATCATAGCTGCGGCGGCTTCTCGTCCACACAAAAACGAGCCGGTGAGATTAACATTGATCACCGCTTGGAACTGCGCGAATGACATGCGGTCGATAACCTTTCCCTCTTTGGCTTTAACCAACATGCCATCGAGTAAAATACCAGCGTTGTTAATCAATACGTTAACCTGACCAAAATCTTCCAAGATATAGCCAAAACCTGCCACCACATCTTCTTCGTCAGTAATATCGAAAGCGTAACCTTGCACTTCCGTTGCCGCGCCGATATCAGCACAAGCACGTTCAAGTTTCTCTTGATCGACATCGATAAGCGCCAATTTCGCACCAGCAGCAGCCAGTTCTTGCGCCATTGCAAAACCAAGTCCGCCTGCGCCACCCGTGATGACAACTACCTTATCTTTTAAATCCATCAATCTACCCTTTCTTATTAAACTGCTCAAAAATACTGGAGAAATCTCGCTTACCATTACCCTGGCGAGCATGATTCACATATAAACTGCGGGCCAATGCCCCCATTGGGGTGCTCGAATTAGACAATAATGCCGCTTCTTGGGACAAGCCTAAATCTTTAACCATCAAGTCGACCATGAAACCTCCCTGATAATCGTTGGATGATGGCACCTTTTCCATCACGTCTGGACAAGGATTATATTTATCTAGCGTCCAATTACCACCACTACTGACTTTCATGATCTCAGAAAGCACTTTTGGATCAAGGCCATGATCTATACCCATCTGAATAGATTCACTGGTACCCACCATCAAGACAGACAACAACATATTGTTGCAGATTTTTGCCACCTGACCAGCGCCCGCGCCACCCGCATGAAAAATATTCGCCCCCATCGCATTAAGAACACCTTGGGCTTGCTCAAAAGCGTGGTCACTACCACCGCAAATAAACGTGAGAGTACCACCAGCAGCGCCTGCGGTGCCGCCCGATACAGGCGCATCGATAAATTCCAGCCCCTTGGTTTGGGCCTGTGCGGCAACAACGCGGGCACTGTGCGCATCAATGGTCGAGCAATCAATTAATAGCGTACCATCCGCGACGACATCAATAATGCCTTTATTGCTCTCGTCACCCAGATATAAGCCCCGAACATGTTTCCCCGCTGGTAACATAGTGATCACCACATCCGCGGACGCTGCTGCCGCACACGCACTTGGCGCAGGAATAGCCCCTTGCTCACTGACGTCATGTAACGCCTGAGCCGATAGGTCGAACGCTTTAACGGTAAAGCCCGCCTTCACGAGATTAACAGCCATAGGGCCGCCCATGTTTCCTAATCCAATAAATGCAACAGTACTCATCTTTTGCTCCTTTATCAGGGTTGCCCCTTTAAAAAACTATGACTTAAACCACTAACAGCCTAGCTGATTCAACGGATGTTCATCACTCGACCATGGTGAGGCCATCAGCTTTTCAATCGCAAGCGCAGGGACCTCCTCGACCGTGGCATATTGCCACTTAGGTTGGCGATCTTTATCAATCAGTAATGCACGAACCCCTTCGACAAAGTCGCCACTGGCACAGCAATTACAGCTAAGCGCTAACTCAAACTGAAACACCTGTTCAAGACTCATATCAGTGCCTAAACGTGATTGCTGATCAATTAGACATAGACTTAACGGGCTACCTGCCAACAAGGTTTTTAATGCCCTATCGAGCCAAGGTTCTATGGTTTTCTCGCCACTCGCCCTTGCTAGCACTTGAGATAAGTCGCCACTCATCAACTCATCAATCTGTGATTGATTGACCGCAAGTGTACTCTCTGCAAGCGGGACAGCGCAGCGGCCAGTCATCGCTTCTAACAGTGCGTTGAGTTTGCTGTGGTTCGCACCAATATCCCCTTCCCAGTCGACACTAGCAAGGGCATCAAATAACGGCTCTTTATCATGACTATTTAAATAGTGATTACCAAGGCCGACAAAATGCGCATCGGCGCCACTCATGTTGTAAGCGGTCATGCCAAGAAAACGACCTAGGTGGCCGGGCATGCGATTTAGGAAATAGCTACCACCCACATCAGGATAGAGACCTATGGTGACTTCAGGCATGGCAATACGCGAACGCTCAGTGACCACACGATGACTTGCCCCAGCCATGAGTCCGAGACCGCCGCCCATCACAATGCCATCCCCCCACACTAATACGGGTTTATCGAAAGTATGCAGCAGATAGTCAAGTTGATATTCTTGCGCAAAAAATGCTGTAGCAATGTCACTGATCTCACCAGAGTGCGCTTTTGAGGCATGAAACAAGGCTCGTACATCGCCACCAGCACAAAATGCTTTTTCGCCAGCGCCATCCAATACCACCATGGCAATGGCATCATCTTGCGCCCAGCTGGTTAGCTGCTTAGTCAATGCCTGGATCATCTCCATGTTTAACGCATTAAGCGCTTTTTCCATGTTAAGCGTTGCGACCCCAACCTGTTTGCCCGATAAGGTGCCTAGCGTTTGAAAGATAACGCTATTAGTTTGTTCACTGTTCATTAGCTGTTAGTCCAATTTGCCTTGCGCTTATCCAAAAACGCATTAACGCCCTCTGCTTGATCGTCCGTATCAAACAACCCCACAAATAGCTCACGCTCAACAGGTAGGGCTTGGCTGCGAGGCATAGCTCGTCCAGCCTGAATAAGCTGTTTACAAACGGTCACGCTACTTGGACTTTGATTAGCAACCTTGTCAGCAAGCGCCATCGCGCTGTCTAACGCGCTGCCTTTGGCGACAACCTCTTCTACCAATCTCAATGACAGTGCTTTGGTAGCATCGACACGTTCACCACACAATATCATACGTTTTGCCCAACCTTCGCCGACCAATGCAGTCAGATTCTGTGTCCCACCAGCACAGGGGAGTAGGCCAACGGTTGCTTCAGGCAGTGCCATCACCGCTTGTTCCTCGGCAATACGAATATCACAGGCCAAGGCGACCTCTAAGCCGCCTCCCATGGCATAGCCATTTATTGCCGCAATCGACACTCCACGAAACCCACTTAAGGCTTCAAATGCTTCACCAAAATGTTTAGCCATAGTGGCCGCGTTACCTTTATCACCATCGGCAAACAGTTTCAGATCGGCACCAGCACTAAAGAACTTTTCACCTTCTCCAGTTAACACCAACGCGTAGATAGATTTATTGGCATTGAGCTCAGTCACTTTTTGTTTAAGCAGTTGCAAACTGTCAGCCGTCCAGGTATTTGCTGGCGGGTTATTCATCGTTAATACGGCCGTATGGCCAACAATTCTTTCAATAATGGCAGTCATATCTATATTCCTTGGCGACAATTACAGGATTTGGCTAGCATTTTCGTCGAGTAAACGACGAGCAATGATAAGACGCATGATCTCGTTAGTTCCCTCTAATATCTGATGCACACGCACATCACGGAAATGGCGCTCCAGCGGATACTCACGGATGTAACCGTAACCGCCATGAAGCTGCAAGGCCCCATCACAAACGGCAAATCCGATATCGGTCGCAAACCGTTTAGCCATGGCGCAATAAGCTGTCGCTTCAGGATCGCCACTGTCGAGTTTAAATGCGGCTAAACGTACCATCTGCCTTGCTGCGACAAGCTCTGTTGCCATGTCGGCTAGTTTAAACTGCAATGCTTGAAACGCGGCAATGGGCTTACCAAATTGCTTGCGCTCGTTCATGTATTGCGTAGCGCGCTCCAGAGCTGCCTGGGCTGTTCCCACTGAACAGGTAGCAATATTAATACGACCACCATCGAGTCCCTTCATCGCAAAGGTAAAACCTTGGCCCTCTTCACCGAGTAAGTGAGTGATAGGAACACGCACATTGTCAAAGGTGATCTCTCTAGTTGGCTGCGCATTCCAGCCCATTTTATCTTCCGCTTTACCATAGGTGATCCCAGCAGCATCAGCAGGTACCGCAATCGCTGAGATCCCTTTAGGTCCCTCTTCGCCCGTGCGGCACATCACCACGAGCATTTCGGTCGAGCCAGCACCAGAGATAAACATCTTGGCACCTGAGATCACATACTCATCGCCATCACGGACCGCTTTAGTTTTCAATGACGCCGCGTCGCTACCCGCACCCGCTTCGGTTAAACAGTATGAAGCAAGCTTTTCCCCCGTGGTCAATGACGGTGACCACTCATCACGCAGCGTTTGAGAACCAAAACTGGTGATCATCCAAGTCGCCATATTGTGAATCGTTAACATGGCAGTGGTTGCCGTGCAGCCCATCGCCAACTGTTCGAAAATAATCGATGCATCGAGGCGAGAAAGTCCCATGCCGCCCTCTGATTCGGGCGAGTACAATGAACAGAATCCGAGTTCGCCCGCTTTTTGAATCACATCTTTTGGAAAGTGATGCTCTTCATCCCACTTAGCGGCATAGGGTGCAAGTTCTTCTTGGGAAAATTGTGTCGCTAGTTCAGCAAACTGACGCTGGTCTTCATTCAGATTGAAATCCATCTGATCGCTCCTTGTGCACCTTTAGTTCTGCGCCATATTGCGTTATCACAATGGCTTTATTTGTGGCGGTGCGTTACTTGTTGATTAATGTATTTAACGTGTTTTGGCGACAAAGCAATTGTCACCATGAAAGGCCTAAGAAGAGTTAGCTTCCTAGGCCTTAGTTATTTACTTCAGTGCTATGGTCATATTTGGCGCATGATGTTCAGCTTCGCTGATATCAGACTCAAACCAGCGTGCGGTGATGGTTTTGGTTTCAGTATAGAAACGCACCGCTTGCTTGCCGTAGGCATGTTGATCACCATAGAAGCTACCCTTCCAGCCCGTAAATGAGAAGAAAGGAAGTGGCACAGGAATAGGAACGTTGATGCCAACTTGACCCACTTCGATATTGTGTTGATATTTACGCGCAGCCGCGCCACTGGCGGTGAAAATAGATGTGCCGTTGCCGTAAGGACTAGCGTTTACAATCTCAATCGCCTCTTCTAATGTCTCGCTTTCCATGCAGCACAGTACAGGCCCAAAGATCTCCTCTTTGTAGATACTCATCTCTGTCGTCACATTGGTGAACATAGTCGGGCCAACCCAGTTGCCTTTCTCGAAGCCTTCAACGGTAAAGTCGCTACCATCAAGCAGACACTCTGCCCCCTCTTCTTTACCTTGCGCAATCAGCTTTAACACGCGCTCTTTTGCCGCAGGGCTGATAACAGGGCCATAGGCCGCCTCTTTATCATCCCAAACACCCGGTCTGACTTTAGCGATAGCATCACGTAGCTCTGGGATCCATTTCTTAGCTTCGCCAACGAATACCGCCACAGACAACGCCATGCAGCGTTGACCAGCAGCCCCTACAGAGGCACCCACAAGGTTATTGATCACTTGCTGCTTATTGGCATCTGGCATCACCACACAGTGGTTTTTCGCACCAGCAAAAGCTTGCACACGCTTAAGATTGTCGGTACCGGTTTTATAGATATATTGACCCACTCCGACAGAACCAACAAATGAGATCGCCTTGATATCTTCATGGGTAAGCAGCACGTCAACCGCCGTCTTATCGCCATGTATTAATTGTAAAACACCTTTAGGCGCACCAGCTTCTTCAAACAACTCCACTAGACGCTGAGGCGTCATAGGATCTTGCTCCGAAGGCTTAAGTACAAAGGTATTACCGCAGGCGATGGCCAATGGGAACATCCAAAGTGGAATCATGGCTGGAAAATTAAATGGTGTGATCCCCGCACAGACACCCAGCGGCTGGGTATAACTATAAGTGTCTATGCTACGAGCCACATTCTCGACCGTCTCTCCCATAATAAGGCTTGCAATATTACAGGCATGCTCGGCCACTTCGATACCGCGCCATACATCACCCTTTGCATCCTCAAAGGTTTTACCCGTCTCTTGGGCTAGAATAGTTGCGATTTCATCATGATGAGCTTTAAGCAAGTGCTGATAGCGAAACATTACCCGAGCACGCTCTGATACAGGGACCTCTTTCCAGGTGGTAAATGCCTTTTTAGCACTGGCTATGGCAAACTCAACTTCATTGACGGTCGCCGCGTTAATGGTCGCGATAACCTCGTTATTAGCTGGATTTGTCACAGAGATCTGTTGTTGGCCTTCACCTAAGGTAAATTGACCATCGATGTAATGTTTCACTTGAGTTGTCATATCGCTTTCCTAAGATCTTTTATCGCCAAGCGTTATTAAACGCTCAAGCAGTTGTTCTATGTAAGTGACAGCAAAAAACTCACATAATTAAAAGGATTATCGTGTTAATAGAGAATAAACCGTGCGGGCTAACCGCTTAAGTGCTAGCCCTTCATATCCATTAGAGTTCAATGGCCATCGCCGTCGCTTCACCACCGCCGATGCACAATGACGCCACGCCTCGCTTAAGACCTTTGGCCTTAAGTGCATGAATAAGTGTCACCAATACGCGAGCACCTGAACATCCGATGGGGTGACCTAACGCACAGGCACCACCATTAATATTGACTTTAGCGGCATCCAAACCTAGTTCAGAGATAGCCAGCATAGTCACCATGGCAAAAGCTTCATTTATCTCAAACAGGTCAACATCAGTTTTATCCCAGCTTACTTTTTCAAGCAGCTTACTCATGGCGCCAACGGGTGCGGTAGTAAACATGGACGGCTCTTGAGCATGAGTAGCATGGCCTTTAATCGTCGCCATAATCGCTAACCCATTGGCGTTTGCCTGCTCACGCGTCATCAACATTAGTGCCGCTGCACCATCAGAGATGGAACTCGAGTTGGCTGCGGTGATAGTGCCATCTTTGGCAAATGCTGGTCGCAATGTGGGGATCTTGTCAGGACGAGCATTACCTGGCTGCTCATCAGTATCAACAACCATATCGCCACGTCGGCTTGATACGGTCACTGGTACTATCTCAGCTTTAAATGCACCGCTTTCAATCGCTGCATTGGCCTTTTGTAATGAGTTAAGTGCAAACTGGTCCATCGCTTCGCGGCTTAGCTTAAACTCATCGGCCGTTTGCTGTGCAAAGGTGCCCATCGCACCACCGGTATAGGCGTCTTCCAGACCATCAAGAAACATATGATCCAACACCTTGCCATGGCCCATACGCATGCCGCCGCGGGCTTTATCTAATAGGTATGGCGCTTGGCTCATGCTCTCCATACCGCCGGCGATAACAATATTAGCGCTTCCCGCTTTAATCAGATCATGCGCAAGCATGACGGTTTTCATGCCTGAGCCACACACTTTATTTACCGTCGTTGCGCCCACCGACAAGGGTAAGTCAGCGCCCAATGTCGCTTGACGAGCAGGAGCTTGTCCAAGCCCTGCAGGCAATACACAGCCCATCAACACTTCGTCAATTTTACTCCCTTCAATCCCTGTCGCATCCACTAAGCCTTTTATTGCGGTGGCGGCAAGGCTAGGCGATGTCACCGTTGACAGTGAACCTTGAAAGCCGCCCATAGGAGTGCGCTTTGCTGCCACAATAACGATATCTTGGTTTGATTGCTCTGTACTCATTTTCCGCTCCAATTAAGGTACTCATGCGTCTGGCTCACATCGAGATAAAGATGTGAACTGTGATCGTCTTCAAATAATATTCACTGTGACGTTTACGCGAACGTAAAGCAAGTGATTAGTGGTCAAATCTGCATAACTTTAGTCTAAGGTTTTGTCAGTCTGTATTTACAGTCTCAGTGATACATGGATTAACCATCAATACAAAACGGGTTAATTAGACGACACGGAGAATGGATGTTGGAGGGCGTTATGAGTCATGGCATGTCGTATACTTTTGATTGCAAACAACTGATAATAAAAAACTTCACTAAATATTCACCGAGTATTACCGACAATTCACTCGCCAGTAACTCAGGTTTATTCAATGCTGCTAGGCTAAATAACACGCTGCGAACACGGAGCTTTAAAGCAATGAATGCCCTTACAAAGCTATTAATTTTATTGTTTACACTATTACTTTCTATCATCTCATCACCACTATCAGCCCAAGATAATGGCGTCGCAATTGTGGAAGGCTATGCCTATCACCACCAGTCAAAAGTCATGGCTGAGCAGCGTCGTTACCAAGTCGCGCTGCCCGAGCGTTACTTTGCTTCAAATAGGCAATATCCCACCCTGTATGTCGTCGATGGCGACTTTCAGTTTCAGCACGTTTCGGCAACCGTGCACCATCTTACAAGGATGGGCAAGATTGCCCCCATGATTGTTGTCGGTATCGCGAATCAAGGCCCTACTGACTATCTGTATGCCACCACATGGGCAGATAAATCTGACGAGGCATTTGGCGGTGCTGTTACCTTTCATCGCTATATTACGAATGAATTAGTGCCACTTATCGATAAACAATACCGCACTAACAATAAACGAGCACTGTCAGGGTACTCGCTAGGAGGTCTTTTCACGCTTTTTAGCATGACCCAAGCTGATACCCCCTTTAATGCTTTTGTGGCCATGAGCCCCAGTGCTTGGTTCGATAACCAGAACATTACCAAAAAACTAGATGGTGCCGCTGAGCAACAAGGTCTTAAACATCCGCTTTTTATCAGTGTTGCTAATGAACAGGAGATGGGCGTAGATACGGTGGTGCAGTGGTTAGAGCACCACGCCCCAGAGAGCCTGTTGTGGCAGTTTAAGTCTTACCCTGAGGAAAATCACTTCACAACTGCATTGCCCGCACTTTATGATGCGCTCACCTTTCTTAGCCCAGATTATGGCGCCGATGGTGGAGAGATGTTGGCCATGGGCGATGTGGAGCAGGTGTTGAGCTATTTTGAAACCAGCCAGTCACAATGGGGCGGATTTGAATTTGAGTGGTTACAAGCCTACCAATTCGCTAAATACCTATTTTGGTCCAAACAAACTGACAAAATTGATCAGGTATTAGCCCAGATCGCTAAGAAGTTCCCACGCTCATTAACGATTGTTACCGTACACATCGCTAAGGGGATGAACATTAAAGGCGAACATCAGCGTGCAAAGCAGTTACTCGATAGCGTGGCCGCAGAAGGCATCAATTCCCCTGACTGGCAACACGAACTGAGTGTCTACTATGGGGCACTACAACAAACCGCTAAAGCTGATCACCATCAACAACTCGCTCTATCGTTAGCCCAGCAGTATCAGTTGCGCTCTTGGGATGTCTGGGAGCTAAAATAGCGCCCATAGCTTATGAGGCGTTATGACCGACATAACGCCTAAGTCTTTACATGCCAGTAAAATCTTTACATGGCACTAAAATCTTTCATCCATCTCAGTCACAATAACTCAAAATTCATTTGATAATCATGTTTTTAATATGTTAATAAGGGAAGTCTTTACTGCTGTTTGCAGTCATTTAACCGAATATAAGGATGATATTGTGATAGAGAGTTTGCTCACGGAAAAAGTACAATTAGGGTTTGATATTGCGACCAGTGCAACCATTATCGGCGCATTAGTTTCTTGGGGATGGGAAAGCAGAAGACGCGCGCAAAAAGAGCAGCAGATAGGGATTAACGAGCGGGCCCGTGCAACCTCTTTAGACAAAGTTCAAGAGATATTATCTGAATTCGAATCCTCATTTAGCAAATTGGTACTCGCGGGAACCAAGTTTGAAACTCCAGTCGATAGACGGGTGAAGTCCACAGACAGCGGTCTAGACTTTTCAAGATTGTCTTCACGCATCGAAGCCAGTGATGAGTTTCTCCAAGAAAACATCGCTCGTCTAGAAGAGTTTAGAGAGTGGGTTGATATTTTTTATGAAAGTATCCAAAAGCGCCGCTACTCACTAATACCAGTGCTCGACTCACTCTCGGATGGACGAGAATTTTTAGAGGCATTTCTCAAAGATATCGAAGAGATCTCACAACTCCACAATAAATTAGGCTCGGGTTGGATTGGGTTATTAAATGAGTTCAATTCCGTACATTTAATGGCTAAAGAGCTACAAGAAAATTGCCAAGAAGAGGGGTTTATTAACGCCTTAATCGAAAATGAAGACTATAGACGAAAAGCATTTGCGCTTATTTTAGACGCAGATTACTGCAACTGGGTGCGCTCTTTTGCACCGAATGAAGATAAAGAAGAATTTGTTCGGCTTGTTACAGCTAATCAATACGATGAAAATATGAAATTGATGTTTGCGACTTATGTCAATTTCAGCGGTAACATTATCGAAAAACCGAGCGAATTGTATGCACAAATTCTCTATATGGCATCTTCAGAGGTGCAGTCTGCCCGAATTGAGTGTAAAGACGTGCTGATAAAACTCAGTGCTCTGAGCCATAAACTCTTAGCCAACGATCAAAATCGCCCATTATCAGCGATTGTGACAGAGTATGAATCAGATAAATTCTTCGGTAAAAACTCTTTCATTCGATAAGTGAACCGCCAGGCAGATGGCTTATATTAATCAATATAAGCCATCTGCAATGGTCTCATTGATTGATCGATAAAAGCTGTAAACCATCAAATAGCAATGGTGAACCAAACCCTAACAAACTCCCCTGTTCAAAGATAACCGCATCATCATCAGCACATAAAATTGCAGGAAACTTTGCTAGCGTTTGACTACTCAGGTGCTCTGCTGCCGTAAGTGCCGCATTGACACCGTTATCTGTCTTATCGGTATGGGGAATAAACTGATAGGGAATGAGCTGCAAGCCAGCCATGTCGGAGAGTTCAACGTCATTTTGATCGCCACACAATGTGGCTGACTCAATACTAGGGCATAGCAACATCGCCCCAGCGCTTAAATCGATAAAACCACCTCCGGCCTTAGAGAATGCACATAACTGATGCGCAACGTCTCGGTCTTGAATACCTTTAAGAAAGCGATAGGTGTCCCCTCCAGCCAGGTGAATCACATCGCACTGACATATTTGCTCAAAAGTTTGCAGGCAAAAATCTTGCTCTAAGTCTACGTAGCAACAGAGATCTGCACCGAACTGCTGATAATAAATTTGCATCTGCCGGTAATAGCGACGGTCAGGCTCATGGGAAGAGGCTAAATAGCCAATGCGAATCGCGCCAGCGATGTTACCCAGCAAATGCCTGATGGCAGAAATGGCCGCATCACTCTTGGGGGCACTCAGTAATACAAATTTCATTAACATCCTTATTTAAACTCAACAGAATCTTTTAAATCATGGGGCTTATACTGCGCTACTATAGCTTCGCTTTACTTCAACGATTTGCACTTGATAACTTTGATACCATTTATGCTGGCCAGAGTGCTGCGCCACCTGATGTTGACAGTCTTGCTTCCAAGCCAAGATATCCGCTTCACTATGCCAATATGAGATAGCAATCTCCTCATCCCCTTCTGTCACAGCGACAAAATCGATACACCTGTATTGCTCAAAGGCCAACTGGCGCATCTTAACCGCCATCGCCGAGTAGGCTTCATCTTGATTAGCCACTTTGGCCCTAAATATGACTGCGTACATACTTGCCTGCTCCTTGCTTAAAAAGCTTGAAACTGTGCCGCCATCGACCTAATTTGTGCAATTGGTACCCCATGACGATTGCGACGGGCACACAACTCCTGATGAGCACTATCAGTGGGATTCCCTATCAACACAATTCTAACTTGGTAGCCTAGTGCTTTTGCCGCAGCCTCATAGGCCATAAATTCCCAATGCGCCATATTGGTGTTATCACAAATAACAATGGGCTCATTGCGGCTTAATGCTTGGATAAAAAAAGTCAAGTTTTGTTGATGGTATTGAGATAGCTTACGGACATTGAAACGGTACTCGCCATCCTCAATAAACAACGCATCGGTTGAAAAAATCCCTCGCTGGCGCAGTGCAATTGCATCATTAGGCGTTTGTGTCAAAATAAACTGCTCAACCCAATGGCTCTTACCACTCCCAGGTAAGCCCCGCATAATGATGGCCAATTTACCGCTTTTATCCCCTTCACTCATAGTAATTATTCTATCCTTGCGCCGCTAAGTTCACCTGATCACTGATGATCTGTCCTTGCAAGATCTGCTCAACAAGTTGCGGGACTATTTCACTAGCTTTGCCTTGGAGGTGATACTGGAATTGACTATGACGATCGGCTTCAATCAGATTCACTTCCACCGTTTGTGCTCCATGATGATTAGCGGTATCGACAAAGCCGGCTGCAGGATACACAGTGCCAGAGGTACCAATAGCAATAAACAAGTCACAGGTATCTAAGGCATGTTGAATACGATCTAAACCAATTGGCATTTCACCAAACCAGACCACATGGGGTCTCAAGCGTTGTGCTGGAATACAGCAAGTACAGGTATGGTGCACGCTAAAATGATCGGTGAGCAAAAAAGTTTGCTGTGAACGAGGACAACGACCCTTTGTCAACTCGCCATGCATATGTAATAAACGCCGAGAGCCCGCGCGCTCATGTAGATCATCAATATTCTGTGTCACCACTAAAAGCTGACCATCAAATTCATTCTCTAACCGTGCTAACGCCAAATGAGCCGCATTGGGCTCGACATTACCATCGTGTAGCTGCTGCCAACGTTCATTATAGAAGCGCTCTACCATTTCAGGGTCCCGTTGGTAACCTTCAGGCGTTGCCACATCCTCTATCTTATGTTCTTCCCACAAGCCATCTTGATCTCTAAACGTACGAAGCCCCGACTCAGCCGAAATACCAGCCCCGGTTAACACTACGATTTGTCGATACATCTGCGGTCCCTTTTATTGTCATTATTATGTCCCTAAAACCAGCTTACAATTGAGAAGTTAGGGATTCTTATATTTACCAAACCCTGCCATAATTTTTCGCAGCAAACTATTGGGCGTTAGTATAAATAACACTACAAAAAGTATGCTTAAATTGCAGTATTTATCGCACAGGTTGGTCCAATTTAGCGCAAAAAATTGCCTAAGCGAACAATATGCAAGATCAAAGGTTTAAGTTTTCAAATTCACCCCCTATAATGGTTTGCAATATCAACTACCGAACCTGTATTGGCTTTGCTAATGGTTCTGCAATCAAGAGATTAATAATGACAGATGGAAATCAAGCGCTAAAGAAAGCGGGATTAAAGGTCACCTTACCACGCGTCAAGATCCTCGAACTCATGCAGGGACCCGAAAACCAGCATATCAGCGCGGAAGAACTATATAAAAAATTGCTCGATCTAGGTGAAGAGATCGGATTAGCAACCGTTTATCGAGTATTGAACCAATTTGACGATGCCGGCATTGTATCCCGTCATCATTTTGAAAGTGGCAAAGCCGTTTTTGAACTATCATCACAACATCATCATGATCACTTAGTCTGTTTATCTTGTGGTAAAGTCATTGAGTTTTCAGACGATGTCATCGAGCGTCGTCAAGATGAAATCGCAATGAAGCACAACATCAAACTGACTAACCACAGTTTATACCTTTATGGTGTTTGCACTAACGATGAGTGCGACCACGGCGAGGCCTAACACTGAATAGCTAACCTACGGCACAATACCAAAGGGTTGCATATCATCACGAAAAAGCCAGCATAGCGCTGGTTTTTTGTTACTTATCCGTGTGCAATGATTAAGGAGTATTTTGCGCATCATTGACAGGATAAATGAAAAACAAATAAAAGGATTATTGAAAGTTAGTCCTCCGTATTCCCAGCCAGCCCCATCAATTAAGCAATATATCGTATCAATAATTAATACCGGCATCGATAAGTAAGCGACTCACACCTTAATGCCTGATCACTCACTTGCGTATGCGCTTGTTGCAACCTTAGTAAACAATTTAAATAAATACCCTTTAATAAGAGACTTATTATTTAATCCAAATATAATCACGTTATGTCACCAGACAATAAATAGCAGTTTTTACACGGAGGTACTATGACCATAATGCAACGAGTATTTTGGTTGATTGCCACATTAGGCAACATCATCGCGCTGTCCCTATATGTAAACCAAAGCTCTGTCGCTAGCACACTTTTGCTAGCCTTCACGCTAGGCTATACAGCAATAGGCAGTTACGATCTGTATATCAGCCCACACACACTCAACAAACTCTACCCAGTGGTTGCCTACTTACGCTACTTTTTAGAGTCTTATCGGGTTGAAATTCAACAATATTTTATCGCTAATGACACCGAAGAGAAGCCCTTTAATCGAGAGCAGCGCTCTTTGGTCTATCAACGCGCTAAAAATGTACGTGATACTATCGCCTTCGGCACCCAACGTGACCTCCTCGAAGAGAACTACCTCAGCTTGTGGCACTCGCTATCGCCTAAGCACCTAAGTGATGACGTCAAACGCATCACCATAGGGGGACCCGACTGCATTCAACCCTACGATGCGGCCTACCTCAATATATCGGCGATGAGTTTTGGCTCACTAAGCGCCAATGCAATAGAAGCACTCAACCTCGGTGCAAAACATGCGGGCTGTTACCATAACACTGGCGAGGGTGGCGCAAGTCCCTATCACTTAAAGCATGGGGGAGATATTGTCTGGCAAATAGGCTCAGGACTATTTGGTTGCCGTACCGACGATGGCCGGTTTAACCCTGTCACCTTCGAAAAAATGGCCGCTAAGCCACAGATTAAGATGATTGAAATTAAACTCAGTCAAGGGGCAAAACCGGGTCATGGAGGGGTACTCCCCAAAGCAAAAATCACCCATGAAATTGCGATGATACGACATATCCCTATGGATAAAGATTGTGTCTCACCCGCTGTCAATCCAGAATGCACAACGCCAATTGCCCTACTGCAATTTGTTAAAACCCTGCGAGAATTGAGCGGCGGAAAACCGGTTGGCTTTAAATTGTGTATTGGTAATCCGGCTGAATTTCTAGCTATCTGCAAAGCCATGCTTGAAACTAATATTCTTCCCGATTTTATTACCATTGATGGTGCAGAAGGTGGCACAGGTGCAGCCCCTGTTGAGTTCAGTAACCGTTTAGGTATGGTCTGTTTAGAAGGTGTCTATTTTGTTCATAACGCATTAGTCGGCGTGGGCCTTAGGGATAAAATTAAACTAATCGCATCAGGAAAAACAGCATCAAGCTTTGATTTGCTTGCTAAAGTTGCCATGGGCGCCGACGTTGTTAATGCGGCGCGAACTATGATGTTAGCCATGGGCTGCATTCAATCTCGTCATTGCAACACCAACCAGTGCCCAACAGGTATCGCCACCCAAGACCCTGCTCGTTCTCACGCTATCGATGTTGAAAGCAAAAGCGAGCGAGTAAAAAATTTCCAACAAAATACCTTGAAAAGCTTCTATGAACTGGTGGGTAGCATGGGGCTAGATAACCCTAACCAGCTTACCCCCAATATGCTTAAACGACGCTCTCCCTATGGCTTGTTGATCTCCAGCGGTAGTTTAGTTGCACCACTCGCACATAATGCCCTGCTAACAGGTCACACTCAAGACTCAGCATGGACAACCTGGTGGCAGCAGTGCAGCGCGGTGCAGTTTTATTGTGAGGACACCTATGTCCTGACTCCTGCGGAATTTAAGCCCCCACACGAATGCTAGGTATTTACGCGCTTATTGCACTAGGCTACCGAGAGCCTTTTGCGATAGTGAGCTAAAAGCTTAATGAGAGCCCAACAAAATGAACCCGATTATTGCTGTAATAGCCAGACGGCTGTATCGGGTTCAGTGCATTCCCTGTTATCTCGCCATCTCCTAAGGAGTTATACTGGTAGGCAAAGCCAAGCTCATTGCCTGTTTTCAATCTCTTGACAGCACCGATACCAGCTCGCCATTGCTTATCAAGCGGTAGCAATACATCACGATTTTCAGCAGTTAAGGGACTGCTATCCATGCTCACTCCCGCTTGCAAGGTCCACGTCGTTAACTGGTAACTTAGTGCCACACCACCACCCCAGGTATCACTGTATCGCTCATCATACTCGCTCCATTGCTGCCAGTGACCACTCACCATTAGCGTCACGGCAGCGTTCAATTGATGCGCCACCCCGACGTCAACAGACTGTGGCCAGTTAACATCAATCGCCTGGGGCGAGAGAACTTGACTCCTTAAGTCTAAATTATGTTTAGCCCCATAGTTATAGGTCACCCCAAAATGAGTATTCTGCGACAAGTGATACATAGCCCCTAACGCAAAAGATGGTGCCCAGTTCTCACCAACCAGACTGTTCGCCTTATCAGTGTCTTGAAACAGATCAATCGCAACTTCCGCATACTGGGCTATCATAGACGCCCCCAATGACCAGCTGTCATTAACTTGGTAGGCTAACGATGTCGTTAAGTTAACAATGGCAATGTTATTGTCATTGATGATATTTAATGGGCCTCCGGCCACACCATTATCGTAGCTAAGTCCCAGTCCACCAGGCGCATGTAAGCCCATGCCGACAACCCAACGATCATCAAGGCGTTTACCATAGGAGAGGTTTGGGGTAAATTGTCCCGCTTCACCAGTGGTTTCCTCATGCGGTCGCCCTGCACTATTGCCTGTAAAATCAGACTCAACATCTAAGTATTGAACACCGATCATGATACTACTATTGCTAATGCGACTTAGCCCAGCTGGATTGGCCATCACTGCCGATGCATCACGGTTGTTGGTGACATTCGCAACACCTGCTGTCCCAATACTTTCAGCAGTTGCCAGCTGAGATAAGCTTAAGCCAGCAGCAGAAACATTTGCAACCATGGTACTGGAACCCAATACAATAGTGATTGAAAGCAAAAGCTTTTTTGTAGCGTAATTCATCGATGTCCCTTAGCTGAAGTGTAGAAATCATCACAACTCGGTAACGGATTATCCTCCTCACTGCCTGTGAGCGATAATGAATAATATTTATAAGTGATATACGAGATTGATATCAAGATTAGCAAAGTTATTAACCCAGTAAATGATGTTAGCGAAAAATTGAGTAAAGACGATAAACAAAATTGTGACTTGGCAAAGATGCCGTTTTTAATCCAATAAAAAAGGCGCCCTAAGGCGCCTTTTTAACTTGTTGGAAAAATTACCAACCCGTCTTAGTACGTAGTGCACTGCCAATATCTGCAAGTGAACGAACTGTCGTTACGCCTGCTGCTTCTAGTGCGGCAAACTTATCTTCTGCAGTACCTTTACCGCCAGCAATGATCGCACCAGCGTGACCCATGCGCTTACCTTCTGGTGCAGTCACACCAGCAATGTAAGATACAACAGGCTTAGTCACGTTAGCTTTGATGAACTCAGCCGCTTCTTCTTCAGCAGTACCACCGATCTCACCAATCATAACGATTGCTTCAGTTTGTGGATCGTTTTGGAACATTTCCAATACGTCGATGAAGTTAGTACCAGGAATTGGGTCGCCACCGATACCAACACATGTTGATTGGCCGAAACCTTCATCGGTAGTTTGCTTAACCGCTTCGTACGTCAAAGTACCAGAGCGAGAAACAATACCTACTTTACCAGGCTTGTGGATGTGACCAGGCATGATACCAATCTTACATTCACCCGGGGTGATAACACCTGGGCAGTTAGGACCGATCATGCGAACGCCTGTTTCTTCAAGCTTAACTTTAACTTCAAGCATATCCAGAGTAGGAATACCTTCAGTAATACATACGATTAGCTCAATGCCACCGTCGATAGCTTCAAGAATGGCATCTTTACAAAAAGGTGCTGGTACATAGATAACTGTCGCTGTTGCGCCAGTTTCAGCCACGGCATCTTTTACAGTATTAAATACTGGAAGACCTAAGTGAACTTGACCACCTTTTCCAGGAGATACACCACCAACCATTTTTGTGCCATAAGCAATAGCTTGTTCTGAATGGAAAGTACCTTGACCACCAGTGAAACCTTGACAGATAACTTTGGTATCTTTATTGATTAATACAGACATTATTTGCCCTCCGCAGCAGCAACAACTTTAACCGCAGCATCAGTAAGTGACTCCGCTGCAATAATGTCAAGACCAGAGTTAGCCAATACTTCGCGACCGAGATCTGCGTTAGTACCTTCAAGACGTACAACAACTGGCACTTCAACACCCACTTCTTTGACAGCGCCAATGATGCCTTCAGCGATCATGTCACAACGTACGATGCCACCAAAGATGTTCACAAGAACAGCTTTAACATTGTCGTCAGAAAGAATGATCTTAAATGCTTCAGCTACGCGCTCTTTAGTTGCTCCACCGCCTACGTCTAGGAAGTTAGCTGGCTTGCCGCCGTGCAGGTTTACGATGTCCATGGTACCCATTGCTAGGCCTGCACCGTTAACCATACAACCCACGTTACCATCTAGAGCAACGTAGTTAAGCTCAAATTTAGCCGCATGTGCTTCACGAGCATCATCTTGTGATGGATCGTGCATATCACGGATTTTTGGTTGACGGAACAACGCATTGCCATCGATACCGATCTTACCGTCTAGACAGTGAATATTGCCTTCGGTCGTGATAACAAGTGGGTTGATCTCTAGCAGTGCGAAATCATGGTCGTTAAACATCTTAGCAAGACCCATGAACACTTTAGTGAACTGCTTCATTTGAGTTGGGTTTAGACCCAACTTGAAGCCAAGATCACGAGCTTGGTATGGTTGAGGACCAGTCAAAGGGTCGATAATTGCTTTGTGAATCAACTCCGGCGTTTCTTCAGCCACAGTCTCAATCTCAACACCACCTTCAGTTGATGCCATGAACACAACACGACGCGTCGCACGGTCTACAACGGCACCAAGATAAAGTTCGTTAGCGATATCAGTGCAGCTTTCTACTAAAATTTTAGCAACTGGCTGACCTTTCTCATCAGTTTGGTAAGTCACTAAGTTCTTACCTAACCAATTTTCAGCGAATGCTCTGATCTCTTCTTTATCGCCGGTAACTTTAACGCCACCTGCTTTACCACGGCCGCCTGCGTGTACTTGACACTTAACAACCCACATATTTCCGCCAATATGGCCTGCTGCTTCTACCGCTTCTTGAGGGGTGTCACATGCAAAACCTTCTGACACTGGTAAACCATATTCGGCAAATAGGGATTTTGCCTGATACTCATGCAAATTCATGATGATCTATCCGTATACTTCTTATCAAATCCAACCAGCTCATCAGAGCCAGTAGCGAGGGTAATGCCTATCAAAGTGATAGGCATTGAATCAACGTCGTCTTACAGGTCGAGTAGTAGACGAGTTGGGTCTTCGAGGAAGTCCTTAATGGCAACCAAGAAGCCAACAGACTCACGACCATCGATAATACGGTGGTCATAAGACAGTGCTAGGTACATCATAGGCAGAATTTCTACCTGACCATTAACTGCCATTGGGCGATCTTTGATGGCATGCATGCCTAAAATCGCGCTCTGTGGCAAGTTAAGGATTGGCGTAGACATGAGTGAGCCAAACACGCCACCGTTAGTCACGGTGAAGTTACCACCCGTCATATCATCAACGGTCAACTTACCATCGCGGCCTTTAATAGCGAGTTCACGTACATTACGCTCAATATCAGCTAGGCTCATTGTGTCAGTATCACGCAGTACTGGAGTAACTAGACCACGAGGGGTAGATACTGCGATACTCACATCAAAATAGTTGTGATAAACAATATCATCGCCATCGATTGATGCATTCACTTCAGGGAAACGCTTAAGGGCTTCAGTCACCGCCTTCACGTAGAAAGACATGAAACCTAGGCGAATGCCGTGACGCTTTTCAAACACTTCTTGATATTGCTTACGAATGTCCATGATTGGCTTCATGTTCACTTCGTTGAAGGTGGTCAACATAGCTGTTGAGTTCTTCGCTTCAAGTAGACGATTAGCAATAGTCTTACGTAGACGCGTCATTGGTACACGCTTTTGACTACGCTCACCTAGTGGCGCTACGACCGCAGGGGCTGCAGCGGGCTTCGCTGCAGGCGCTGATTTAACGAACGCTTCAACATCTTCTTTCGTGATACGTCCGCCAACACCAGTACCTTTAAGCTTTGATGCATCAACATTATGTTCAGCAATCAAACGACGTACAGATGGACTTAGCGCATCATTAGACTCATCGCTAGCCGCATCTTGAGGCGCCGCAGCTTCAGCTTCAGCTTTAGACACTTCCTGGCCAGCAACCGCACCCGCTACAAATTTAGCGATCACAGCTTCACCCAGAACGGTGTCACCTTCTTCAGCAAGAAACTCTACGATTGAACCATCTTCTGGCGCAACCACTTCGAGAACAACTTTATCTGTTTCGATATCAACTAGGTTCTGATCGCGAGAAACTTGTTCGCCAGCCTTAACATGCCAAGTGGCAATAGTTGCATCAGCAACAGATTCTGGCAGTACGGGTACCTTGATTTCGATACTCATGGATCACTATCCTTTTTATAAATTGTCTATTACTACAGTTTTAATGCGCTATTAATTAAAGATTCTTGCTGTTGGGCATGCAGTCCTGGATAACCACAAGCCGGTGCAGCAGATGCTTCACGACCGGCGTAGGTTAGCTGTGCACCTGCAGGGATTGCCGACCAGAAGTGGTGCTGGCTACAATACCAAGCTCCCTGGTTTTGTGGCTCTTCCTGACACCAAACAAAATCTTTAACGTGCTGATACTGGGCAAGGATCTTGTCCATATCTTCATGCGGGAACGGATAAAGTTGCTCAACACGAACTAGGGCAACATTAGTAACGTTCTCTTTACGACGTTTTTCAAGCAGTTCGAAGTAGACCTTACCGCTACAGAACACAACGCGATCAACCTTACTCGTGTCTTGCTCATCAATTTCAGCAATCACGTTTTGGAAGGTGCCAGAGGCAAGTTCTTCCAAGCTAGATACGGCTAATGGATGACGCAACAGAGACTTAGGTGACATAACGACTAATGGGCGACGCATTGGTCTAACGACCTGACGGCGCAACATGTGGTAGACCTGAGCTGGCGTCGATGGCACACAAACTTGCATATTGTGGTTTGCACACAGTTGCAAGAAACGTTCTAGACGCGCACTTGAATGCTCAGGACCTTGGCCCTCGTAACCATGAGGTAACAGCATGGTCAGGCCACACAATCTGCCCCACTTCTGCTCACCTGACGATAAGAACTGATCAATAACCACCTGAGCACAGTTAGCAAAATCACCAAACTGCGCTTCCCAGATAGTCAAACCACCGGGTTCAGCTGTCGCGTAACCGTATTCAAATGCCAAGACCGACGCTTCAGATAGCACTGAGTCAGAGATATCGATAGGGCCTTGATCGTCCGTTACCTGACGTAAAGGCAAATAAGCGGTCGCATCATTTTGATTATGCAGCACGGCATGACGATGAAAGAAAGTACCACGACCAGAATCTTGCCCAGTAATACGCACGCGTTTCTTATCTTCAAGAATCGATGCATAAGCTAAGGTTTCAGCAAAGCCCCAGTCGAGCAGTTTCTCGCCATTAGCCATTGACACACGATCTTTGTAGATCTTAGCAACACGAGACTGCAACTTATGATTTTCTGGCACATAACTGATCTTTTGCGCAAGGTTTTCTAAACGCTCAAGCGACATTGCCGCCGGATAATCTTCATCCCATTCGCGATTGATATAAGGCGTCCAGTCTACAGAATGCAGTGTCATTGGACGCCACTCTTTCACGACACAATCTCCTTGATCGAGTGCATCACGATAATCATTGATCATCGAGGTCACTTCATCAGCACCAAGGGTGCTTTCTTCAATTAGACGGTCAGCATAGATCTTACGCGGCGTTGGGTGTTTCTTGATTTTTGCATACATTAATGGCTGTGTTGCACTTGGCTCATCAGCTTCGTTATGGCCGTGGCGGCGATAACAAACGAGATCAATGACTACATCACGCTTAAAGGCGTTACGGTAATCAACAGCCACCTGCGCCACAAAAGCGACGGCTTCTGGGTCATCAGCATTAACGTGGAAGATGGGTGCCTGTACCATTTTAGCAATATCGGTACAGTATTCAGTTGAACGAGTATCTTCGGTCAAGTTGGTCGTAAAACCAACCTGGTTGTTAACCACGATTCGGATACTACCGCCAACTTTAAAGGCTCGGGTTTGAGACATGTTAAATGTCTCTTGCACAATACCTTGACCCGCAATTGCACTATCACCATGAATGGTAATTGGCATCACTTGCAAGCCAGTATCACAACCACGACGGTCAAGGCGAGCGCGAACAGAGCCCATGACCACAGGGTTTACAATTTCAAGGTGAGATGGATTAAACGCAAGCGCTAGATGAACATTGCCGCCTGGCGTTTCAAAATCAGAGGAGAAACCTTGATGATACTTTACGTCACCAGAACCATTTAATACGTCGCTGTGCTTACCAGCAAACTCATCAAATAACTCTGATGGTTTTTTACCTAATACGTTGACCAGTAGGTTAAGACGACCACGGTGAGCCATGCCCACAACAATCTCTTTAGTCCCGGCTTCGCCACCGCGATAGATAATTTCACGCATCATAGGGACTAACGCATCACCACCTTCCAGTGAGAAACGCTTCGCGCCAGGGAACTTAGCACCGAGGTATTTTTCCATACCTTCTGCGGCGTTAAGGCCTTCTAAAATACGGGTTTTAGCGGATTTATCGTAATTGGCTCTACCTAAGGATGGCTCCAAACGTTGCTGAATCCAACGTTTCTCTTCGGTATCGGTAATATGCATGTATTCGGCACCAATTGAACCACAATAAGTGGCCTTAAGTGCTTTTACGAGATCTCTTAGCTGCATGGTGTCACCACCGTGCGCAAAGGAACCCGTATTGAATTCACGCTCCATATCTTCGCTAGTTAAGCCGTGGAAGGCAGGGTCCAATTCAGAGACAGCTTCACGCTTCCATAAACCGAGGGGATCCAGATTAGCATTCTGGTGACCACGGAAACGGTGGGCGTTAATCATCTGAAGAACTTTAACTTGCTTAGCATCTACGTCAGGGTCGGTCATTCGAGTTGCACTCTTATGACGGCCTTCTAACGCTAAACTACGAAAATATTCACGTACTTTAGAGTGGGCAGCTTCGGGCACATCTGCTGTTGCACCGTTGGCATGTGGGAGGTTATCAAACACCGCTCGCCAGTCATCAGAAACTGACTGAGGGTCCTCTTGATAGGCTTCATACATCTCTTCTACATAGGTCGAATTCGCACCACTTAGGTGAGACGAGTCGAGCCAGGCTTTCATGATGCCTTGGTGCATTTCTATTCCTTTCAAACTTTATACACGTGTTTAGCCAAAGTCTTAAAAATGCAATCCCAGTTAAACGCACTGCAATTGCAAAATATCTGCCGCCCCTAGAGTCCAGATTTCACGGCACATTGTAGTTCCATTACACAAAAGAGCCACTTCTCTTACAGAAGAAGTGACTCTCACTGAGCTATATAATTATTAAAATCAGCTCATTTTGTTGCATTTAAACTGCTCTCTTCAGCAACATAGACTTAATGTGTCCAATCGCTTTAGTTGGGTTAAGTCCCTTAGGACATACATCCACACAGTTCATGATACCGTGACAGCGAAATACGCTATAGGCATCATCTAGCTCAGATAAACGCTCTTCCGTTGCGGTATCACGGCTATCGATAAGGAATCGATAAGCATGTAATAAACCACTTGGACCAACGAACTTATCAGGGTTCCACCAAAATGATGGGCAAGCCGTTGAACAACAAGCACACATAATACACTCATAGAGTCCATCTAAGTGTGCACGCTCTTCTGGTGATTGCAGATGCTCACGCGCTGGCGTTTTTTCATCATTAATCAAGAAAGGCTTAATTTTTTCGTACTGCTTGTAGAATTGCGTTAAATCTACAATCAAGTCGCGCACAACAGGCATGCCAGGTAGCGGGCGGATCTCCATTTTCTTACCTTTAAAGGTCGAAATTGGGGTGATACACGCCAAACCGTTTTTACCATTCATGTTGACGCCATCACTACCACACACACCTTCACGGCATGAACGGCGGAAAGCCAACGTTGGATCTTGCTCTTTTAGCAGCATCAATACGTCCAGCACCATCATATCGGTACCTTCAGCAACTTCCAACGTATAATCCTTCATGTAAGGCTTAGTGTCTACATCAGGATTATAGCGATAAATAGCAATCTTCAAATTCATCTCAAATTCCTTAGTAGGTACGCTTAATCGGCGGGAAGGCGGCACGAAGCTTAGGCTCCATGTTGACATCACGCTTAGTCATCTGTTCAGTGACTGGGTCAAAAACACTGTGACATAACCAGTTCTCGTCATCACGGTCGAGGAAATCTTCACGTGAATGTGCACCACGACTCTCAGTACGGAAATTTGCTGCATAAGCCGTCGCAATCGCGGTCGCCATTAAGTTATCCAATTCAAGACATTCGATACGCTGGGTATTGAATTCACTTGAGTTGTCAGACAACTTAGCATTCGCTAGACGCTCACGAATTGACTTAAGTTCAGCCAGGCCTTCAGCCATCGCGTCGCCGCTACGGAATACCGAGAAGTTAAGCTGCATACATAGCTGCAGATCTTTACGGATTTTAGCTGGGTCTTCACCGTCTTTATTGCTTTCCCAACGGTTAAGGCGTTCAAGTGACTTAGCGATATCCGCGTCAGAGGCATCTTTAGGATCGGCTGTTGCGTCAAGCGCTTTACCTAAGTGTTGACCCGCTGCACGACCAAATACCACCAAATCAAGTAGAGAGTTACCACCGAGGCGGTTAGCACCGTGAACAGATACACAAGCAATTTCACCGACCGCAAACAGACCAACAACATCTTGCTCGCTGCCATCTTCATTCTTACGAATAACCTGACCGCTCACTTTTGCTGGCAAACCGCCCATCATGTAGTGACAAGTAGGCAGCACTGGAATTGGACCATCTGCCGGATCGATATGAGCGAAGGTACGAGACAATTCACAAACGCCAGGAAGACGCGCTTCTAAGGTTTCTTTACCTAAGTGGTCAAGTTTTAGCAGGCAGTGTGGACCTAATGGACCATCTAAACCGCGACCTTCACGAATTTCAGTCATCATTGAACGTGCAACCACGTCACGTGATGCTAAATCTTTCGCGTTTGGCGCATAACGCTCCATGAAGCGCTCGCCATCTTTATTGAGTAGGTATCCACCTTCACCACGACAGCCTTCAGTCACCAAAACACCGGCGCCAGCAATACCTGTTGGGTGGAACTGCCACATTTCCATGTCTTGCATCTGCACGCCAGCACGCATTGCCATACCGACACCGTCACCAGTATTGATATGAGCGTTAGTGGTCGAAGCATAAATACGCCCTGCACCACCGGTCGCCAGAATCGTTGCCTTGGCTTTGAAATAAACGATTTCGCCAGTTTCAATTTCGATTGCAGTACAACCGACAATTGCGCCGTCTTCGTTCTTAACTAAATCAAGTGCATACCATTCAGAAAAGACTTCCGTCTTGTGCTTAACGTTTTGCTGATAAAGACAATGCAGTAGCGCATGACCGGTACGGTCAGCCGCAGCAGCTGTACGCGCCGCTTGTTCGCCACCAAAATTCTTTGACTGGCCACCAAAAGGACGTTGGTAAATCTTACCGTTTTCAAAGCGAGAGAATGGGAGACCCATATGCTCAAGTTCAATAATCGCTTCTGGACCGGTTTGGCACATAAATTCGATAGCGTCTTGGTCACCGATGAAATCAGAACCTTTAACGGTATCGTACATGTGCTGTTCCCAATGATCTTCATGGGCGTTACCTAGTGCAACGGTAATACCACCCTGTGCCGATACGGTATGAGAACGAGTAGGAAATACTTTAGATAAGAGCGCGCAGCTCTTACCTTCTTTAGAAATCTGTAGTGCAGCTCGCATACCTGCGCCACCGGCGCCAATAACGACCGCATCAAACTCACGTACTGGAATACTCACTTAAACACCCCACACAATAACAATGCCAGCGGCCATATAACTGAAGGCAGCCACGACGAAGACGAATTGGAGTACGCCGCGCAAACTGACGCATTTCACGTAATCAGTAAGCACTTGCCAGATACCGATCCATGCGTGGACCAATATTGCCACTAGGGCTAGCAACGTAAACACTTTCATTGGCAAGGTGCTAAATAAGCCATGCCAAACGTCATAAGTGAGAGGAGAACTAGCGGCAATGAATCCTACTAAGAAAATGGTGTAACAAGTAAGAATTACGGCACTAGCACGAATAAGAATAAAATCATGAACGCCACTGCGTCCAAGACTTGCTGCATTTGTTACCATACCCAAATCCCCGCAATGATTGATAATGCCGCTGCAATTACAAAAGCGACTTTCGCTGAAGCGTTACCTGAGTCTAACTCTTCCCAGCGGCCTGTATCCATAACGAGATGACGTAAGCCAACTACTAAATGGTAACCAAGCGCGGTAAGAATTCCCCAGACGACAAACTTAACGATAAAGTTATCAAAAAGAGATTGGATGCCCGCGAAACTCTCAGCAGATGCGAGTGATTCACTCAACAACCAGATAAGAATGCCGACGGCAAACAGCATGATGACACCGGATACACGGTGAAGGATTGACGCAATCGCTGTTGCAGGAAAGCGAATGGTCTGCAGATCTAGATGGACAGGTCTTTGCTTTTTCACGTTCTGCTCACTCTGCTCCATTGAGCATTATTTTTGTTATTTGAACCTCTTTCGAACGAAATTTGTACAGCAAGCAAACTTACCTCCTAATCTCGTTACAAAAGAAAAGTTTAAACAAACAGTTAACTAATTCAAAAATCACTAATTAAGCATGTAAATAAATGGTTTATGAGTTGGTTTGTTTGTAGCTCTTTCGAGCCGAAGCAAGTATACGCTGCGCAAATGTCAAATACAAACATCACATTATGCAAATTTTGTTTTTTTGGTAAAAAAATCTGCCAAGTTGCTGTATTGACGGGCACTTAACCGCTATTAAGACCATGGTCTAACGAATTTAAACGGTTATTTAAATTGAAATGTGATCTACATTCACTGTAAAGTATTGGCGTTTGACAAGCCGCACTCACATAAGAATGAAGTAAGGAGAACGGGGTATGGCTGATAATATAGCCAAATTGGAACTACCAGGGAACGATTCGATTGATCTGCCTATCAAAAAAGGAACGGCAGGATTTGATGTTATCGACATCAGCAAACTAGGTAGCAAAGGTCATTTCACATTTGACCCAGGATTTTTAGCAACAGCATCCTGCGAATCAGCTATCACCTATATTGATGGCGCCCAAGGTATACTTTTACACCGTGGTTACGCGATCGACGAACTTGCCGTCGATTCTGATTATTTAGATCTTTGTTATTTGCTCCTTTACGGTGAGTTACCTAACAAGGCCCAGTATGAAAAGTTTGTTCACACGGTTAAAACACACACTATGGTTAACGAGCAACTCGCATCGTTTTTCCGTGGTTTCCGCCGTGATGCACACCCAATGGCAATGCTATGTGGTGTGACAGGTGCTCTATCTGCATTCTATCAAGACTCTTTAGACGTCAATGACGAGCGCCACCGCGAAATAGCAGCGTTCCGTTTAGTGTCTAAAATGCCAACCATTGCAGCGATGTGTTACAAGTATTCAATTGGACAGCCATTTGTTTACCCACGTAACGATTTAAGCTATGCCGGTAACTTCTTAAGCATGATGTTTGCCGTGCCTTGTGAAGAGTATAAAGTGAATCCAATCGTCGAACGTGCGATGGATCGTATCTTTATCCTTCATGCGGATCACGAGCAGAACGCTTCAACCTCTACCGTGCGTCTTGCAGGTTCATCAGGGGCTAACCCATTTGCTTGTATCGCTGCAGGTATCGCCTCTCTTTGGGGCCCTGCACATGGTGGAGCAAATGAAGCGTGTCTAAACATGCTAGAAGAGATTGGTACTGTAGACCGCATCCCAGAATTTATTGCACGCGCTAAGGATAAAGATGATCCTTTCCGTCTAATGGGCTTTGGTCATCGCGTTTACAAAAACTTCGACCCTCGCGCTAAAGTCATGCGTGAAACGTGTCATGAAGTTTTAGCAGAGCTTAAGGTCAACGATCCGTTACTGGATGTTGCAATGGAACTTGAGCGCATCGCCCTTGAAGATGAATATTTTGTATCTAAGAAACTCTATCCAAATGTAGATTTCTACTCAGGTATCATCATGAAGGCCATCGGTATTCCAACGAGTATGTTTACCGTGCTATTTGCACTGGCACGCACAGTCGGTTGGATTGCTCATTGGAAAGAGATGTTAGACCAACCTGGTCATAAGATTAGCCGCCCTCGCCAGTTATATACTGGTGCTGAAGAGCGTAGCTTTGTCGAAATAGACAAACGCTAAAATCACAGTTGGCTAAAAAAAGGCACTTTTTAAGTGCCTTTTTTATTGTCTGTAGAACGAGGCATTAACGAAGCCATCCAGTAATACCAATCAGGATTTCACCCTCCTCAATTGAGCAAAACCTGCTCACCATCCTACTGAGTCACATTTTGTAGCAAATCCAATTTGCACCCTGCTGCATTATCCCTATTACTAGTGTTAGCAAATTTAACCAAGTGTTAAATAAAATCACTACAAAACTGCGGCTTTTGTTTCTCACTCAACGAACAAAAAACATAAGCAACTGTAATTAAAGGAAATAGCATATTGGCATGGTAAATGCTTACTATGTTTCAATTGGATAAATAAAATAGGTATGCTCACATGGAATCTCTATCAAAATTTAAAATCGCCCTTCCGTTACTTTTTGTTGCCGTCCTCAGTGCCTGTGGAAATGAAGAACAAGCGAAAGAGGAAGAGAAGTACGCCATCCCAGTTGAAACCACAACCGTCATTCAAGGCGATGTCTCCTCTTTTTATAGTACAACCGCCACACTTGAAGCTCCATTAGAAGCCAATGTCGTCACCCGTATTTCGGGGCTTATCGAATCTTTGAGTGTGGAAGAAGGGGATCGTGTGACCAAGGGCCAACTACTCGCCGTTTTAGATGCTAAACGCCAACGCTATGATTTAGCACGCTCGCAGGCAGAGGTAGAGATCATTGAACAAGAACTCAACCGTTTAAAGAAAATGGGTAATAAAGAGTTCATCAGCGCCGATTCCATGGCCAAACTCGAATACAACCTCCAAGCAGCAATGGCGAAACGCGATCTTGCCGCCCTGCAAGTAGAGGAGAGCATGGTTCGCTCACCTATTGATGGAATCGTCGCTAAGCGCTTCGTTAAAGCGGGTAATATGGCCAAAGAGTTTGATGAACTTTTCTATATTGTTAATCAAGACGAGTTATATGGCATCGTTCACCTTCCTGAAGCACAGCTACACAGCCTACGTCTAGGTCAAGAAGCCCAACTTTTTGCCAATAAACATACCCAAGATACGGTGCATGCAAAGGTGCTGCGCATCAGTCCAATCGTTGATGCTCAAAGTGGTACATTCAAAGTCACTCTATCAGTTCCTAACAAGAATGCGACATTAAAAGCCGGCATGTTTACTCGAGTTGAGCTTAGATATGACACTCACAGCGATGTCATCACTGTGCCGTACAACGCTGTTATCAATCAAGACAATGAGTACGCGCTATATGTGATTGATGGCGAAAATGCATCCCGTCGAGCTGTGACCTTAGGTTATCGCGAAGCTGACACTGTAGAGGTTGTATCAGGTATCACACCTGGTGAGCAGATAGTTATCCGCGGTCATCAAAACCTAAAAGATCAATCTTTAGTAGAAGTGATCAGTGAACTTGATGTTGCTAGCGCACAACAGTAAACGGGAATTTTCATATGTCTATAATTAACACCTCAGTCAAACGTCCCGTAACAGTATGGATGTTTATGCTGGCTGTCATGCTATTTGGTATGGTGGGATTCTCCCGCCTTGCCGTAAAGCTTTTGCCAGATCTTAGTTATCCAACCATTACTATTCGTACACAATATGAGGGCGCAGCCCCTGTTGAAGTAGAACAGTTAGTATCAAAGCCTATCGAAGAAGCGGCCGGTATCGTAAAAGGCCTAAGGAAAATCAGTTCAATCTCTCGTTCGGGTATGTCCGATGTTGTCCTAGAGTTCGAATGGGGCACAGATATGGATATGGCGAGCTTAGATGTGCGAGAAAAACTCGACACCATTGAGCTCCCCCTCGACGTAAAAAAGCCATTATTGCTGCGCTTTAACCCTAACTTGGATCCAATCATTCGCATGGCGCTGTCTGTGCCCGATGCGACACCTGCACAACTCAAACAGATGCGAACGTTTGCAGAAGAAGATCTCAAGCGCCAGCTAGAATCCCTAACCGGTGTGGCTGCCGTGCGTCTTTCCGGTGGTCTGGAACAAGAAGTCCATATTCAACTGAATCAACAAAAACTGACTCAACTTAACCTTAATGCCGACAAGATCAGAGCACGTATTGCAGCTGAAAACATCAACTTATCAGCGGGTAAAGTAGTTCAAGGTGAGAAAGAGTATTTAGTTAGAACACTCAACCAATTCAACTCGTTAGAAGAGCTAGGCCAGATCATCGTCTACCGCGATAATCAAACGTTGGTGCGTCTATTTGAAGTGGCTGAGATTGTCGATAGTCATAAAGAACGTAACGATGTCACCCGCATCGGGTCGGCAGAATCGATTGAATTAGCCATTTATAAAGAGGGCGACGCCAATACCGTGGCCGTAGCCAGAAAAGTGGCCGCCGAGCTTGAAAAGCTAAACAAACTCAATGAAAAAGCGGAACTGCAAGTCATTTACGATCAATCTGAGTTTATTGAGAGCGCCGTCAGTGAGGTCACCTCTGCCGCCTTGCTCGGTAGTTTACTCTCTATGTTAGTGATCTACCTTTTCTTACGTGACATCGTACCTACGCTGATCATCTCTATCTCTATCCCATTTTCGGTCATCGCCACCTTTAACATGATGTATTTTGCCAATATCAGCTTAAATATCATGTCACTAGGCGGAATAGCACTGGCGGTGGGCCTATTGGTCGATAATGCCATTGTGGTGCTTGAAAACATCGATCGCTGTAAAAAGCTTGGCATGAATAAACTCGATGCGGCGGTGACTGGTACCAAAGAGGTTGCGGGCGCTATTTTTGCATCGACTTTAACGACGCTAGCCGTGTTTGTGCCGCTAGTTTTTGTCGACGGCGTTGCTGGTGCACTGTTCTCTGACCAAGCATTAACGGTGACCTTTGCCCTACTGGCTTCACTGCTTGTCGCGCTGACAACTATCCCAATGCTTGCCTCTCGCGAAGGCTTTAAAGCCCTACCTCACATTGTGGGAAAAAGTGAAAAGCCAGTACTGGACACTAAAATGGCCAAGTTAAAGCACTATAGTGCAACGGTTTTCTCTTTCCCGTTCGTACTCTTGTTTAGTTACCTTCCGTCATTTCTCATGACAATAGGTTTAATGCTTGGCCGTGCACTATCTTGGCTTGGTGGTGTGGTTATGCGCCCGATCAGTCGTATATTTAACTGGTTTTATAATCAACTAGAAAAAATCTACCATAAGTTACTTAAGCAAGCGCTTCGATTCACTTGGGTCACGCTCAGTATTGCACTCATAGTGACCGCAGGCACCATGAGCCTGATCCCACGTCTTGGTATGGAGCTGATCCCTCCCATGAATCAAGGTGAATTTTACGTTGAAGTATTATTGCCACCAGGGACCGAAGTCAGCGAAACCGACAGGGTGTTACAGAAGCTTGCGCTATCTATTAAAGATCGTAGCGATGTTAAACATGCCTATAGCCAAGCGGGTAGTGGCGGGCTAATGACTTCAGATACATCTCGCGGCGGCGAAAACTGGGGCCGACTACAAGTGGTATTAGCCGATCATCAAGCATTTGATGCGGTGACCCAAGTGCTGCGAACCACAGCGATGCGTATACCCGAGTTAGAAGCTAAAATTCAGCACCCTGAACTATTTAGCTTCAAAACCCCACTTGAAATCGAAGTGATTGGTTATGATTTGACCCAGTTAAAGCAAACGGCTGACGGTTTAGTCGATGCACTATCAGATTCAGATCGTTTCGCTGACCTCAACACAAGTCTCAGAGACGGACAACCAGAGCTGAGTATTCGTTTTGACCACGCTCGTTTAGCCGCATTGGGCATGGATGCACCGACTGTTGCTAACCGTATCGCACAGCGTATCGGTGGCACAGTCGCTAGCCAATATACGGTTAGAGACAGAAAGATTGATATCTTGGTTCGTAGTGAAATCGAAGAGCGCGATCAGATCAGCGATATCGATTCAATGATTATTAACCCCAATAGTAATCAGCCAATTCCATTGAGTGCAGTGGCTCAAGTTTCTCTTAACTTAGGACCGTCTGCCATTAACCGAATTAGTCAGCAACGTGTAGCGATTGTGTCAGCAAACCTTGCCCACGGTGACCTTAATGAAGCGGTATTGGCAGCACGAGCCATTATTGATCAGCAGACATTACCTAGCGCGATTCAAGTGCGTTTCGGTGGTCAAAATGAGGAGATGGAACATTCATTCCAATCACTGCAAATTGCGTTGGTCTTAGCCGTTTTCTTAGTGTACTTGGTCATGGCGAGTCAATTTGAATCGCTTATCCACCCGTTGCTGATTTTGATTGCCGTTCCGATGGCGGTCGGTGGCAGTATTTTAGGTCTCTACGTTACCCAAACTCATTTAAGTGTGGTGGTGTTTATCGGACTCATTATGCTGGCGGGTATTGTGGTCAATAACGCAATTGTCTTGGTCGATCGTATTAACCAGCTACGCCAGCAAGGCATTGAGAAAGCACAAGCGATTGAAGATGCTGCCAAATCACGACTACGCCCCATAATTATGACGACCATGACAACGGCACTCGGTCTTGCGCCGATGGCACTTGGACTGGGCGATGGCAGCGAAGTCAGGGCACCAATGGCCATCACAGTGATATTTGGCTTATCCCTGGCGACACTACTAACACTGGTGGTTATTCCAGCGCTTTATTCGCTATTTGATCGTAAAGATTTTCAAGCGAAGACGGGCTCAACAACGACCAATGCTGCAACAGGGGACGCGCTATGAATATCACCCGCTTAGCGATTAAACGTCCTGTCACCACTTCGATGTTTTTCGTCGCCATCTTGCTGTTTGGCTTGGCATCGAGTCGTTTACTGCCACTGGAGATGTTTCCGGGCATCGAGATGCCACAAGTACTGATTGAGGTGCCCTATAAAGGCTCAACTCCAGCGGAGGTTGAACGTGATATCACTAATGTGCTCGAAGAATCATTGGCGACCATGGGCGGTATTGAGGAATTAAGATCGCGTTCTTCGCAAAATGGTGCCGAGATCGAACTCAGGATGAAATGGGGCGAAAACGTCGCCACTAAGAGTCTCGAAGCAAGAGAAAAAATAGATGCAGTACGTCATCTATTGCCAAAAGATGTGGAACGAGTGTTTATCAGGCAGTTCTCAACGGCTGATATGCCAGTGTTGACCATACGCATCTCCAGTGACAGGGAGCTGTCTGGCGCATTTGATCTGCTCGACAAACAACTTAAGCGACCACTTGAGCGTGTAGAGGGCGTGTCACAAGTAACCCTGTACGGTGTAGAGCAAAAGCAGATTGAGATACGAATAAATGCTGACAAACTATCCGCCAGTGGGATCAGTACACAGGCTCTGCAAGCGCGTCTGCAACAAGAAAACTTTATCGTTAGTGCAGGTACACTGCGCACCAACGCTAAGGTGTATCAGGTTTCACCTAAGGGTGAGTTCTTAGATCTAGCGCAGATCCGCGCGCTAGTCTTAGCACCTGGTATCCGGTTAGGCGACTTGGCAACAGTCAACTTTTCACTACCAGAGCGCTTGGATGGCCGTCATCTTGATCAAAATTATGCGGTGGGCTTGGACGTATTTAAAGAGTCTGGTGCCAACTTAGTGGAAGTATCCGACCGAGTCCTTAAAGTCATTGAGGCGGCTAAACAAGATCAGCAATTTCAAGGGATAAAACTGTTTATCATGGAAGATCAAGCCTTTGGGGTAAAATCTTCCTTATCAGACCTACTGACAGCTGGGTTGATCGGCGCCCTGCTCTCTTTTGCCGTACTTTACCTATTTTTACGTAATTTGAAAATGACCTTGGTCGTGGTCTCATCTGTACCGATTTCATTATGTATGACACTAGCTGGTATGTACTTTCTTGGCTACAGCCTTAACATTCTCTCTATGATGGGTTTGCTACTGGCCGTAGGTATGCTCATCGATAATGCGGTAGTGGTAAGTGAAAGCGTACTGCAAGAGAAACAACATCAAGGCGACACCTCAACAAATCAAGCTGTGCTTACAGGGGTCAATAAAGTCGCCTTAGCAGTACTGGCGGGGACATTAACGACTGCTATTGTATTTTTACCCAATATTTTTGGTGTAAAAGTAGAGCTAACCATCTTCCTTGAACATGTGGCAATCGCTATCTGTATCTCGCTTGCTGCGTCACTACTTGTGGCTAAAACATTGATACCGCTAATGCTGTCCAAACTAGATTTTAAGGTTGAACAGAACCCCAAAGAGAGCAAACTGCAGCACCTTTATGAGCGCAGCCTTAACTGGATTTTACTTCACCCTAAAATTTCAGGCGTCATTGCAGTTGTCATGCTGGCCTCAACGGCACTGCCATTAAGCATGGTCAATCAAGATCAATCTGACGGTGAAGGCAACAACCGCCTCTATATTAACTATCAAGTAGAGGGTCGCCACAGCCTAGATGTAACCGAAGCGATGATTAATCGCATGGAAAATTACCTCTATGCGAATAAGGAGGAGTTTTACATTGACTCCGTCTATAGTTACTTCTCTGCAGACCGCGGCCAATCAACATTAATCCTAAAAGAGGATACCGATGTTGATATGAAAGCACTCAAACGCAAAATCAGAGAGGGATTCCCTAAGTTTTCAATTGCTAAACCACAGTTCGGATGGGGCAATGAAAATAATGGTATTCGCGTAACCTTAACGGGTCGTTCAACCTCAGAACTCATCGGCCTCAGTGAACAAGTTGTGCCGCTTCTTGCTGGGATAAAGGGATTAACGGATGTGCGTTCTGAATTAAATAGTACTCAGCAAGAAGTTATTATTCAGCTCGACCGCTTAATGGCGGCAAGGTTAGATTTAAGTTTAACCGAGCTGGCGTCAAGCGTATCGATGGCACTACGCGGTGCCCCACTGCGCTCTTTCCGTCACGATCCAAATGGCGAACTGCGTATTGAACTAGCGTTCGAAAATCAGTGGCGAGAATCGTTAGAGAAATTAAAACAACTACCGATTTTGCGTATCGACAACCGGGTCTACACCCTGCAAAGTTTAGCGGAAATAAAGATACAACCAAGATTTGACACAATTCGTCACTATGATCGCCAAACAGCACTCTCAATTGGTGCTAACTTAGACGAGCTGACCACTGAAGAAGCGCAAAAGGCGATTAATAAGGTGATGCAAGCGGTCGACTTCCCGCCTGGGTATAACTATTCACTGCGTGGTGGGTTTCAGCGTCAGGATGAAGACCAAGCCATTATGGCGACTAACATGATTTTGGCTATCGCTATGATCTATATTGTTATGGCAGCATTATTTGAGTCGCTGTTACTACCAACAGCCATTATCACTTCCATCCTGTTTTCTATCACAGGAGTGTTTTGGGCGCTGTTACTGACAGGTACTTCTATGTCAATTATGGCGATGATAGGGATTCTTATTTTGATGGGTATTGTGGTGAACAACGGGATTGTATTAGTCGATCAGATTAATCAGAAGACCCCTGAACTCGATGAACTATCAAAGACGATTCATGACGTCTGTGTCACCCGTCTACGCCCGGTGCTAATGACAGTGGGCACAACGGTACTGGGGCTTATTCCATTGGCAATGGGCGATACCCAAATTGGTGGCGGTGGCCCACCATACTCACCGATGGCTATCGCTATTATTGGCGGCTTGAGCTTCTCAACCGTCACCAGCCTCTACTTAGTACCTCTGTGTTATCAGGCGTTATATCGTATGCGACATAGAGCAGCGATTAAATTAGGGCAGGCAGACAGTGTTGCCAGACGCGTCATGCCTTGGGCACACTAATTTAACCATTAAGGGCTACATTTGTAGCCCTTCTTTTTATCTGTCACTTAGGTTAAGTTAACAAAATACTTACAAAATAAAATAATGACTAAGAGAGCCCTTATGATTGAGCTAACTACCGCCCTACGTCGTTTTAGCCTAATAGCATTTAGCTTGCTTTTAAGCCAGAGCAGCTTTGCGGCAGATGATAGGTTTGCCAATGTCGAGATAAAAGCACAACAACTTTCAGCCAATACCTACATGTTTACAGGCTCTGGCGGTAACATTGGTGTCTCAGCGGGCAAAGATGGCATTATTATTATCGACAACCAGTTTGCTCCCTTGGCTGGGAAAATTAGCGCTGCTCTGAATGACATACAACCCGGTTTACCTCGCTATGTCATCAATACCCATTATCATGGCGACCACACCGGCGGAAATAACACCTTTGGTGTCAGTGGTACTATTTTTGCCCACAATAATGTACTTAAGCGTCTCGCTAGTAACGACAAATACACGCCAGCGGCGCTTCCTAGCATTACGTATGAACAAGGCACATCAATCCATTTCAACGGCGATACCTTACATCTTATCCATATCGGGGCCGGTCATACTGATGGCGATAGTGTCGTGCTGTGGGCTGATAAATCCGTGGTGCATATGGGTGATCTTTTCTTTAAAGATAGATGGCCCTATGTAGATCTAAACGCGGGCGGCTCGGTGAAAGGCTATCGAGACAGTGTGGCCAACATTATTAATCAAATTGATAGCAACACTAAGGTGATCCCGGGCCATGGTGAGCTCGCTACTAAAAATGATCTTATTCGCTTTAAACATATACTTGATGCATCAATTAACTGGATGGAAAGCCAGTTAGCATCAGCAAAATCGTTAGAAATACTCAAAGAAAATGGTTTACCTAAACACTTACAAGGCTGGAGTTGGAATTTTATTTCAGATGAACGTTGGATAGAAACCTTGTATCAAGACCTTTCACATAGTAACGCTAAACCCTAAGCGAAGTGCTTAAGTAGCCAGTAAATAGGGCGGAGATCTTTTCCGCCTATGGTTTTTAGCGGTGCAATAAGATAGTTAAGCCACTGCCAACCTCGCATTTTCTGCTGGCAAGCCTGCCATAGCGCCTCGCCACCAGCCGACCGATACGCGGTAATAGCTGGCTCAACCTTTTCTGGATAGGGTCCGATATAGCGATACAAGCTATGAATATAAACCAATAGATCCCGCTGCTGCTGCGCAGTAATATCATCATCACGTTGGTTGGCTTCAAAATCGATAAAGGCTACCTTACCCGCTTTCCAACAAATATCCCTAAGTGCTGGACGCCCATGTGCTAGGCCTTGCTGGTGTAATTTAGCTAATGCTGTACCACTATCTTGAAGAATTTGTGTCAACTGCACATCAGAAGGACTATTGGCTAACCAATAGTTCACCGGGCTGCCTACGTCGGCCACCACGAGATACCCTTCACCATAGCTGACAAGCTCGGGCACTGGTGCTCCCTTGTGTGCGAGGGTTAACAAAGTCTCTATTTCTAACTGCAATGACTCGTGCGGTTTGGATTTAAGCCAGCGCATCGCACCGGTTAATTGCTCAGTCTGTTTCAGCCAGTAACGGTTTCCCTCAAACTCAAAGCTCACCACTCTTTCCCCCTTCTTGGTGGATAACAGTTGGTCAATAACAGTTTGAATGGCTGATGTCGTCACAGGTTAAGCTCCAAATTTATTAGGCAACAATTATGCTAAGTCATCTTAGATAAATCAATCTAGGCGGGGACAGCTGCTGGAACTATGAGCGAATAATGCAAATTATATCTAAAAGGAGGCTCTATTTAAGCGGGAGACTAGCGCGCTGGCAACCAAGCGCGCTATTGACAGAAGTTAGGCTTCTTCAGTCCAAGGTTCTGCTTTATTCTCTAGCAGGACAGGAATGCCATCATTGATTGGGTAAACCAAACGATCGGCTTTACAGATTAGTTGTTGCTTAGATTTATTGTATTCAAGCTGACCTTTACACACTGGACACGCAATAATCTCTAATAGTTTCTTATCAAACGCCATTTGTATTTCCTTGTTTTAACGCTGTTAGCTGCGCTAGCAGCTGTTGTTCAAACTTAGCTGGTAGCTTGGCATCTACGGGAAGATACCACCAGTTTTCTTTTGCAAATTCGCGACATTTAACCGCATCTTTTTCAGTCATTAACACATGATGACCGTTTGCGATCGCTAGGATATCGGCGGCACTATAATCATGATGATCTTCAAAAGCATGAGTAATTAGTGGGGAGATCCCCATTTCATTAAGGGTGTTAAAGAACCTTGCTGGATTACCAATACCAGCAATGGCAACCGAATCACTGTAGCCTTCAAATACCGCTGATGGTGCAGTAAGCGATACCAGCTCACCAGGGATCAGTTGCATCGCATATTCATTATCGTTAGCGGTTTGTCCATTCACAATGACATGATCAACGCTTTGTTGTCGCCACGCCCCCTCTCTTAACGGACCGGCTGGTAACAAAAAACCGTTTCCTAAACGTCGCTCACCATCTAACACTAACAATTCAATATCACGGTGCAGTGAGTAATGTTGCAGGCCGTCATCACTAATAATGACATCAACCTTATTATCACTCAGCAATGCATTCGCCGCTGCAACGCGGTCTTTGCCTATCACCATAGGGACTTGAGTTCGCCCAACAATCATCGCCGGTTCATCACCCACTTGTTTTGCACCTAACTCCGGCAATACCCATTTGGTGCCTTCAAACTTAACACCGTAACCACGACTGATAACACCTGGTGTGTAGCCTTGGCGGCGCAGTAACTCAATTAAGTAGATGACAGTGGGTGTCTTGCCGCTCCCCCCCACAGTGATATTGCCAACGACGATAACGGGCACATCGATGGGGCAAGCTTGCTTTATGCCCCACTTGAAGCGCCAACGTCGAACGCTACTTAACAGATAAAACAATGCACTCAGCGGCAGTAAAAGTATGGCTAACAGCCCGTAAACACCCAATTGTCGACCATACCAGAGTCGATTAACAAACGCCTGCATCCCTGTTAGTTTCCAAACTGCATTTGGTACAAGTTGTAATAGATACCTTGTTTAGCCAGCAGCTCGCTATGGGTGCCACGTTCCACAACTTTACCTTGGTCAACCACGAGGATTTGATCGGCATTTTCGATGGTCGATAAACGGTGAGCAATAACGATAGAAGTACGGTTTTGACGTAAATTGTCTAGACCGCCTTGAATCGCCTTTTCTGATTCAGTGTCCAAAGCTGATGTTGCTTCATCTAGAATCAGTACAGGTGCGTCGCGTAAAATCGCGCGAGCAATAGCAATACGTTGCCGCTGGCCCCCCGACAACATCACGCCATTTTCACCGACTTGAGTATAAATCCCCTCTTGCAGCTGCTCTATAAACTCATAGGCATTGGCCAATTTAGCCGCTTCAATGATTTTTGACTCAGTCACTTCGCCCGGATAAGCATAAGCAATATTAGCCGCTATGGTGTCATTGATCAGGGTAACCTGCTGTGACACTAAAGCCACTTGACTGCGCAGTGAGGCTAACTTGTAATCACGTAAGCTAATGTCGTCTAAAGTAATGTCGCCAGCTTCCAAATCGCTATAGAAACGGGTGATTAAACTCGCAATGGTCGATTTCCCCGACCCCGAACGACCTACCAGCGCTAAAGTTTCACCAGGATTCACACTAAAGTCCACATCGGCTAGCGCCAATCGTTCCTGATTGTTGTAGCGAAAATCTACCTTATTGAAACGTAAATACCCTTTTACTCTGTCAGTTTCATAGCTGCCAGTATCGACTTCGGCAGGGGTGTCTAAGACTTCAAAAATAGTGCTACAGGCTGCAATACCACGCTGAAACTCGGCATTAACACGAGTTAAGCTTTTAATCGGTTGCAGCATAGCGAGCATGGCAGCCAATATGGTGGCAAAGGTACCCGCCGTTAAATCGGCCTTCATGCTATCTAGGCTGGAAGCGTACAGTACAAAAGCTAACGCAAATGAGCCAATGACCATCACCAAGGGTTGGCTTATTGATTGGGCTAAAGCCAACTTCATTGTACGCGAACGGTTATCATCGTTGACTTTACCAAAGCGCTCAGACTCTGCTTTCTGTCCGCCAAATACCAATACGTTTTTATGGCCTTTGATCATCTGCTCAGTTACAGAGGTTACGCCGCCCATGGCCGCTTGGATCTGTTTTGAGACTTTACGAAACTTACGACTGACCACTGCGATAACTAAACCAATAAGCGGTCCGACCACCAAGATACACAACGAAAGTTTCCACGAGTTATAAAACATCACTCCAAGCATGCCAATAACGGTAATACCATCACGCACTATGGTAATTAATGCACTACCAGAGGCCCTAGCAATCTGTTCGGTATCATAGGTTACACGTGAAATAAGGTTACCGCTGCTCTCGGCGTCAATGTAGCTGACAGGTAATTTAAGATAGTGCTCAAACACCTGCTGACGCATATCCATGATCATGCGCGCACTGATGTACGAGATGCCATAGGTCGACAGAAAGTTAGCTAAGCCACGCAGAGAAAATAATCCAATCACTACGAATGGCGCCATCATTAGCACATCGCTATCAGAATTAAATCCGCCGCCGAGCCCCAAATCAACACCCTGCACCATGCTTGGCGTTGTCGGAACATTACTGGCAAACCCCTGGTCAATAAAAGGTTTAATGGAATAGATAAAGGTTGCGTCAACCAGGCCGTATAATACTAGGCCAAATACTGACAGAAATAACACCCCTTTGAGGGGAACAAGATAAGTAAGCAGTCTAACGAAAACGGTGCGCACTTCGCTTTTAGAAGAAGTTGTCATTCAAAATTCTATCATTGGTGCAAAAACGATATTCTACTCTGTATTAGCGAACTCACCAAATTCAAACACCTGATTATACCAAAAAGGCGCAATATCACGACGATAGCTAACAACCTTAATGCCATCTTGTTCAAAAAAAAGGCTAATCTGCCCGTTAGTGCCCACACTATACTGCGAAGCATCAATGTGATCATACCGTTTAATCACGGCGTTTTTAGGAAACCCATAACGATTGTTGAGTCCCGCTGCATACAGCACAATCTCAGGGGCCACAGCGTCAACAAAGCCCTGGCTAGAAGAGGTATTACTACCATGATGCGGTGCCACTAACACTCTGCTAGAAAGCCCTGGCGATAGCGGTGTTTGCTGACTAATTAGGTCGATTTCAGCTTCAATTTCGATGTCACCCGGTAGCATTATCTGCTGCAGACCATCGGTTATCTGCAACACACAGGAGCCATTGTTGCCATTCTCGGCTCGCTGCGGGCCAAGGACATTAATAGTAAGCTCATGCCAGGTTAAGGTTTTTGGCCGACAATTCAGGCCCTCATACGGTGCTAAATCAGTGATTATCTGCGCTTGAGGATACTGTGCAATCAACACATCGGTGCCGCCAGCATGATCGTTATCACCATGACTCACCACTAAATAGTCAACGCGACTAAACCCTTTACTATGCATAAACGGAATGACAACCTGTTTGGCATAACTAAAACTCTCACCAAATGCCGCACCTGTGTCATACAATAAAATGTGGTCACGTCGCTCAATCACCACACTCAGCCCCTGACCAACATCTAACAGATGCACACGCCATCCCTCTTCATCGCGAACCAACATAGGTGAGATCATCAGCCATAGCAATGGGGCACAAAGCACACTAGCGACTCCCTTCCACCTAAGCGCGATAGGTAAACGATAGACCCCAAAAGCAACGAGCCCAAAGAGCAAAGCTGATGCAAGCTGCGATGAAACATTCAACCAACTCCCTGGTAGATATTGCAACCCATTAAAACTGTAGGTCAGTGGCGCGATGAGCCAGTCTAGTATTACCAATGGTAAGTCTGCTGGAAGCTGCAAATAGACACTGGCTCCCCACCACATCAGCGCGATAAAGGTAAAGGGAATAACAAGGACACTAAACCAGGGCACAAACAGTAGATTGAACCACACAGAGTAAGGTGATACGCCACCAAACAGCAGCAGTAACATCGCCCCCATCAGTAGACTTAATCGCCACTGAATTGACCATAAGATAACAAGCCGTTGCCAAAAGATGGTTAACCAATCAGGTTGCTGCAGTTTCTCAACCTTGACGGCATTAGCCAATTGACCACCAAACCACAAAATTACCGCCAGTGCACCAAACGATAGCCACAGCCCTGAGCTCAATACACTTAACGGGTCAAGCAACAACACAATAAATAGTGCGTACAACAAGCGCTCAAATGGTGATGAATGCCGCTGTAGTACCCCCACGACGATAACCAGACAAAGCATGCTGAATGCTCTAAGAGTAGGTAGAGAAAAACCAGATAAGTAGCCATAGATGGCTGTAACCATGATGGTCGCCAATGCGGTAAGGTAAGTATTCGATAGTCCATAACGTGGCCGCATACGCTTAAGCCCCCCACCAATACATAGTAATAACCACAAGGCTAAAACCGATAGGTGTAGACCTGAGATAGAGATAAGATGGCCCGTACCGCTTTGGCGAAGCCCTTGCCAATGTTCAGTAGAGATGAGCTGCTTATCGCCAAACATCAGTGCCAAGATCAAATCACCATTGTTTAAGTTTTCAACTTGTGGGATTAACTGACTGATCAACTGAAAGCGGGGATTAGGTGTTGCCTCTATTGCTGTTGCAGCAACCACTTTGCCACGGCCGATAATATGTTTTGAGAGAAAATAGCGCTGGCGATTAAACCCTCCTTGATTCAAATGACTAGAAATGGAACGCGGTTTTACCCTGAGTAACCATTGGGACCCCAAGGTCGGATTCTGTTCAGTTAACCACTCAAGACGCATGAATCTTTGCGGAAAATCAAATAAATTATCATTTAGCAGCCGAATATCGACACTTATCCAGTCGCTGTTTCGTTGAACTAGTGATATGATTTCGCCCCTTACTTGGATAGATTGTCCGTCTGTTACCTCTGGAAAGGCTAACATTTGATGACAAAATAGACTCATCCATGCCAGTGCTAATAGGCTACCCGCCAATATTCTTGACCAGCGTAAGAGTAAAAACGCCGCAAATAGAGAGCACCAAGCAAGCTGAGGTGAAAGTAATGACGGCCAAATGAGCGCCGAAATGATCGAGGCACAGTAGCCAAACATAAATCGATTCATAATGAGTAATTTAAGACTGCAATCCGACGCTATGCCAAAAAAAATCATTGAAAGATTTATGCCTAAACCAGAAACATTGCGAAATCATAAACATTTGCAGATGTTCGGCGACCTACTCCATAAACCCAATTTATGGACCCTTAACCGTCGCTCGGCGCCTATGGCATTTGCCGTTGGGCTATTTGTTGCTTGGATCCCAATGCCCTTCCAGATGGTGCTCGCTGCGGCATTGGCCATTATTTTTAATTGCAACTTGCCTATTGCTGTTGCGCTAGTGTGGATCACCAATCCAGTTACCATGCCATTTATGTTTTACGCCGCTTACCTACTGGGCGCAAAGCTCTTAAGTCATCCTCCGCAAGAGTTTGCCTTTGAAGCCAGTTGGCAATGGATAGAAGCATCTATCTCCACAATAGGTCCGCCATTTTTAGTTGGCTGCCTTGTATTAGGGATAATCTTCGCCGCCATCGGCTATTTTACCGTCCATAACCTGTGGAAGTACTCAATCCTGTTTAAGTGGAAAAGTCGATCAAAGTAAAATTTCCTTCCTCTCTAATATCAGCCGTGATGTGACGGTTTACTTTCCATAGATGCCGTCACTCAAGTTTCGCTTATTAGCTAAACTTACGATAGAATGATCAAACTCATTACAAACGCAACAATCTGTAACAAACTCAGTGACGTTCCTAGAGTTTTATTTTTTGTCAAAAGAACACCACAAATTTATGGGAAGGCCATGTACCTAAAATCACGCCAGAAACAGGCTGCTGTCTTCTTTTTATGTTCATTATTGTTTCTATTAGTTGCAGTCTTGACTGTTAGTACCGTCACCCATTACTTTGTCGAAAATGAAATAGAAAAAGAAGATGAACGGCTTCGTAAAAGTCTCGCCCTCATTCGTGTTAATTTTGAAGCCAGTATTTACAAAGATACCTACCTGGCCGATAGCTTGGCCACAGTCGTGACACTCGACTCTCAATTTGCCATTAGTAACTGGGAAGCTATTTCCGGTAAATTGCTCGATAAAGCCCAATATGTGCGCAGTGTCGCGCTTGCTCCCAACAACATCATTAAATATGTGTATCCGTTAGCAGGCAATGAGCAAGCGTTAGGTTTCGACTTTCGTACTCGGCCAGAGCAGTTAAAAACCGTTATGCTGGCCAAACAACAGCAGGCTGTTTATATCGCCGGTCCAGTAAATTTAGTACAAGGTGGGATAGGCCTCATCGCTCGTTACCCTATCTTCTCAGACTATCCATTAAACCAACACTACTGGGGAAGCGTCAGTGTTGTCATGGACTATGACATACTGTTAGAAAGCTCTGGCATAACACGATTTCGCGGTGGACAAATTGCCATTAAAAAGCATGTCATCCAAAGTGAGCTTCAACAGGTATTTTATGGCGATGCGGCTATTTTCGATAACCCTGACGTGGAGTATCCTATAAAGTTGCCCAGTGGCATGTGGACCATAGCGGCCAAATTTGATACTGAAAACTTACAGCGTGTTACTAACATTCGAATGGCAGTGGTGATCATAGGCAGTGTTACCGCCATTCTGCTGTATCTGTTGATCTTATTACTTTTTAGAAACTACCAATACACCCATAAAGCAGCACTGCAAGATGAACTGACTCACCTGCCAAACAGGCGCTTTATTATTTCAGAGCTTTCTCGGTTGATAAAACGCAATAATAAACCTAAGTTCACCCTACTTAACATCGACCTTAACGACTTTAAGCTGGTCAATGATGAACTGGGTCATGAAGCTGGCGACGACCTACTGAGATACATTGCTAAACAACTGACCAAAGAAGTTGGCGCCAAAGGAAGCGTTGCCCGCTTTGGTGGCGATGAATTTTTAGTCTTGTTGTACGAGATCACCGACCTTGAACAGATCGAAAGTATTATTACCCAGCTCAAGGACTCGATCGCATCACAGCCCTTTCACTGGGGAAAACATCAATTAGAACCATCACTCAGTATTGGCTATGCCAGTTACGTGGGACAAAACGTCAATGTTAAAGAGTTACTGTCCGATGCTGATCGGAGCATGTACCAGCAAAAATTAATCCATCGCGAAAAACTATAACCGCTTTAATGTGCCATTTATCTTCCTGCTAGTGCCATGGCTGGATGCACACGGCTCGCCTTCCAGGCAGGGTAAATAGTTGATAGCAGACTCATGCATAACGCCAGGCTAATCACTAACGCAACATCCTGCAGCACAAGCTGAGATGGCAAAAAATCAATAAAGTAAACATCGGCCGAGAGCAGTTGTACACTCAACATTTGCTCAATGCTGCTGGCGATTGAACTTAAATTTAATGCCACCAGTACACCCAACGCGCCACCAATTAGGCAACCTAAAATGCCGTTAAGCGCACCTTGTACGACAAAAATTCCCATCACAGTTGCTTTGGCCATGCCCATCGTAAGTAAAATCGCGATTTCAGATTGCTTGTCTCGCACCGCCATCACCAATGTCGACACAATATTAAAACAGGCCACCGCGATCACTAACGCCAAAACAAGATACATTACCGCTCTGACCAACTGAATATCCTGATAGAGATGGCCCTGGGTTCGGGTCCAATCAGACAGATACATATATTGCTGCTGGCTGTAGCCCAAATCGCGTATAAGGCGAGGCGCAGCAAACACATCATCGACCTTGATACGAACTCCACTCACTCCGTCACCTAAGCCAAGGATATCGGCCGCATAATCCATTGGTACATAAGCAGTGCCTAAGTCCATCTCGCCGCCGATTTCAAATATTCCAGCAACGATAAAACGGTGACTCTTAGCGGCACCAATACGCTGAGCTTTTGTCGCACCCATACTCGGAGTATAGAGGCTTAAGGTATCACCTATGGCTAAACCAAGAGAATCGGCCAAGCCTTTACCTAGCACGATATTGTTTTTATCCCCCTGTGCCAGAGCCTGCCAACTTTGCTTTGGCATAAATTGGGCGATACTGGATACCTTTGCTTCGAGATCAGGTTGAATCCCCACCACACTGAGCCCTTGAAATCCTCCAGGCTTTTGAATCAAGCCAGAAATACGCACAAAAGGTGCCGCTGCGACGATCCCGTCAATTAAACTGGCATCTTGGGCGATATTTTGCCATTGATGAATAGGCTCATTGACCCCTGTCAGTTCACCATGGGGGACAACGCCAAGTAATCGCTGTTCAAGTTCACGCTCGAAACCATTCATCGCCGATAAAGCAATAATCAATACCGCCACACCTAAGGCGATCCCCGCCGTCGACGCAAATGAGATAAAGCTAATAAACCGATTAGATTGCCGCGCCATATAGAAGCGCCAGCCTATCCACAATGACAGCACTTGTTTCATCCTTGCGCCTGCCCTGCTTGTAAAAAGCCATCTTTCATCAATAACTGCCTATCCATTCTGGCTGCCAACTTGGGATCGTGAGTTACGATGACAAATGCGGTACCAAACTGCTCGCCCAGCTCTCTGATTAGTGCGTAGACAGCATCGCCGCTTGCCGCGTCAAGGTTACCCGTTGGCTCATCGGCCAAGACGAGTTTAGGTTGATTGATTAAAGCTCTGGCAATCGCCGTTCGTTGGCGTTCACCACCAGACATCTCCGCTGGCGTGTGTTGCAATCGATGTCCAAGCCCCACTCTTTCAAGTAGGGCTTTAGCCGCTTGCTCAACCTCTTTACGTGGTAACCCTTGGATCAATCCCGGCATAGCAACATTTTCTAACGCGGTAAATTCGGGTAACAAATGGTGAAACTGATAGATAAAACCCAAATCGTGATTACGAACCTTTGCTTGACGTGCGGCCGATAGCTGATACAGATCTTCACCTTGCATCAACACTTGACCTGCGCTCGGTTTGTCCAGTGTCCCCATAATATGTAGCAACGTACTCTTACCCGAACCAGAGGTACCAACAATCGCCAACTGCTCACCGCGATAGACACTTAAGTCAACCCCATTTAACACTTGGGTATCGATACTCCCCTCTTGATAACGTTTACTAACATTCTTAACTTCTAGCAGTAGTTCTTGACTCATCTTTTACTCATACCTTAGTGCGCTGGCGGGCTGTACATTTGCTGCCCTTAGTGCTGGATACACGGTCGCTAAAAAAGTGACGACCAAGGTGCCGATAACGATAACGCTTAACTGTGACCACTCCAACTGAACAGGTAGTGATTGGCCGGCGCCCAAAATCGACACCCCAAGAATGGCGAGCAGTGTATTAAGATTTAAGGTGACCAATATTCCCACAAATAAACCACCCAATAGTCCAAGCAATGCGTTCAATGCTCCTTGGATCATAAAAATCCCCATCACACTGGCAGTGGTTAATCCTTGGGTTTTTAGCACCGCCACATCTGTAGTCTTATCGACCACCATCATCACCAGTGCAGACACAATATTAAAGGCGGCCACTGCAATGATCAGGCTGAGCATCAGCGACATCATGTTTTTCTCCATGTTGACCGCTGAGAACAGGTGGCCATAGTTATCTCGCCAATCGGAGGTGGTCACCATTATCCCGTCAGTGTTAAAACGCTCGACAACCGTATCTCGAATCGCCGACGCTTGAAACGGGTCATTGAGGTATAGCCGTAACTGCTTTATTTCACCCGCCTTTTTTCGCATTAACCGTTGAGCATCATCGTGGTAGACGTAGGCCAAGTTGGCGTCAACCTGAGAGCCCATAGCAAAAATGCCCGCTACGGTAAAGTTGCGTTGTGCGGGAACCGGGCCAAGCGGTGAATAGACCACGCCGTCACTACTTAGCACCCGCACCTTATCACCCACAGATAAGTCGAGACGTCGCGCCAGCTCTGCGCCCAATACAATATGGTAACTTCCGGGAGTCAATGCCGCTAGCGAGCCATTAAAATGTGCCGACATCGCGGCTAGATTTTGCTGCTCTCTTTCAGGATAGATACCATAAATCTGTACCGCACTTATCGCACCAGGCGACTGCAACATGGCTTGGGTCGACACACTGGGGCTGACTGCTACTATTTTATCGAGTGCAACCAATTTACTAGCCACGGACTGCCAATCATCCATCGACTTCTCGCTATAAACAGTCAGTTGCGGCACTGCTCCTAAAATTCGCTGTTTTAACTGTCCCTCTAGGCCATTCATTACCGAGCTAACTACAATCAATGCAGCAACCCCAAGTAAGATACCTGATACGGCAAACAGGGTAATAAAAGAGGCAAACGAGTTAGCCTTGCGAGCTCGCCAATATCGATAACCTATGTTCCAAGATAACGCTAAATTCATGTTTGGCTGGGTCTCTTTGCTTATGAGCCTTGATAAATCATTGAGATGCGCACGATAATAGGGGTAATAGCACTATAAAAACAAGAGGCAATCCGTTGAACACAGACTCAAACTCCTATTTTAGCGTTAAGCACAGCTTCAGCGCTTATCTCACGGCTTGGTCGACCAATACGCCCCTGCCCACTGAAACGGAATTAAAGGCGATGTTTCCCGTTGGTATGCAATTAGTCAACGAAGTTAGGGCAATGGAGGCCAGCTGTCTGTTGCAACTAAGAAACCTCGATGATGATGCCCGTACTGTTGTTGATTATTTGAAATTACAATCGAAGAAAATTGATCTGGTGCTCACCCATGTTATGGAACAACAAGCCCACGAAGGTGACAAATGCCAAGGGGTAACGTTTGGCGGGAGCGGCATAAGCCTTGAGAGTCCAACACCTTTATTGGTCAATCAACACTACAAAATGTCGCTGCATATCAAAGATGCATTATTGTCAGTGCTATGTATCGCCAAATGCATCGCATGTCAGCCACTCAGCGATGAGACTGAGGAACCGCGCTATCTTTGCGAACTCGAATTTACTCAAATCTTAGATGAAGATGTCGAGCAGTTAGTCAAAGCCAGTCTAAATGTGCAACAAAAACAGCTACAACTGCGAAAGAAACAGAAGCAACAACAGCCCTAGTTTTCACTGGCACAACTGAGTCTAAGCCTCTACAATAGCCAGCATCTTTGTCGATTTTTGGCCAGTTGTCTCATCTCAATGAAAGCTTTCTCAGTTCTACAGCCACCCCAAGTGAAAGGGGCTAAAACCCCAAAAACCTTAAGCCATTTAACCGGTGCAGCCCAAGCCATAACGCTTGCGCAACTGTGTGCAAATCATACCGGCTTAACCCTGGTTGTCACCCATGACACCCCTAGCGCCCTGCAACTTGAAACTGAGTTAACCTACTTACTCGGCCCAAAATCGATACCTGTTTTGCTGTTTCCCGACAGAGAAACTTTGCCCTATGACAGTTTTTCTCCCCACCAAGATCTCGTCTCACAGCGGTTAGAAACACTGTCGCGTATCCCAGCCGCTCAGCAGAGCCTTGTTATCGTGCCCATCAGCACCTTGATGGTGAAATTGCCACCACATTCATTTTTGACTGGCAATGTATTGCTGCTCAATAAAGGCGATACCTATCCATTTGAACAGGTTCGCCAGCAGTTAATCAACACTGGCTATCACATGGTAGAGCAAGTGTATGAACATGGTGAGTTCGCCGTGCGCGGTTCTATTATCGATATATTCCCAATGGGCTCCGATAATCCCTATCGAATAGAGCTATTTGATGATGAAGTGGAATCGATACGCCAGTTTGACCCAGAAACCCAACGTTCCAGTGGTGAAATAGCAGGGATACGCTTGCTGCCAGCCAAAGAGTTTCCAACCGATGACGCTGCCATTGAGGGTTTTCGTCAACGTTACCGTCGACAGTTTGACGTCGTCGTAAAAGAGCCTGAATCTATCTACCAGATGGTCAGTCGCAAAGTGATGCCTGCTGGCATTGAAAGCTACTTGCCGCTGTTTTTTGAACAAACGGCGACACTATTTGATTACCTCCCCGAGCACACACATATTGTGACCGTGGGCGATCTGGAACTGGCCGCCAAAACTCACCTTGTGGAAGTCGCTCAGCGTTATGAGAATCGCAGAGTCGATCCGCTGCGTCCACTGCTGCCGCCTAAAGATCTTTACCTACTGACCGAACAAGTATTTGAGGCATTTAAACGCTATCCACGTCACCTATTAAAAGACTCAAGCTTTCAGGGCACCAGTGCCGAGGCTAACATCGCCACCTTGCCGGATGTCGCCTCTAACCATAAACTCAAGCAGCCGCTGCTCGCCCTGCAAGAGTACGCAAAGTCTGGTACCCCAATTTTGTTTTGTGCCGAATCTGAAGGACGACGCGAAGCACTGCTTGAACTATTAGCCAAAATAGATATCAAGCCGCAGTTATATCAGCACTTTGAGCACTATGTCGCACAGCCATCAGCATTTGGTTTAATTGTATCACCGCTGTCTCAAGGTGCACTGATCACCGACGCCAATAAAAAGCAGTGGGCGATAATCTGCGAAACGGAACTGTTTGGTCAACGTATCTCACAGCAACGGCGCCGCGATAAACAACGTCAAATTAGCAGCGATGCACTGGTCAAAGATTTAGCCGAATTAAAAGTAGGCCAGCCCATCGTCCATCTTGATCACGGAGTGGCTCACTATCAAGGCTTAGAAACCTTAGACACGGGCGGTTTGGTCGCAGAGTACCTCAAACTCGAATACGCGGGCGGTGATAAGCTTTATGTGCCAGTCTCTTCACTCAACCTTATTAGCCGCTACAGCGTCGGTCCCGATGAGGAAGCTCACCTAAACAAGTTGGGCAACGAGACATGGAGTAAAGCCAAACGCAAAGCAATTGAGAAGATCCGCGACGTCGCAGCCGAGTTACTTGATGTTTATGCTAGGCGCCAAGCTCGGCCAGGAGACGCATGTAAGTTAGTTCAAGAGGAATATGCGCAGTTTGCTGGCAGTTTTCCATTTGAAGAAACCGTCGATCAAGAAACGGCCATTGATGCCGTGCTAACCGATATGTGCTCGCCAATCTCCATGGATAGGCTAGTGTGTGGTGATGTGGGTTTTGGTAAAACAGAAGTGGCGATGCGTGCTGCCTTCGTCGCAGTAAACGATGCTAAACAGGTCGCTATACTCGTGCCAACCACCTTACTTGCACAGCAACATTTTGAGAACTTTAGCGATCGCTTTGCAGATTGGCCAATTAAAATTGAGGTGATGTCTCGCTTTAAAACAGCTAAAGAGCAACAAGCGGTATTAGCACAGCTTGAAAAAGGCCAAGTTGATATCGTTATCGGGACTCACAAACTTCTGCAATCAGAAGCTAAATTTGAAAACCTAGGGCTACTGATTATTGATGAAGAGCATCGCTTTGGTGTCAGGCAAAAAGAGAAGATCAAAGCGCTCAGAGCCAATATCGATATTTTAACCCTCACGGCAACGCCAATTCCACGTACCTTAAACATGGCGATGTCAGGCATGCGTGATCTGTCAATCATCGCCACCCCACCCGCGAAACGACTGGCCGTCAAAACCTTTGTGCGTGAATACGACGATGCAACGGTACGGGAAGCTTTGCTGCGTGAGATTTTAAGGGGTGGGCAAGTCTACTTTCTACACAACAGTGTCGAGACCATCGAAAAACGAGCCAGAGAGCTAGAAGTCCTATTGCCAGAGGCCCGAGTGATCACTGCCCACGGTCAGATGCGTGAACGCGATCTAGAAAAGGTGATGTCTGATTTCTATCACCAAAAATATAATGTTTTGGTGTGTACCACGATTATTGAAACGGGTATTGATGTCCCGACGGCCAACACCATTGTGATTGAACGTGCTGATCATTTTGGATTAGCACAACTGCACCAATTACGCGGACGTGTCGGCCGCTCTCATCACCAAGCCTATGCTTATCTGATGACGCCTCACCCAAAACGGATGACCAAAGATGCGCGCAAGCGTTTAGAAGCCATTGGTGCACTTGAAGATTTAGGCGCTGGTTTTATGTTAGCCACACAAGACTTAGAGATCCGTGGAGCTGGTGAACTGCTAGGCGATGAGCAAAGTGGTCATATTTCAAAAATTGGTTTTACCCTGTATATGGAGATGCTTGAAGACGCAGTTAAATCACTAAAAGAAGGTAAGGAGCCTTCACTTGAGCAGATGTTAAGAGGTCAATGTGAAGTTGACCTGCGCATCCCCGCACTGCTGCCTGAAGACTATGTCAATGATGTCAATATTCGCTTGTCGTTATACAAACGCATCGCTAATTGTAACAGTGAAAAAGCCTTAGATGAGCTGAAGGTCGAGCTAATCGACCGTTTCGGCTTGCTGCCACAAGCCGCGAAGAACTTACTGGAGTTGTCACTTTACAAGCATCAAGCCACAGGGCTTGGCATCGCAAAAATCGAGATGCATGCTAAAGGCGGTAGTATGGAGTTTAATGACAATCATATCGTCGATCCGGGCTTTATTATTGGACTATTACAGAGTCAGCCACAAAACTATCGTATGGATGGGCCAAGTAAGCTAAAATTCCTCATTCCTGCAGAAACAGATAAAGATAGACTCAAACTACTTGAGCTTTTGATCTCGCAACTTACTCAACATCGCCTTGGAGAACCACGTGTTTAAGAAGCGTATTTTATTAGTTATTGCACTACTCTCGCTGCCTTTTATTAGCCAAGCAAATGAAGAACGTTGGTTCGAAGTCGAAGTGTATCTGTTTGAACGTCAAGGCACGCCTTTTGAAGAGGTGGTTGATCATGTCACCCGTCATCAGCAACGACAAGCTGTGGATATGATCTCGCCCCTGTTTAGCACTGACATCACTGGGGCAAGCTTAGGCTTAGAGGGGTGTAGCGCCCAAGCATGGCTAGAAACCCCCGAGCTATGTAACCAGCAGTTAAGCTCTGTACAGGTGAGCCATCCAAGCCATATTCCTTTTGCCATTGGTGCAACAGAAGAGACCTACGCCCAACCGGGTGAATCGACGGTATTGCTGTCCCAATCTCAAGCACAGTTCGGAGATATTATTGCTAAGTTGTCTCGCGAGCGCGGCCACAAAAGCTTACTACATATGACATGGCAACAATCTATGCTGCCGCGACATCGGGCTAAACCAGTACACCTATTTGCTGGCGATGATTTTTCTAGCCGCTACACCCAAGCGGGCTATATTGCCAATCAAGTCAATGACACTGTCATACCGCAGTTTGATTTTAGTTCGGCATTAAGCACTAAAGCGGCAGTGCTTCCTATTTGGCAAGTCGATGGCGCCATCAAGATTTACCTCGACCACTACCTATACGTCGAGTCGGCAATAAAACTTCGTGAAGAGGGAAGCAAGCAGGTACCAATGCAAGAGGACTACTCGACGGCTGTGATTGAGCAAGCCCAGACAACGCCTATGCCGTTTCTCTATAGCATCTGGATGTCACAGAACAAACGGGTGAAAAGTGATGAGATACACTATTTTGACCACCCTAATATGGGCATGATCCTTCAAATTAGAAAGATGAAACAACCCAGTGAAATGGCAGCTGCGGAATCAATGGTGAGCCAATAACAAGCAGACGCAGGGCGAGGCCGTTTAAACTGAGCGAGAGATACCCTGCAAACGTGGGGTAGAGCTTCCAACAGCGTAAAGCACTTTTTAACTAGCTAAAGTATTGAAAAATCGAGGTAGATATCGTCTGCCTCATCCTCTTCAACCAACACATTATCGACTTGTGATTGTGGCGAGCCTTCGTTACTCCAAAGAATAAATCGATCAACCGCGGCACTCCCTCCTTGCAGTAAAACCGACACCGCGCCATTATCGAGATTCTTGGCAAAACCAGTCAATCCAAACTCCAATGCCTTACTTTGACAATAGCGTCTAAAGCAGACCCCTTGAACTTTCCCCGTTATGGTTAGCAATACCCGCGTCATTCAAACCTCATTATCAATTTATGCGCCCTTTGAAGATAACGCATAGTGAGCTAATGGGCAAAAAATAGACAAAAAAAACAGCTAACTAATATGTGGTTAGCTGCATCGGGCGACATACGCAAACTGGGAAAGGTCTGATAGACCATTTGAAACGATATGTATCATTTTGTATCACAAACAGTGAAGCTGTGCTACTTCCGCAACAGAAAAATCTCCCTAAACCGCCTTAAAGATATCTTTCCAGATTGAGGTGGTGAAAAATCAAACAATATCTATTGAAATAACTGAACAAACGAAACCGAAACGGTGATAAATGGGAGTTATTGAAAGAAGTCGACAAAAAGGGAAAAGAGAGTGACGAAGACTCAGTAGCGAATTAAAACAGAGATATACGGCCTAAGCTTGTGGCTGATAGCTCAGATTAGTCAACGTCAGTAATAGCAATAATAAAAGTTAGCGCCAAGGCTGCTCGTCGCTAACTCTTCTATCGACCATTAAAGTGCCTGCTTATTGCATTCTTAGCCTGTGTATTACTTTGCCTTAAATGCCTTAATCTGGCTAAGGTGTGCGGCTAATGATGCGAACTTATGGCGCTGCTCTTCATCCCAAACCACCTCATAATAGGGACTTAGCAGTTCGGCCGAGGCATGACTATCGAGCACTTCATCATGACGAGATAATATGCATAAGCCTTTACCGCGGTTTTTATCACGAAATTGGCTCACGCACTTACTACCAATATCCGCATACTCTTCTGGCCTATCAATCTTGCCCACCATATTGTCTTGCGGATGCAGATTGGGGTTAACAAGGACGGTTTTTATTTGGTTCAAAAAACCAATCCGTTCCGCCCAGTAAGCGCCTAAACCCACACCAATCGCAAGCGGGTTAGGGTCGTCACTTTGCTTTAGCTGGCGACTCACCTCATTTAATAGATACTGCATATCGTGCTTTGGATGCAAGGTACTGTAGCTAACCAAACGCACGTCATTGTCCACAAACTGCAACTGGCGCATTTTCTCGTGATTACCTGGGCTAGTCGCATCAAAACCATGAAAATAGAGGATCATCCTGGCACCTATCAATAATTTCTGTACATTAACTGTAGCTAACTCACAACATGGGTATTTTGCGCTACATCAAAGTTAGTCCATAACTAACTGCTGCGCTATCGATTTAGCGGTTAACCATCGTTGCTCATCTTGCAGTGCGCTGGCAACTTGTTGTGTAGCGCGCAATTGCTTTGCTGGCGTAGATGGCAGGCTTAGAGGCCACTGGAACTCACTCAACAGCTCATTGAGGCCATCTGCATCATTACACAGTAGAATCATATCGCAACCGGCTTCAATTGCTGCCTGAGCACGCGCTTGGTAGCCGCCGACGACCCCCGCCCCTTTCATGCCTAAGTCATCAGAAAAAATCACTCCGTCAAACCCTAGCTCTTGTCTTAAGACTGATTGTAGCCAAAAGGCAGAGAATCCGGCAGGGTTTGGGTCGACTTGATCAAAAATCACATGTGCAGGCATAACGCCTTGAAGGCGCTGGTGAGAGATCAGATGCTCAAATGGCACCATATCCAGTTCACGGATCTGTGCTTCGCTTCGAGAGTCAACTGGTTGGGCGATATGGGAATCCGCAGCGACGCTGCCATGGCCAGGAAAATGCTTACCCACGGCCGCCATGCCAGCTTCATTCATCCCTGTAATAAAACTGTTAGCCAGCTCAATTACCTCATTTGGCCTAGCACTGAATGCACGCGTACCAATCACTTGGCTAATACCATTAAGATCCAATACAGGTGCAAAACTCAAATCAATATCACAGCTAAGTAGCTCCACGGCCATCACAAACCCAAGCTCTTTTGCCCAATATTTGGCTAATGCCATATCACCTTTAGCACTGGGCAGTAGTTCGCCCATCGCAGGAATTTTAGTAAAGCCATCAACAAACCGTTGAACGCGACCACCTTCATGGTCAACGGCTATCAGTAAATCGGGGTTTACCGCTCTAACTGATTTAATTAAAGCAATAAGTTGATCACGGCTCTGGTAGTTACGCGAGAACAAAATCAGTCCACCGACCATGGGATGTTTTAACTGTTCCGCTTCATGCTCTGTTATCTCTGTGGATAACAAATCCATCATTAAATAGCTCACCCTACCCCCTAAAAAAACTATAAAATCTCGTTAATAATGAATAAAACCATGAAAGGACAGAAACCAATCAACGAGTATAAATAATTGAAATAAAATAATAAAAAAACAAATAAAACACGAATCCGACTCAGCATACTCCGTTATGCACTAGATTGGCTAATCCGAAAATAGATGTTGAAAAAAACTAATGCGAAAGCCAAGCATAAAGTATGGGATACTCGCGTTCAATCAATCTTAATTGGCCGCTAAGATTATCATATTACAGCGATGATAACTCTTGAACACGGCGTGATGTAACTATTTGACCTAAAATCACAGAGATTGCATAACGATAACAATGAAAACAAGCAGGGTTATAAAATGATTAGTGTATTTGACATGTTTAAAATCGGTATCGGGCCATCTAGCTCCCATACTGTAGGACCGATGAAAGCGGGCAATATCTTTGTCAAAGATTTGGAAAAGCATGGTCATCTGACTGCCACTGATGAATTAAGATCTGAGCTTTTCGGCTCACTCGGACAAACGGGTAAAGGCCACGGAACCGGTAAAGCGGTGATCCTTGGCTTGATGGGCGAAGAGCCTGAGACCGTTGATACCGATAAAATTGACGCGGTTCTCGCTGATGTTCACGCTACCCAGACCCTAAATATGGCTGATAACAAACAGGTTATTTTTTCACGGGATAATGGGGTCACCTACCACAGGCGCAAAAGCTTACCCGCTCATGCCAATGCCATGACCCTGTATGCTTTTGCTAAAGGCGAATGTATTTATCAGCGCACATACTACTCTGTCGGCGGTGGCTTCATTCTCGATGAAGACGAAATTTTAGCCAAAAACGCCTCCCCTGCTGCACCGATAAAGTCAGCACCTTATGACTTTAATAGTGCCGCCGAACTGCTTACCATGTGCACGGAAAACGGGTTAAGTATTTCTGCACTGATGATGGCCAATGAGCTTTCTATTGCCGATGAGCAAGAAGTAAAAGCACGCCTGTGGCATATATGGCAGACCATGAAAACCTGCGTTGAACGCGGTTATCAGAAGGAAGGCATATTGCCAGGCGGCCTAAAACTTCGCCGTAGAGCCCCAGGACTTTATCGTCGCCTTAAGGCTGAAGGTAAAAACTGTATTGACCCACTAACGGCCATGGATTGGGTCGATCTCTTTGCACTGGCCGTTAATGAACAGAATGCAGCGGGTGATCGGGTAGTCACCGCGCCAACCAATGGCGCTGCGGGTATTATCCCTGCAGTTTTATGCTACTACGATACCTTTGTTCAAGAGGTCGATATTGAACTATGTTGTCAGTACCTGCTCACAGCCGCTGCTATAGGTATTCTATACAAGAAAAATGCCTCTATCTCAGGTGCCGAAGTGGGTTGCCAAGGAGAAGTTGGCGTGGCTTGTTCAATGGCTGCAGCGGCATTAACCGAAATCATGGGCGGCACGGTCGAGCATGTTGAAAATGCTGCAGAGATAGGTATGGAACATAACCTTGGACTAACGTGTGACCCTGTTGGCGGTTTGGTACAAGTTCCTTGTATTGAGCGTAATGCGATGGGAGCAGTCAAAGCCATCAATGCATCTAGGCTTGCACTACGCGGCGACGGCAATCATAAGGTCTCACTCGATAAAGTGATTAAGACCATGATGGAAACCGGTAAAGATATGCGTAGCAAATATAAAGAAACCGCCAAAGGCGGCTTAGCGGTTAACATTGTCGAATGTTAAATTAAGTAATAAAAAACTCGCCATTTGGCGAGTTTTTTGTTTCAAGCTGCACTATCGAATCGGCAATTCCACATCAGTAAACAAGTTTTCTATCAATTGAGGGTCTCGCAGACCAACCGCTTTTTCCACGACTTCTTTAGTTAGATGCGGTGCGAAATGCTCGATAAATTCATACATATAGGTACGAAGGAAGTTCCCCTTACGGAAACCGATTTTGGTAGTACTGTGCGCAAACAGGTGACTGGCATCGATCGCCACTAAATCTTTGTCTATAACAGGATCTATCGCCATCGATGCGATAACGCCTACACCTAACCCTAAACGTACATAAGTTTTTAACACATCGGCACTGGTGGCGGTAAATACAACCCTTGGTTCTATGCCTGCACGATTAAACGATTTCTCAATTTCAGACTCTCTATCGAAGCCAAAGACATAAGTCACCAGTGGGAACCGACCCAAGTCCTCAATACTTATCTGGGTTCTCGATGCTAACGGGTGGTCTTTCGTGACGACAATTGAGCGATTCCAGTGGTAACATGGCAACATGATCAAATCTGAGTAGAGATGCATCCCCTCAGTGGCGATGGCAAAATCTGCATCCCCTCTTGCCGCTAACTCACTGATCTGCGAAGGCGTGCCCTGGTGCATGTGTAAATTAACTTTAGGATATCGGTCAATAAAGCCACGAATAATATGCGGTAATGCATAACGCGCTTGGGTATCGGTTGTGGCAATATTAAGTTCACCCTGATCTGGCTTAGTGTACTCTTCTGCAACCTTCTTAATACTCTCAACTTTGCCCAGTATATCGTTGGCAATACTGATAACTTGAAGACCCGCTGGCGTCACATGAGTAAGATGTTTGCCGCTACGTCCGAATATTTGAATCCCCAGCTCATCTTCAAGCATTCGTACTTGCTTACTGATCCCAGGCTGAGAAGTGTATAAATTTTCAGCCGTCGCTGAAACATTCAGGTTATGATTAACCACTTCTGCGATATATCTAAGTTGCTGCAGCTTCATCGTCTATCCTTCGAAGGGGCCTGTAATCCATGCTACTGTTTACAGTCCTAGTTTGGAGATTAAGTATAATTATTGGTTATAGTACACACAGAAAATTAAATCAAACAGGAATATAGCACAGAGTTGCGAAGTATCACACGACATAACCCAAAAGCTAGTCTAAGATAACTATGCTAGCGTATTGATTTATAGTAGCATTAACGGAATTGCATAAAGAATGGTAGACCTATGATATTTACTTTGGTTCTTATCTTAATCGGCGCACTGCTGTTACTCGTCATCGGTATCAATGTTATTCAACAGCAGAAAGAGCGCGCTGAGGCAGAAAGACGGACAGAAATGGCGAGACAACGCGCTATTATTGATGAAACTGAAACCGTTTTATCAAGCACTGGCATGTTTCCTTGCTCGACCAATATCGTTCTCATTTTGTATAAGCGAGTGCAAGAAGCCTTAACACTATCTGTCAACTTGGGCGGTAATCAAACGGCTGATTATCAACGCCGTTTAGCTGATTTAAATGCCCAGATAGAGACTTTACAACAAGCTCCAAAACAAGCTCCCACCGTCGAAGGGTTTCGCCTTCCTGATACAGACAAACAGATTTTGACCTTAGTGCAAGTGCTGAAAAAATTAAAAGCAATCTTAAGAGCCGAACATAACAAGGGGAAAATCGATCCCACAATTTTTGCCCAAGAGGAAGCTCGCGTTGATAGCTTACAACTGCGTATCAATGTCGACTCTATGCTGTCAAGAGCACGAACGGCCAGCTTTATGAAGCAATATGGTTCATCCAAACAGATGGTCACTAAAGCGCTCTCCACCCTGCATACCATAAAGGCCCTTACCCCGAATGATCCGTTTATCAGCAGAAAAGTCGAAGAAGCAAAAGCGTTATTAGATGAAATCATGGGGGCTCAGAAACTGTCGGCCCCTAATGCGCCGCAGCAAAAAAATGATGAAGATGATATTGACGTGTTGTTCCAGCCTAAAAAGAAATGGTAATAGTCGTATGACATAAAAAAACCACCCTTAACAGGGTGGTTTTTTAGTTTTAAGCAGAGTGATAAGGCATTATGGCGCTAAACGAGAAATGTCCCAACCACCAGCCTCTTCACTATATAGAAACCGGTCATGTAAGCGGTGTTCACCACCTTGCCAAAATTCAATGCTTGATGGACGGACTAAGTAGCCGCCCCAAAACTTAGGTAAAGGCACTTCACCCTGACTAAATTTAGCTTTCATCTCGGCAAATTTACTCTCAAGGGCTTGGCGGGCTGAAATTTTACTCGACTGTTTTGATACCCAAGCCGCTATCTGGCTCTCTTTAGGACGCGTAATAAAATACTTAAGCACCTCAGCCGTCGATAACGGCTCTGCAACACCAGTGATGGCCACTTGGCGCTCTAACGCATGCCAAGGAAACAGTAGGCTCACTTTACTGTTGTGGGCTATTTGCTCCGCCTTACGACTTTCTAAGTTGGTAAAGAAGACAAAGCCATTATTGTCAAAACGTTTTAGTAACACGATACGCTGAAAAGGCTGCCCGGTTTCATCAACCGTTGCCACCGACATCGCAGTAGGATCTGGCAACACATCGGCATCACGCACCTCTTCCAACCATTTAGCAAACAGTGCCATCGGCTCCTCAGGCAGATCCTCCCGATGCAATCCCCCTAAGGTATATTCACGCCTAATATCACTTAAATTGGACATCTTATTTCCCTAACTAATGACTGCGGCTTATCTTTCAAGTTTAGCTCGCAGTCAATGATGTGAGTGACCTAAACATAAACGCTATGCTTGTTAGCAGTTTTACCGTCTTAAAAGCCTAGTGAAAGCTGACGTTTGATCATCGCCTCCACTGCAGTCAAACCGCTAATACACAGCACGATAACGGCTTTTAATTTGTGGTCGACTACTTCTTGTTAGCTGACGCCCAAACATGAAGCATTTCAAGGCCTAAGGTAGCACCAGCCAACGCCGTAATTTCTGCCGAATCATAAGCAGGCGCCACTTCAACCACATCCATACCGACGACGTTCATCCCCCTCAAGCCACGGATAATCTTCATCGCCTTATCGCTTGTTAAACCACCACAAACAGGCGTCCCCGTACCTGGGGCAAACGCTGGGTCTAAACAATCGATATCGAACGTGACGTAAAGTGGCATATCACCGACTCTTTGCTTAATTTGCGCCACGATCTCGTCTGCCGTGAGATCATTCGCCGTCGCTGCATCAATCACCTTAAAGAGATGACTGCTCTTATCATATTCAGTACGGATGCCAATTTGAATTGAATGTGCAGCATCGATAATCCCCTCGTTCGGGGCATGGAAGAACATGGTGCCATGGTCATACTTACTGCCCTGGCTATAGGTATCGGTATGAGCATCAAAGTGCAGCAATGCCATCTTACCGTGCTTTTTATAATGGGCGCGCAGCAGTGGTAAAGTCACAAAATGATCACCACCAAAGCTTAACATCGCTTTGCCTGACCCAACGATTGCAGTGGCAAAGTCTTCAACTCGTTGAGTAAAATCTGCTGAGTCACCACAGTCGTACACTAAGTCACCCGCATCAACCATCTTTAGATGGTCACTGAGTTTGAAATCCCATGGCCAACGTGTTTCTTCCCAGGCCAGATTCACCGATGCTTGACGTATCGCACCAGGTCCCATACGGCCGCCTGAGCGCCCAGTGGTAGCCATATCAAATGGCAAGCCTAGCACCACTACGTCGGCATCACTTTCTAGTGGTTTAAAATCCAGCGGCTGTCTTAAATAACCAAATGCATTGGAATAAAGCGAATAATCAGGCTTGTCTGCAAAAGTGGTCATAGGTGCTCCATATAATCTAAATTATTATCACAAAGCTTCGGCCACTAAGCGCTCGCGCTTGGCCTGTTTGTAATGGTTGATATAAAGTGTATCGGCCTGGTTGAGTGACACATTGCAATCAGCCAAATCAATATGTGGCGGGAATGCATCAACAACCAGCTGCCCATTAAATCCAATCACATCCCACACTCTTGGGTTCAGAATATTTAACAGCTCGCAAAATATACTGGACGCTTCGAGTGCAGAATTCAAGTTAGTTTCAATACTCACATAAGAGCTTCTCTCTTGCGGTGTTATGTGAATCGTAAAATAGTCATTATGTCTGATCCCGTTTATCGAATATCCAAAAGGATTAAACAGATGGTCGTCAAACTCAAAATCACAAAACAGGGGGGCTAACTTTAGGCGCTGTCTAATCGACAAGGCATCCAGTGTATCACCGCGTAAATAGTCAGCCACTTGGCCATCAATATGATACATCTGCATACTCCGGCTCACACTTGCCGATTCACCTTTTTGGCTGCAATAAAAATAGTGATGATGTCCATCGAGATGACCGATGCGATACGCCCGTCCAATCATCACCTCATTGAGTCGCTGTATATCGTCTTCAAAATGGCTCGATTGCAGATGCGACAGAAATTCACTCTTACGCTGATAACTTAACCACGCTATATTCACGCTATTGAGTTGATCAATCATAAACAACGCCGCATCGACTAAGTTGGTATTGCCACACGTGAGCATGACTAGCCGTTTGTCCCAAACAAACAAACTCGACTCACTTAAGAGGTACGCATCACAGCCTGAGTTACTAATTTTAGAGAGCACATCTGCGCCAGCTTTAGCAACGGCTTGCTGCCAAAATGAATCGCCAAAGGATCGCAGCGATTGGCTGTCGCCATTCACAACGATTTCGATTCTCTTTTCTGAGCCCTCAAAAAACATATAAATTGATGTCCAGTCACTTAAAACTGTAGAAGCCAGCTTTAAGTAAACTTAAAACTGGCTTTGTGGTCACTCACACTATCACTTTTCGGTTACGAGAAGTCTTCTAAATAAGTGTAACCTTTCAGGCCGACTTGCAGCTCTTCAAGGATGTTTGCGCGTTCATCTTCTTGAATATGCAGATTAACTAGTTCTTCATAGGTACGCATAAACGACACGGCATCAAGGTTCACGTAACGCAACACATCCGCGACAGTGTCACCAGCCAGTACCGACTCAATATTCACAAGCCCGTCGTCATCCAAACGCACTACGGCTGAATTGGTGTCACCAAACAGGTTATGCATATCACCTAAAATCTCTTGGTAGGCTCCCACTAGGAAGAAACCAATCAGATAAGGGCTTTCTGCACTCCATGCAGGCACTGGTAAGGTCGTTTCAATCCCTTGACCATCGACATATTGATCCACAATACCATCTGAGTCACAGGTTATATCTAGCATCACTGCGCGGCGCTCAGGCTCCTTATCAAGCCCGCTTAATGGCATAACAGGGAACACTTGATCGATACCCCATGCATCTGGCAGCGATTGGAACAGTGAGAAGTTCACAAAGAACTTATCGGCTAACTTCTCATTGAGCTCATCAATTACCGGACGGTGAAAACGATACTTACCGCTCATCACACCTTTAAGCTCATAACACACACGCAGGTTCATCTGTTCAGCCCAAGCTCTGTCATTTAGGCTCATTTGTCCTAAAGCGAACAGTGAATGGACTTCAGTTAAATCACTTTGCACATCATGGTAGATTTCAATCAAGGCACGTTGATCGGCGCGCGCACTGACCTCTGTCCACGATTGCCACATGTTTTTCAGCTGCTGAGGTGCTTCGTCATCGGGGGCCACGACCTCTTCTGGTTTATAGGCTTCGGTGCCGATAACGTCAGTGATCAATACCGCGTGATGGGCAGTTAAATAACGACCCGATTCAGAAATCAACCGCGGCATGGGCTGCTCGTACTCATTACACATATCTGTTAGCACACTAACGATGTTATTAGCATACTCAGTTAAACCGTAGTTCATTGAGTTACTGCTTTGGCTTCGAGTTCCGTCATAATCGACCGCTAACCCCCCACCAACATCGAAGCACTTAACATTTGCACCCAGTTTTTGAAGTTCGCAATAGAAGCGACCCGCTTCACTCACACCACTTCTGATATCGCGAATATTGGCAATCTGCGAGCCGAGGTGGAAGTGCAATAACTGCAAGCAATCAAGCATATCGTTTTGCTTTAGTGAATCGATAACGGTCAACACTTGCGCCGCAGAAAGACCAAATTTTGATTTTTCACCGCCACTGGCCTGCCACTTACCTTTACCTTGAAACGCTAAGCGCACACGAAGACCCAGTCTTGGTGTAACGCCCAATTTCTTCGCTTCCGCTAAGATGATTTTTAGTTCGGATAACTTCTCTAATACGATGTAAACACTATGGCCTAATTTTTCACCAATTAGTGCAAGACGGATATACTCGACGTCTTTATAACCGTTACAGATAATCACTGAACTGGCCTTTTGAGCCATGGCTAATACAGCCATTAACTCGGGCTTACTACCCGCTTCTAACCCTAACTGTGGTACCTCTTTTGATACTTGGCTAGCCAAGATCTCTTCAACCACAGTTTGTTGTTGGTTTACTTTAATGGGGTAAACCAGCAGGTAATCTGACTGATAGTCATACTTTTGAATCGCTTGGTTAAATGCATGACACAAGCTATTCACTCTATGATGGAGGATCTGCGGAAAGCGCACCAATACGGGCAATGCAACACCTGACTTAACCATATCGTTAGCCAGTGCATTTAAGCCGATTGCATGCTCAGGATGATTCGGATCGGGCGATACCGTCACCTCACCGGTCTCGCTTATGCCATAGAGCCCTGAGCTCCAGTAGTTTACGTTATAACCTGCATAAGCATCTTTAATAGACCAATTACTCATATTTTCTCAACCTGTGTGTGTACATTGATATTCAGTAGGTGCGCACCTACCAACACATTAATGTCTCTCGATACCGCACTCTCACTTTGAAGCAAGCTGCAATATCAACATCGATTCGATGGGCAAAAACTCACCCGCTTAACGCTGCGAAGGTCTGCCGTTTCACGCTTTGATTTCACTTTTTTCTAAAGTAAAAAAAGGCGCGCAATTAAACCCCTGAAATTAACTAATTGCAAGTATCATTATCACATTAATTTATTGCAAGATTTATCCCGCATTTATCGTTCGAATTCATCAACAAAATGCGCAATTACACCACCTAAGCCGATAATAGTGTGAAATTAACTACCTTAATCAAATAGAGTTACAGCATAATACACAATTTTCCACTATAATCCGCAGTCGAATTTGTACGCTATTGTGATAGAGAGTCCCATGGTTGAGATAGGAAAATCCTGTACCCTAGAAGTTGTCAAAAATGTTGATTTTGGTGTGTATTTAAATGCACATGAATTAGGCCAAGTATTACTGCCTAAAAAAGTCATGCCAAAGCAGTGCGCAGTGGGTGACAGTGTCGATGTATTTCTTTACCTAGACTCAGAAGATAAGGTCATAGCCACAACTAAAAAACCCTTAGTTCAGGTAGGGCAATTTGCCTATCTAAAAGCTATCGCTACCGGTCCTTATGGTGCATTTTTAGATTGGGGGCTCGACAAGGATCTGTTTTTACCCTTTGGCGAACAACATAAAGAGATTGAAGTTGGCCGCTCATACCTCGTCTATGTCTTTATCAATAAAGCTGATGATCGTATCGTTGCTTCATCAAAAGTCGAAAAGTTTCTCGATTTAACCCCACCGCCTTACCGTAATGACCAAGAAGTTAACTTGATCATTGGTGGCACCACTGATCTTGGCTATAAAGCCATTATCGATCACGCCCATTGGGGTGTTATCTATAAAAATGAAGTCTTTCGTGAATTACGCTTCGGTCAGCGGCTGAAAGGCTTCATCAAACGAGTTCGCACCGATGATAAAATCGATTTGGTTTTACAACGTGGTGTGAAAGAGGAACTCGACAAGCACGCCAATACGATTATCTTTAAGCTCAAGCAAGCAGGAGGTTTTCTGCCACTCACAGATAAAACCGATGCAGAGAAAATTTACGCCGAGCTGGCAATGAGTAAAAAAGCCTTCAAGAAAAGCATCGGCGGATTATACAAGATGCAAAAGATTAGTATCGATAGCGATGGCATTCGTCTTGTTGACTAGAAGTTAAGCAATAACAAAGTTGCTCCTAGGATAACCTTTGAATAAAAGCATAGCTCTGTTATAACAAGCTATGCTTTTTTTATGTGGATTCAGTAAGTATGAACTTTAACTCTCACGAAGCGCGCATTATCGGTTGTCTATTAGAAAAAGAAAAAACCACCCCAGAGCAATATCCCCTATCCCTCAACGGCCTGACGCTAGCCTGTAATCAAAAATCTAGCCGAGAGCCTGTCATGAACCTGAGTGAAACAGAAGTACAAATTGCTATTGATTCATTGACCAAAAAACGCCTTATCTCTGAGCAGACGGGGTTTGGCTCTAGAGTGATCAAATATAAGCACCGTTTTTGTAATACCGAATTTAGTCAGTTACAACTTAATGGCGGTCAAGTTGCTGTGATCTGCTTATTACTCCTTCGGGGTCCACAAACTGCAGGAGAGCTTCGTACCCGCAGTAATAGATTGCATCATTTTAATGATGTGGCCGAAGTAGAGCAGACACTTCATGCGCTGGCAACGCTCGACAGCCCCATGGTTACGCAACTGGCACGAGAACCAGGTAAACGTGAGTGTCGTTTTGCAGAACTGCTCAGCGACACTGAACACCACATTGCTCAGGTTAGTGTTAATGTAGATGCCTCAACGCCTTCAGAACACCATCACAGTGACACACTCCCAAGGAGAGTTGAACAGCTCGAGCAAGAGGTTGCAGAACTCAAACACTTAGTTGCGCAACTCATTGATAATCAGTTGTAACATTTGAGTACACACTGACACTGTCTAGAACACAATTTAGTGATAGTGTAACAAAATTAATAATAGGAAAAGGAAATACCTTTGGACACTGTTAAGCCAATTAGCTCATTGGGTGCGACACTGCTCGTCGCTAAATTTGAGCTGAAGAAAATTTTGTTTAATACCCGTGGGCTTATTGCCTTGGCGGCCTTTGCATTAGTGTGGTTTCTGATCTTATGGTACCCGGTCAAACAAGCATCCATTTATCTTTTTTCACCTGATTTTAAACAATTTCTGGCCGCGCTCTTTGGTGAGTCCTCAGTGAGCGAACTGTTTTCTTGGCCCGTTGCCGAAATGGCAATCGTCTGGATAGCCGCCTTATATCTGTTCCCCTTGTTCAGTATCTCAGTGAGTGCCGATCAATTTGCATCAGATAGAGCCAGAGGAACTTTTCGTTTTCTAACGCTACGTGCTAGTCGAGATACGCTATTTTTCGGACGTTTTGTCGGTTACATGCTTATTCAGGCAATACTGTTACTCTTTACTTTAGGCGCAACATTGATACTGGTGGCGTTCCGTGATGCCTCATTACTACTGCCGGCAATCTCATCTAGTTTATTTATTTTCATCAATATTATGATAGTGCTGCTCCCCTTTACCGCCACCATGGCAATTTTGTCCTTGTATGCCAACTCGGCAATGAGAGCCACAATCTATGCCGTATTACTCTGGGCTGGATTCTCTATCGTTAGTGCCATTTTAAACTACTACCTACCAGGCCTTGATAGTGTAATGCAGTGGGTACTTCCTGGTGCACAGCTATCTATGATGATTAATACGAGCGGCCTGGGCAGCTTGGCCTTTGCCCCCATCCCTTTGATCCAAGCTGCTGTACTACTGCTAGTTGGAAGAACCTACATGGCGAGGATCGCATTATGAGCCTAATTACCTGTGAAAGTGTAGGTAAATCCTACGGCAGTAAACGTGCACTAAATAACGTCAGCTTTACCATTGAAGCTGGTGCGCCCATTGCGCTGGTTGGTCCAAATGGTGCCGGTAAAACCACACTATTCTCGCTGCTTTGTGGCTATATCAGTCCAACTGATGGCCAAGTGAAAATATTTGGGGAGCGACCGAACAGTACGGCATTGCTCGGACAAATTGCCGCCTTGCCACAAGATGCACGCCTTGATCCCAATCTGACTGTACTAGCACAACTTGTGTTGTTCGCGCAGCTGCAAGGCTTTAACAACAAACAGGCCAAAGCAGAATCACTGAGAGTACTCGCTTTGGTGGGCTTAGCCGATGTGGCCGCACAAAAGCCGCTCTCGTTGAGCCACGGCATGAGTAAACGAGTCTCGATTGCCCAAGCTTTAATCGGGCAGCCTAAGCTGGTTCTACTTGATGAGCCCACTGCAGGGTTAGATCCTGCCAATGCCAAAGCGATTAGAGAACTGGTGACCGCTCAGTCGGTCCACACCACCTTTGTGATTAGCTCTCATAATCTAGATGAGCTTGAAAAACTGTGTGACAAGGTGCTTTATCTTGACCAAGGCGAATTAAATCAATCTGTATCAATAAAAGATGCACAAGCCGATGACTATCTCACGGTATCTATGCATGATTGCGACAATGAACAATTCAACAGCCTAATTAATGCTCTCCCCGAAGTACTATCGGTCAAGAATAGCCAACACAATGAGTTTGTGATCCAATATACGAAGCACGCTGGTTATCAATTTGAATTAAAGTTATTCGAACTGTTCGCCACACACCAGTGGCAATACCACACGCTGCAACGTGGCCGTACCCTAGAAGACAAATTATTCTCCTAACGCTTATTAGTATAAGGCTCAAAGATCGCCTCTACTCAAGCCAGTAGCAACCACTACTGGCTTTTTTCTGCGCCAAAGACGCTGTAACAGCTATGAGCGAGCGACAGTGATACCCACCGCCTTGTTCGATAGTAAATAACCAATAACCCATTAGGGCGTGAGAATATGAGTCGTGAGACTCTTGAGCCAATGAGTGGGCAATGATTATTACCTGCCAACGCACATGAGAATAATACCAACCAATATAAGAATGGGATCGACTCAACATGTTTTTTGGCAGCTCGCACAAGGCGAATAGATAATAGAACCGATACTTCCTTGTAAGGTTATTCAACTGACAGCCAAAAATACACCTCAAAGGCGAGTTTAAGCGTACTCGATGCAGTGAGCTTAAACCTTGAGAGGCTATGCACCTCACTCCTTGCCTCACCTCCGACGCGCTAAACTCTCACTGAGCGATCAGAGCTTTATATTGATAGGTATAAAGTGCAGCGCAGTCAGGCAGTCAGGCAGTCAGTCAGTCAGTCAGTCAGTCAGTCAGTCAGTCAGTCAGTCAGTCAGTCAGTCAGTGTGAAGGTACTGAATAAAAAATTAATACAAAAAAAAGAGCCGCGATAAATCGCAGCTCTTAGAATTCTTTTTTAGTAGCTAAATGCTACTAAAGGTCAGCTTAAAGAACAGTAACGTTCTCAGCTTGTGGACCTTTTTGACCTTGAGTCACAGTGAACTGCACTTTCTGACCTTCGTCAAGAGTTTTGAAACCGTCAGAGTTGATCGCACGGAAGTGTACGAAAACGTCTGGGCCAGACTCTTGCTCGATAAATCCAAAACCTTTGTCAGAGTTGAACCACTTAACAACGCCAGTAACTTGAGACATGATATAAATCCTGTAACTAAATAAAATAAAGCCTTAAACGGCAGTAGAGCTGGAAAATGCCGGTATTACTTATGTTAACAGGACGAACTGGTCGTATTGAACACATAAAGTTAAGCCCAACCTTCAAGCTGCGATTACTATAAATCATTCTGACAGTATGTCAACAGCCATTACTCCGAGTAAAACCTATTTTTTACTTAATTTTCTGTCAGTTGATTAAAAAAACTGGCATATTTTTTTGTGTAAAAACACTAAATGGTTTTCATTTGCAAAAAATAGATAGTTTAAACAAGGGGTAATAAATTAAATGGCGTAAAAGACTTCAATTTTAAAATCCAATTCACAGCGCAATTCATTTTCCATAAGGTGCTGCTTTTGATCCACCGTAAACTTCCAATTGTAAGGCGTCATGGCTAAGAAATGTTGGATGTCCGCCGCATCATTTAGCGTTAAGGTCTGCTGCACCCGTTCGCTATGACATAACTCGAACCCCGCGATTTGGCTTTCAATATCAGGATGTGGCCTAGGCTGATCATAAATCAGCTCTTTCAATGCAAAATGATGTTGCGGCCCTGCCGACACGGTTATCAGTGTCGCACCTGGTTTAGCGACTCGGCGCAGTTCATCATCTAACGAAGGCGCGTATATGCGCAGCATAAAATCAAAACTTTCTGCTTCGAAAGGCATTTCAAAGCTACTGGCAACACAAAAACGGATCTCTGGATAGCGTTTAGCGGCATACTTCAATGCCGACTTACTGATATCAACACCATTTAAGTTAAAAGGCCCCTGTTGATTCATCACCTCATGCAGACGATGAGAGTAATAACCTTCCCCACATCCAACATCCAATCCCTGCGACGCACTTGGTGCGTATTCTTGTGCTAGTGCATTAACACGATCGCTCATGCACTGGTAATACCCCTTATTGAGAAACTCCCTGCGGGCAAACATCATCTCTTTATTATCGCCAGGGTCTTTAGAGCGTTTTTTTTGTACAGGCAACAAATTGACATAGCCCTCTTTAGCACAGTCAAACCTATGGTTATTGTCACAGCACCAAACTCTATCGTTCAACAACAAGGGATGCTGACACAGGGGGCAACGGTAATTCATCAATCTTTCCAAGTAATATATTTATAATGGGCGCGCTAAATCAAACAATCTGAGTTTCATCTAAAAACATCTGCTCAACCATAGTGTTAAGCTCCTGCGGTGCGAGCAATTGATAGTAGGCAAGCTTTCGTAGCAGATCATCGTTATTTTCAACATGATTAGCGGCTCGTTGCCAATTCGGACGTTCTATAGCTTGATGATAGTAACGTGAAATTAGCTGCTTTTTTTGCAATAGTTGGTTATCGAGCTCAGAGACTTCATTCACCAATGCACGGTGTCGAGCATGACTACTATCACTCACAAAGTGCCTTAAATCATTGCGGACAGTTTCAATCTCGCTTAACTCTAATAGCAGGCTTTCACTGTTGACGTCTAAATCTAACTGGCGTGCCAAGATACTTTTTGCACGCCTAATTTCTATCGGGCCGCCAAATAAACGCAGATCATTTTCGAGTGCAACAAGTTGCCATTTACTTTCAAATAATGGACAAAAAGCGATATCTCCGTTTTCTATATAAGAGACCTCAAACGACAATCCCTGCCTTAGCAGGTTTGCGCACATGGCCGGAGAAGCGCCTAATGCACTGAACAAGCGAAACCCCTGTCCAACACATCGTTCAATTGACGAAGATCGTCCAAGAGTGCTGTCGCTGTGCGTGACTGCCGGCAAGATATCGAGAGTGAGAAAGGGATGAATACGCACTAAGACGCCCATGTGATTAGGCTCACTAGCAATCACAATGCACTCTGCAACATGCCCTCCCATCGCCTGCAATAGACTAAAGTCACTGACTGAGTCGCATAACTTAACAACAAATTGTGTCTTTTCGGTCACTTCAATAACTTTGGGTTGAGTGAGTAACGGCTCAAACATGGATGCTCCCTATATAGAGCGGCTATTGTACCGCTGAAGCCAATAACCTCCAACTTCAAAATGACGCTAATTCAACCAAATAGCTAATTTATACGCTTGAGTTGGTACAGACTAGAGCCTGAGTGCTATGATACCGATAACTTTAACTCTTTAGTTTCTCTCTATGTCAGCATCCAATTCAGCCTCTATCTTCTGGCACGATTATGAGACCGTGCTGATATAGCTTGTAGTGGTCAACTAATATTGGCCACGATCTTAGAGTTTAACCAGAACAATCGTTCCGATTCATTGGGCGTCAGTCCGCCGTTATATTGATGTGGACGAAGCTGGCAGTAATATCCAATTATGTATCGTGTAATTTCGTTCTGAGCTTCTGTAAAATTACGATACCCTGTTGTTGGTATCCATTCTGTCTTAAGGCTCCTAAAAAAGCGTTCCATTGGACTATTATCCCAACAATTCCCACGTCGAGATAAACTTTGTTTGAGCTGGTATCGCCATAAAAGTTGTCGATATTTTCTGCTTGTATAGTGAGTCCCTTGATCGCTATGGAACATAACATCTTTAGGTTTACCACGACCTTCATAGGCCATCGTAAGCGCTTTGCCAGTTAAACGGCTATCAGGTGATAATGACATAGCCCAGCCAATCACTTTACGGGCGAATAGATCAATCACAACAGCTAAGTACATCCAGCGGTTACCAGCCCACACGTAGGTGACATCACCAACCCAGACTTCATTCGGAGCTGTAACTGCGAATTGTCGACCTAGGTGATTAGGGGTTTCAATATGTTCTAGCGTGCCTTTTCGGTATTTGTGCTTAGGAACCTGACAGCTAACTATACCAAGCTCTTTCATCAACTTAGTGGCACGATAGCGGCTTAGCAAGACACCTTGCTGGCTAACCATATCTGCAATGGTTCTAGCACCAGCCGACCCATTACTTGCAGTGTGTACTTCGCTAACTAGGCTCCGAAGTTTAACTTTATCGGCATTAATGGTTGTTGGCCGCTTTTTCCAATATTTGTAACTACTACGATGAATACTGAACACTTCGCATAATGTTTTTATGCTGTAGCTCTGCCTGAGTTTCTCAATTATTAAGAATTGTTCAGTGAGTCCGACATCAACAGAGCTGTGGCCTTTTTTAATATTTCGTTGTGCTCTTGGAGGCGAGCGAGTTGCTTTTTTAACTCTCGAATTTCAATTTGTTCTGGTGATATAGGTGATGCTTTAGGTTGCTTACCTTGTCGCTCTTCTCTTAATTGTCGAACCCATTTATCCATGGTTGATTTGCCTACACTCATGGCTTGAGCAGCTTCAACAATTGAGTAATTTTGATCTAGCACTAATTGAGCTGATTCAAGTTTGAACTCTGCGCTAAAAAGTCTTCTTGTACGTTTTTTCATAGTGTCACCTGTTAACTTATGAGGTGATGATATCACCTCTAACTAGGTGGCCAAATTCACCGTACCACTACA